>JAJECF010000012.1 GCA_022822125.1 Alphaproteobacteria bacterium
GCGTGCAAATCGCATCCGCGTCGGGTTACACTCTGTGCGCATCGGGGCGTTCCTCTGCAACAGGACAAGTCTTTGTCACAAAAGAACTTTCTCACATGCAGGGCCCCGATGCACCTACACCCGGTGAGAAATCCGGGATAGAGCGGTATGTGACCGGTTTGAAACAGGTGGCGGCCCTTCGATACGCGCCCCCTTCGGCAGGCTCAGGACAGGCTGCTGACGCGGTCGCTACTCAGGGTGAGGAGGAGGACGGAGGCGTGTTCCAAGGCTTCATCGCGAGTAGCGGCGGAGCCGCGTATCGAGGGACGGCCGGACTTCCGTTTCAGCCTGAAAGGGTTCCGCTCTAGCCGCTCCGCTCGAACATGCCGAGCTTGAGGTCGAGGCCTGCGCCGAGCCAGAGGGCGCGGTCGCGGTGGTCCTTGAGGTCGTCGCCGGCATTGGGGTGGACGAGGACGATCAGCCCGTCCCGCTCCAGGGCGAGCCAGGGCACGAGGTCCGCAAACGCCTCCGGCCCAAAGGCGATCTGGAAGCTCCACATCGGGTGCGGCCCGACCGGTCGCTCGTGGAAGCGTCCGACCGCCACCCTCTCGCCGAACGCCTCGCCCACGCGCTGCTTCAGGGCCCAGGCGCGCGTCTTGCTCGCCTGGTCGAAATAGACATGCGCGTGCCAGCTCTCGATGGCGGCGGCGCCCGGCGCGGCTTCGCTCATGCCTTGCCCAGATAGATGTCCACGATCCGGCCCAGAAGCGCCAGCGCGTCCTCGCGCGGACGCTGGAACGCATTGCGGCCGACGATGGAGCCGGTGGCGCCGCCGTCCCGCAACTGGCGGATCTCGTTCAGCAGACCTTCCGTATCGCGCGCCTCGCCGCCGGAAAAGACCACCATGCGCCGCCCGTTGAAGCAGGACTGCACGACATGAGCCGTGCGCTCGGCCAGCGTCGCCACGGGGATGTCCCGGTCGCGATAGACCTTCGCCGCGGCGTCGAGCTCCAGCGCCTCCGCCGGCGGCTTCACCTTGACGATATGTGCGCCCAGCAGACAGGCCATATGCGCGGCGTAAGCGCAGATATCCACCGCCGTTTCGCCCTGCTTGGAGAGGTCGCCGCCGCGCGGGTAGCTCCAGACGACGACCGCAAGCCCGGACGCCTTGGCTTCCTTCGCCAGGTCGCGGATTTCCTCCATCATCTCGAACTGGTCGTCGGAGGCTGGGTAGATCGTGAAGCCGATGGCCGAACAGCCGAGCCGGAGCGCATCGGCGACGGAGGCCGTCACCGCCTGGTCCTTGAGGCGCGAAAGGCTGTTGGCGCTGTTCATCTTCAGGATGGTCGGAATCTGGCCGGCATAGCTGTCGGCGCCCGCCTCGATCATGCCGAGCGGCGCGGCATAGGCTGACAGGCCGGCCTCCAGCGCAAGGTCGAAATGGTAATGCGGGTCATAGGCGGGCGGATTAGGCGCGAAGCTGCGCGCCGGCCCGTGTTCGAAGCCCTGGTCCACCGGCAGGATCACCAGCTTGCCGGTCCCGCCGAGCCGGCCCTGCATCAGGATGCGGGCGAGGTTCGCCTTGACGCCGGGGTTCTCGCTCTCATAGCCCGAAAGGATGCTCCGGACCGTGTCTGTGACGCGCATGGGGTCGGCTCCCGGTTCGCAGGACAGCCCGGTTCGATTACGCCGCCCGGCTGGCGATTTCAAGACCTTCGGGGCCGGCGCCGGAACGCCATTTCCTGCTCCGTGAGGTCGGTCGTGGTCCCTGTCCAGGCATATACCAGAAGCGTTGGCTCCAGCGCGCAGGTCGTGATCTTGTGGTCGAATTCCGGCGTGTTCAGAATCATCGAACCGGGCGTATAGACCGCCGCGTCGTTCTGGGACATCGCTCCGGAGAGACAGATATAGCTCTCGGTTACGCCCTGATGCGCATGGCTGGGGTATATCGTGCGCGGCGCAAACAGCACGCAGCCGAGCACGAGGTCTTCGGCCATCACCGGACCCATCGGCCCCAGGAATTCGGCATAGGCGAATTTGTCGCCGAGCCTGCCCGGCATGACGCGGTAACCGTATCGCCAGACCAGTTCAGGCGCGACCGTTTCCACGCAGTTCACCAGGGCAGCCGGGCCGAAGCGCTTGCCGTTGTCAAGCGCGCGGCGGAGATGGACGCAGACGGGCTTCGACCGGGGCCGGCGCTCGAGCACGAAGGGATTCTGCCGGATGGCCCGGTTGAGCCGCTGGCGCACCAGCCGGTGGTGAGAACGGATCGGGCGGCTGCCGCCGGAGGAACTGTGCCGGTAAGCCCAGTAGATTTCGTTCAGCAGGTAGCGCCAGTCGGGGCGCTCGTCGAGCGTCGGCGCAAGGTCCATGACAGTCTCCCCGTTGCACTGCCGAGAAACCGTCCGTCGAGCATATACCCTTACCCGCTTCGTTGTCCCCGGTTTCTGACGACGCGCCGCCCGGAGGCGCGGGCGATCTCCTGCAAGCGCCGGAAGCGCTCGTCGTCGGTCTCGACCGCCGCATCGAGCCCGTGCCGGAAGGCGGCAAGCGCAAGGCCCGGCTTGTCGGCGCAATCGAGGCGGCCGCGCAGCGCCTTGTCCGGAAAGCGGGCGGCTGCGAGATCCACGAGCTTGCGGAAGAAGAGCGGCCCGAGCGTGAACGCGCCGCCCGGCGGACTTACCAGCAGCACGCGCCTCGCCGGAGATTGCGCAAGCGCGGCCGTGACCGCCTCGAGCGAGGCTGCATCCGCGACGACCGTTTCGGCGGCCTTGGTCTTGCGGTCTTCCGGGGCCATTATGGCGCCCAGAATGGCATGGGGGAGCCTCCCGCGCATGGTCCTTGCGATCTGCAATACCGGCGGCGCCGGCGACGACGAGCGGTGGAAGGCGGAATTACGCCGGGTACTGCCGGGTCTGGAGATACGCGACTGGCCGGATATCGGAGACCCCGCGGAGACCGAATTCGTGCTGCTGTTCAAAAGCGCGCCCGGCCTGTTCGACGGCATGACCGGCCTTCGCGCCGTGCTGTCCGCCGGGGCGGGCGTGGACGGGTTTCTGGGTGACCTGCCGGCAGGCGTGCCGGCGGTCCGGCTGGTTGATCCCTGGATGCAAACGGCAATGGCCGCCTGGGCCGTGCATGCCGTGCTGCATTTCGCGCGCAACATGCCGGCCTATGCGGCCCAGCAGGCGAGAGGCGTCTGGCGGGAACAGTTCGAGGAGTATTTCGAGCCGCGCCGTATCGGCATTCTCGGCTGCGGCGAGATCGGGCGGCGCACGGGGCGCGCGCTGGCGGATCTCGGCTTCCGCGTTTCGGGCTGGACGCGCACGCCGCGAGACCTGGGCGGGCTGGAGAACCTTCATGGCGAGGCGGGCCTGGACCGGCTGCTCGCCGGAAGCGAGTTCCTCGTCTGCCTGCTGCCGCTGACGCCTGGAACCGATGGCCTGCTGGACGCCGGGCGGCTGGCGCGGCTTCCGGAAGGCGCCTTCCTCGTCAATGCTTCGCGCGGCCGGATCGTCGTGCAGCGCGACCTGCTGGCGGCGCTCGATTCGGGCCGGCTCGGCGGCGCGTGGCTCGATGTTGCCGAGCCTGAGCCCCTGCCGCCCGGAGACCCGCTCTGGCGCCATCCGGGCGTGTGGATTACGCCCCATGTGGCGGGCGTCACCAATCCCGTCACCGGCGCGACGCTGGTCGCGGAGACCATCCGCCGGGCGCGGGCCGGTGAAACCCTCCTCCATCTTGTCGACCGCAACCGAGGATATTGACCCCCATGGGACATTTTCAGGGAAAACGCGCACTGGTCACCGGCGCCGGCACGGGCATCGGCAAGCAGCTGGCGCTCGATCTCGCCGGGGCCGGCGCGGAGGTCGCGATTTGCGGCCGCCGGCGCGCGCCGCTGGAGGAGACCGCGCAGCTCGCCGGCGGCGGCATCGCCGTGCATCCCGCCGACCTGACGGACCCGGACGAGGCCTTCCGGCTCGCCGAGACCGTCGGGCCTGTCGATATCCTGGTCAACAATGCGGGCTTTTCCTCCAATGTGCGCAGCACGCGCCATATCGGCCCGGAGGAATGGCGCGCGGTCATGGATGTGAACACGCTCGGCCCCGCCATGCTGACCCGCGCGCTCCTGCCGGCGATGATCGAGCAGGGCGCGGGCGATGTGGTCACCGTCTCGTCCATGGCCGCCGTCTCGCCCAGCATCATGGCGGGCGCCGCCTACAGCGCCGCCAAGTCCGCCGTCCGCGCCTGGATGGAGGTGCTGGCGGCGGAGGTGCAGCGCTACGGGGTCCGCTGTATCACCGTGCTGCCGGGCGAAGTCGATACGCCAATCCTCGACCGCCGCGCCCTGCCGCCGGACGCCGCGGCGCGCGCGACGATGATGATGCCGGAGGACGTATCGGCGGCGATCGTCATGGCGCTCGCCCTGCCCCGACGGGCCACGGTGTCCGAGATCGCCATGATCGCAACCGAGCCCCGCGACCGCAGCGAGGATGTCCGCGCCGCAATGGAGAAAACCGGCTGATGCCGGAGGCCGGGACGGCGGCGGGACGATAGCCGCAAGTCATACCAACGGCACTGGGTTGAAACTCACGGACAAATACCGCCCGGTTTCCCTTTCTTGCGTCGATCCGCTCCCCGCCTCTCCTCATCCTGAGTAGCGACCGCGCTAGCGGGCGCGTATCGAAGGATGCCCCGCGCCGTCCCTCGATACGCGGCTGGCGCCGCTACTCGGGATGAAGACAAAGGACCGGGGCTACGGTAGGGAGGCGCCGCGCCATCGGTTCCGATCAACAACCGCTGGTATCACCCCCGCATGGCCGCGCCGTCGGGGTCGAAGAGGGGTTGGCGTTGCAGGCGGGCGGGCCGGCGGTCGCCGAGGATTTCGACCTCCCAGCCTTCCTCCGCCGCCGCCAGCGCTTTCGGTACATAGCCGCAGGCGACGGAGACGCCGGACCAGTGGGCGTAGCCGCCGGAGGTGACGGCGCCGACGACCTCGCCGCCGCGCCAGATCGGCTCGTCGCCCATGGCGTCGGCATCCACGGCGCCCACGGAGAAGAAGCAGAGGCGGACCGCGCCGCCCGACTCCCGCTCGCGGCGCGCGGCTTCCTTACCGATGAAATCCGCCGGCTTGTCATAGGCGATGAAGCGGTCCAGCCGCGCCTCCACCGGGCCGTAGAGCGGGCGGTATTCCCTTGCCCAGGAGCCGTAATGCTTCTCGACGCGCAGCCCGTTCAGCGCGCGGCTGCCGAAAGGGCGGATGCCATGCGGCTCGCCCGCGGCCAGCAGCAGGTCGAGCAGGAGGCGCTGATAGTCCGGCGCAACCCAGACCTCGTAGCCGAGGCCGCCTGTATAGCTCACCCGCCCGACAAGCGCGGGCACGGGGCCGAGCGTCATGCGGCGCACGTCCATGAAGCGAAACGCCTCCGGGGAGACATCCTCGCGGACGACCGCCGCCAGCACGTCCCGCGCCTTCGGCCCGGCTATCGCAAGGCCGTTCAGCACCCCGCCCAGCGGCGCGACCGAAACCGACCCGTCTGTCGGCAGATGCCGGGCGAGCCAGCGCATGTGGTATTCCTCCGCCGGCCCGGAGCCGACCAGCCGCCAGCGGCCGCCGCCCGGATTGGCGAGCGTGAAATCGCCGATGAGCCTGCCCGCCTCGTTCAGCATCGGCGCGAGGCCCATACGCCCCTCGCGCGGCAGGCGGCCGGCCAGAACCCGGTCCAGCCAGGCCTCCGCGCCCGGCCCCGCCACATCGTATTTGGCGAAGCCGCTCGTCTCCGCAACGCCGACGCCCTCGCGCACGGCCCGGCATTCCGCGCCCACATGCTCGAAGTCCGTCGAGCGGCGGAAGGAAAGCCGGTCCTTTACGCCGGGCGGCGCGAACCAGAGCGGCTGCTCCAGGCCCCAGGCGTCGCCGAACACGGCGCCCATGCCCGCCAGCCGGTCGTGGACCGGAGTCGTGCGGAGCGGCCGGGCCGCGGGCAGTTCCTCGTTCGGGAAGCGGATCGAGAAGCGCCGCGAATAGTTTTCGCGGACCTTGGCGTCGGTATAGGCGGGCGTCGCCCAGGCGCCGTAGCGGGCGACATCCATCGCGTGAATGTCAAAACCGGGATCGCCGTCGACGATCCAGTTGGCGAGCGCGAGGCCGACGCCGCCGCCCTGGCTGAAGCCGGCCATGACGGCGCAGGCGCACCAGAAGCCCGGCAGGCCGCGCACCGGCCCGACAAGCGGGTTGCCGTCCGGCGCAAAGCAGAACGGCCCGTTGACGACCCGCTTGATACCGGCCTGCTTGAAGGCCGGGAAATGTTCGAAGCCGGTTTCGAGCGAGGGCGCTATGCGGTCCAGGTCCGGCGGCAGCAAGTCATGGCCGAAATCCCAGGGCGTTTCGACCGGTGACCAGGGCTTGCAGGCCTTCTCATAGGTGCCCATCAACATGCCGCGCCCTTCCTGGCGCAGATAGATTTCGCCCTCGAAATCCACGATGTGCAGCACCTCGCGGCCCGTCTCGCGGTTGAAGACCTCCACCTCCGGCATGTCGTCGGTGATGAGATACATGTGCTCCATCGCGAGCACCGGCAGTTCGAGGCCCACCATGCGGCCGACCTCGCGCGCCCAGAGCCCGCCGGCATTGACGACATGCCCGGCCCGTATCTCACCCTTGTCTGTCGTCACCAGCCACTCGCCGCCCGGCAGGAGCCTGAGCGCCTCGACTTTGGTGAAGCGGTTGACCTCTGCTCCCTGCTTGCGGGCCGCCCCGGCATAGGCATGGGTCACGCCGGACGGATCGACATGGCCGTCGCCGGCGTTCCAGAGCGCGCCGACGAAATGCCGGGGGTCGAGCAGCGGCATATGCGCATGCGCCTCCTCGGCGGAGACGATCTCCGTCTCCAGGCCCAGATAACGCCCACGGGCATGCGTCATCTTCAGCCATTCCATGCGCTCCGGCGTGCCGGCCAGCATGTAGCCGCCCGTGACATGCAGCCCGACCGAATGGCCCGATTCCGCCTCGATCTCCGGATAGAGCTCGATGGTGTATTTCTGCAGCCGGGCGATATGCGGGTCGCCATTAATGGTGTGCATGCCGCCGGCCGCGTGCCAGCTCGACCCGGAGGTGAGCTCGTCGCGCTCCAGCAGCACGACATCCTTCCAGCCGCGCTTCGTCAGGTGGTAGAGCACGGAAGCGCCCACCACCCCGCCGCCGATGACGACGACCCGGGCATGGGTTTTCATGCCGTATCTCTCCCCGGCTCGCGGGCGCGCTCCTCGGCATAGGCGGCCAGCCGGTCCGTCAGGCGCGCGAGGTCAGCCTGCACCGAAGCGAAGTCCGGGCTCGGGCGGCGCGTCTGCTCGTCGATATAGAGGGCCTTGTTGATCTCGATCTGAAGGCTGTGGCGGCCGGCGCGGGGCGCGGAGAAGGCGCGCACGAGTTCGACGCCCTTGAAGATGTGGTTGGTCCGCACCCTGTAGCCGAGGCCGCGCAGCGTCTCGGCGGCGAGCGCCGTGAAATCCGCTTCGCAGGTCGTGCCGTCGCGGTCGCCGAGCACGATGTCCGGCCGCCGGGACATGTCCTCCCGGCTGCGCGAGCCCATGGAGTGGCAATTCAGATGATAGGCCGAGCCGAAGCGCGCCGCCAGCCTGTCCAGCGCTTCGCCCAGTGCGCGGTGATAGGGCGCGTGGTAGCAGCGGATGCGCGCCTGCACCTCCTCGACGCGCAGCCGGCGGTCGTAAAGCGCGCGGTCGTCCTCGCCTATGGTCCGCCGGATGAGGCCGATGCCGCGCCGGGTCTTTTCCGTCGGCGCGAGCGGGCCGGGCCAGCGCCCGTCGATCAGGCGCGCGTCGATATCGTCCGCAGCGCGGTTCGGGTCGATATAGGTGCGCGGGAAATGCGCCTTCAGCAGCGCCGCGCCGAGCTTCGGCCCGTCGCCGAACAAGGCGTCCACTGCCGTATCCACCGCGTCGAGCAGCGTTTCGCGGTCCACGGCCGCGTCGAAATCTTCCGGATAGTCGGTGCCGCTATGGGGCGAGTCGAGCAGCAGCGGCCGCACCGGGCCGGTCGGCCCGATCATGGTCAGCACCCCCGGCAGCGTGTAGGTCTCAATCAACGGCCGGCGCCCCTTCGGCATGGCGCGAGCGGTCGGGTCATGGCTGGGGTATGCCTTTCGTTGTGGAGTATTCCCAATGCAGCGTCTCGTCCGGGAAGACGCGCCGGTGGATGTCGTGGGCGGCGGCCGCCGCCTCGGCGAAGCCGGTCAGGATCAGCTTGAGCTTGCCCTTGTAGGTTGCGATATCGCCGATGGCGTAGATGCCGTCGCGGTCCGTCATCGAGGTCGAAGGGTCGATGGCGATATGGTTGCGGTCGAGGCCGAGGCCCCATTCCGCGATGGGGCCCAGATTCATCGCGAGCCCGTAGAAGGGCAGCAGCACATCCGCCTCCAGCCGGCGCGTCTCGCCCTTCAGCGTTTTCACTCGGACCGCCTCCAACCGGCCGTCCCGGCCTTCCAGCCCGTCCAGATGGTAGGGGATGACACACTCCACCTTTCCTTCCGACTCCAGCGCCTTCATGCGCGCGACGCTCTCCGGCGCGGCGCGGAATTTCGGCCGCCGGTGGACGACCGCGACTGAGGCAGCGACGTCCGAAAGCGAGAGCGCCCAGTCCACCGCGCTGTCGCCGCCGCCGCCGATCACCACCCGCTTGTCCCGGAAGTCCTCGCGCCGGCGCACGGCGTAGAAGACGCTCCTGCCCTCATAGGCCGACAGCCCTTCGAGCGGCGGGCGGTTCGGGCCGAAAGCGCCGACGCCGGCCGCCACGATGACCGCCTTGCAGCGGATCGCGGCGCCCTTTGCGGTCTCGACCCGCCAGCCATCGTCCAGAGGTGTGAGCGCCTCGACCCGCTGGTCGAGGTGATAGACGGGCGCAAACGGCGCCGCCTGCTCCTCCAGCCTGGCGACAAGGTCGCCGGCATCCACCCTCGGGAAACCGGGTATGTCGTAGATCGGCTTTTCGGGATAGAGCGCCGTACACTGGCCGCCGATGGCTTCCAGCGAGTCCACCACATGCGCGCGTATCCGGAGCATGCCGAGTTCGAACACGGCGAACAGGCCGACCGGCCCCGCCCCGACGATCGCCACATCGGTCTCGTGTTCCATCGATATCCCCGGGATTGGAGGGCGCCCCAGCGGGCACTATCATGGAAGCCGCATCCCGCCCGATCAAGTCCCGCCGCCATGCTGCCCGAAGCCGTCGATCTGCCCGATCTCGCCGCGACCGGACGGCTCGCCCGGCGGGTTGCCGCATCGCTCGGCCGGGGCGACGCCGTGGGGCTGATCGGCAGCATCGGCGCGGGCAAGACGGCCTTTGCCCGCGCGCTGATCCAGAGCCGCCAAAAGGACGCCGGACTTCGTCCCGAGACGGTGCCGAGCCCGACCTTCACCCTGGTGCAGGTCTATGAGTATCCGGCGCCGCCGGTCTGGCATTTTGACTGCTACAGGCTGGCCGCGCCGGAGGAAGCGGTCGAGATCGGGCTGGAGCAGGCGCTCGGCGAAGGCGTGGCGCTGGTCGAGTGGCCGGAGCGACTCGGCGGCTTCCTGCCGGACCGCCGGCTCGACATCGTCTTCGAGATCGCCTGCGGGGATGCGCGCCGGGCGCATATCGAGGACCGCCGTTGAGCCGGGAGACCGCCATTGCGGCCTTTCTTGCAGAGGCGGGCTGGGGCGACGCCCGGCGCGAGCCGCTGCCGGGCGACGCCTCCTTCCGCCGCTATGTCAGGCTGACGCGCGGCCGGGAGACCGTCATGCTGATGGACGCGCCGCCGCCCGAGGAGGATGTGCGGCCCTTCATTGCAGTAGCGGCGCGGCTCCGGCAGCTCCGACTGTCGGCGCCGGAGGTCCACGCCGCCGACAAGGCGGAAGGCCTGCTGCTGCTGGAGGATTTCGGCGACGATACCTTCACCCGCTTGCTGGAGCGCAGCGAGAGCGAGGAAAAGCTTTACCTGCTGGCGACCGACGCGCTGGCCGCCCTGCACCGCCGGGCCGATGCGGCGTCGGGCTTTCCTTCCTTCGGCGCGGAGGGCTTCCTCGCGGGCGCCGAATTGCTTCTGGACTGGTATCTGCCGGCAGCCGGCAGGCCGGTGACGGACCGGGAAGGGTTCCGCGCCGCCATGCTCCAGGCGCTGACGCCGGTGCTGGCCGGGCCGGAAACGCTGATGCTGCGCGACTACCATGTGGACAACCTCGTCCGGCTGCACGGCCGCAAGGGCGCGGCGGCCTGCGGCCTGCTGGACTTCCAGGACGCCGCCGGGGGGCCGCCCGCCTACGATCTCGCCTCGCTGATCGAGGATGCAAGGCGCGATGTGGACGACAGCGTGCGTGCGGCGGTTCTGGCGCGCTACCGCGCCGCCTTCCCGGATGCGCCGGACCTGGAGCGGGACATCGCCGTTCTCGGCGCACAGCGGCATGTCCGCGTGCTCGGGACCTTCATGCGCCTGGCCCGGCGCGACGGCAAGCCCGGCTATATGCGCCACCTGCCCCGGCTCCGCCGGATGCTGGAGCGCAACCTCGCCCACCCTGCGCTGGAGCCGCTGGCGGCGTGGTTCCGCAGAAATGTAGCTGCGGACCTCCGCATCCCGCCGGTTGCCGAATGACGGGAGCGGCGCCGCATACAGCCATGGTGCTGGCCGCCGGGCTCGGCTCCCGGCTGGGCGATGGCCCGCCGAAACCGCTCCGGCGTGTGGCCGGCAGGGCGTTGATTGACCGCGCGCTGGACATGCTGGCCGATGCCGGGATCGAACGCGCCGTCGTCAACACCCATCATCGCGCCGCCGAGATCGAGGCCCATCTGGCCGAACGGGCGCGACCGGAAATCCGTATCTGCCGGGAAGCGGAGCGGCTGGAGACCGGCGGCGGCGTCGCCCATGCACTGGCGCTTCTCGGCAACGACCCGTTCTTCGTCCTCAACTCCGACCTCGTATGGGGGTCGGACGGGGCCGGTTGGCTCAGGCAACTCTCTGCGGAATTTGACCCCCGCCGGATGGAGGCGCTGCTGTTGCTCTACCCGACGGACCGGGCCGTCCACTACGACGGAACGGGCGACTTTCACCTCGCCTTCGACGGGCGCCTCTGCCGGCGGCAGGATCCGGAGAGCGCACCCTTCCTTTTCACCGGTGCGCAAATCCTCGCCCCACGCCTGTTCAACGATCCGCCGGCAGGCGCCTGGCGGTTGACGCGCGCCTACGACCGGGCGGAGGCGCATGGGCAGCTGTTCGGGCTGGTCTGCGAAGGCTTGTGGCTGGATGCCGGCACGCCGGAGCGCCTCGCCCATGCCGAGGCGATGCTGGCAAGCGCATGAATGTCGTCTCCATCCCCGCCGGCGCGCCCTTCCTGGAGACGCTGGCTGGCGAGCTTGTCGGCGGCCCGACGCTTGCCGACGACATCGTGCTTCTGCCGACCCACCGCGCCGGGCGCGCGCTGGTCGAAGCGTTTGCGGAGGCGGCAGGCGGCGGCACGCTGCTGCTGCCGCGCATCCTCTCCCTCGGGGAGCTGGACGCCGACGAAATCGCCATCCGCGCCGAAGCCGAGCCCGGGCTCACCGACGACCTCAGCCTCAAGCCTGCGATCCCGACACTCGGCCGCCGCCTGCTGCTGGCGAGGCTCGTCATGCAGCGCGACCGGCAGATCCCGCCCGATCGCGCCCTGCAGCTTGCCGGCGCGCTCGCCCGGCTGATCGACGAGGTCCAGTTCAACCGCCTGGACTTCAGCGGCCTCGACACGCTGGTCGCGGAGGAGTTCGCGGAGCACTGGCAGCAGACGCTGGATTTCCTCTCCATCGTCACGAAAGCCTGGCCGGCGATACTGGAGGAACAGGGGCGGCTCGACCCCATAGACCGGCGCAACCGGCTCTATGAGGCGCAAATCGCGCTCTGGCGGAAGTCGCCGCCGGCGGGGCGGGTCATCGCCGCCGGCTCCACCGGCATCATGCCGGCCACGGCCGACCTGCTGGCATGCATCGCCGCCATGCCGCAAGGCCTCGTCGTGCTGCCGGGGCTCGACCGCCATCTCGACGACAGGAGCTGGGAGGCGCTGGAGGCCGGGCATCCGCAATGGGCGCTGAAGCACCTGCTGGAAAGGCTCGAGTTGGAGCGTGCAGCGGTGCCTGACTGGCCGGAGGCGCGCCCCTTGCCCCGCAGCCGACTGGTCGCGGAAGCCATGCGACCGGCGGCGACGACCGAAGCCTGGCAAAGCCTCGCGCCGGAACTTGGCAAAGGCGCCGAAGGACTGAGCACCGCCCGCTTCGCCAATCCGGCCGCCGAGACGGGCGCCATCGCCCTCATGCTGCGCGAGGCCGTGGAGCACGGCGGGAGCGCCGCCCTCGTGACGCCCGACCGCGACCTCGCCCGACGGGTCTCGGTGGAGCTCGGCCGCTGGGGCCTTCTGGCGGACGACAGCGCCGGCCAGCCGCTCGGCAGGACGCCCGCTGGCGCCTTCCTGCGCCTCACGGCCCATGCAGCGTCGGACGATTTCGCCCCGGCCGCATTGCTCGCCGCGCTCAAGCATCCGCTCGCCTCCTGCGGCATGGAGCCCGCGCGCTTTCGCCGGGCCGTCCGTCGGTTGGAACTCGCGCTGCTGCGCGGGCCGCGCCCGGGCAACGGGCTGGACGGGCTGCTGGCCAGGGCGGAAGACGCGAAGGACAAGCGCGTCGGCAAGACCGCGCGGCGGATCGCCCGCGCCTTCGAACCTCTGCGGACGCTCCACTGGCGCCACGCGGCGCCGCTTGCGGACCTGCTGGCGGCGCATGTCGAGACAACGGAAAGGCTGGCCGGGGACACCGGGCTCTGGCGCGGCGCGGACGGGGAAGCGGCGGCGGAGCTTCTGGCGGAGCTCGACGAGGCGGCGGGCGCCTGGCCCTCCGTCGCACCCGCAGACTATGCCGCCCTATTCGACGAACTGGCCGCCGGGCAGGCGGTGCGCATCCCGCGCCCGCGCCATCCGGGCCTCGCCATTCTCGGGCCGCTGGAGGCGCGGCTGCAACGCGCCGACCGGCTGGTGCTCGCCGGGCTGAACCAGGGCGCGTGGCCGGCCGACCCTGCGCCCGACCCGTGGATGAGCCGCGAGATGCGCATGCAGTTCGGCCTGCCGCCGGCAGAGGCCCGGCAGGGCCTCGCGGCGCATGATTTCGCCCAGGCGCTGAACTCCGGCGAGGTCGTGCTGACGCGCGCCGAGCGGGTGGGCACCGACCCGACCGTCCCCTCCCCCTGGCTGCAACGCCTCGAAACCGTGACCCGGGCGCTCGGGCGGGATATCGAAGACCGGCGCTGGGCCGCCTGGCAAGCGACGCTGGACAGGCCGGAAACTGTGCGGCCCTGCGAAGCTCCGAGGCCCTGCCCGCCTGTCACAGCGCGGCCCCGCAAGCTCTCCGCCACCCGCATCCAGACATGGCTCCAGGACCCTTACAGCATCTACGCCGCCCATATCCTCGGCCTCCGTCCGCTCGACCCCATCGACGCCAATCCGGAAGCGCGCGATTTCGGCTCGACGATCCACGAGGCGCTGGAGCGCTTCATGCGCGACTATCCGGGCCCGGACCTGCCGGATGAGGCCTGGGACCGCCTGCTCGCCATCGGCCGGGAGGCATTCGCCCGATACGGGGACCGGCCGCTGGCGGCGGCCTTCTGGAATCCGCGATTCGAACGCGCCGCCGCCAATGTCTGGACCGTCGAGCAGGCGCGCCGGCCCGCCATCGAGCGTATCCTGACCGAGATTGCGGGCGAGACCCGGCTGGAGTGTCCGGCAGGTCCGTTCACGCTGACGGCCCGCGCGGACCGGCTGGAACTGCGCGCCCGCGGCGGCCCCGTCATCGTCGATTACAAGTCCGGCAACCCGCCCTCCGCAACCGATGTCGCCCGGCGCACCGCGCGACAGTTGCCCATCGAGGCCATCATCGCCGCGGACGGCGGTTTTCCCGGCTGCCCGGAGGGCGCCGCCGCCGAACTGGAATACTGGCGCACCGGTGGCGGACGCGGAGACCGGCCGCAGCCGGTGCGGATAGCCCGCGGAGGCGAGAAGCCGGGCAAATCGAGCGGCCCCTACAATATCGGGGAGGTCGTCGAGGCGACGCGCGAGGGCATCCGGCGCTTCGTTGCCGCTTTCGACGAAGAGGCGATGCCCTATCTCGCCGAGCCGAGGCCGGAATTCGCCGGCGCCTGGAACGATTACCGCCACCTTTCTAGGAAGGACGAATGGTCGCGGACGCTCTGAACCCGGCGGTCGACGCAGCAACGGCGCAGCAACGCCGCGCGGCTGATCCGGCGGCGTCGGCCTGGGTGGACGCCAATGCGGGCTCCGGCAAGACCAAGGTGCTGGCCGACCGCGTGCTGGCGCTGTTGCTGCAGGGCGTGTTGCCGGAACGCATCCTCTGCCTCACCTACACCCGCGCGGCCGCGGCCGAAATGCGCATCCGCATCGAGCGCGAGCTCGCCGGATGGGCGACGGCCCCGGACACGGACCTCGCCAGGGCTCTTGTCGATCTGGGCGCCGAAGCCCCCGACAAAGACATGATGGACCGCGCGCGACGCCTGTTCGCCCGCACGGTCGATGCGCCGGTCGGGCTCAGGATCGACACCATTCACGCCTTCTGCCAGAGCCTGCTCGGGCGCTTCCCGATAGAGGCCGGGGTCTCGCCCTGGTTCCAGCTGGCCGACGAGCGCGAGGCGCTGACGAAGCAGGCGAACGCGCGCGACGCCGTGCTGGACCGGCGCGGGGAGGGCATCGAGGAGGCCGTGGCCCGGATCGCCGACAACCTCTCGGAGCACAATGTCCGCGCCTTCATCGCCGAACTGCTCCGCAACCGCAGCGCCTTCGGGCCGCAGGCGCTCGACACGCTGAGGACCGCACTGGTCCTGCCGGAGGTCCCGGAGCGCACGAAAAAGGGAATGAAGGCGCTCCGCAAGGCGGTGTCGATCCTGGCGGGCGGGGGCGTGCGCGACAGGCAGCACGCCGCAAGGCTGCAATGCTGGGCGAACATCGGCGATCCTTCGGACGACGATATCGACGAGGTCCGCAAGGTCTTCCACGACTCGAAAGGCAACCGGCGCGAGGAATTCGGCACGAAGAACCTCCCCGGCCGCGAGCGCCTGCCGGGCCTGCTCAAGGCAGAGTGCGAGCGGATCGAAGGGCTGCACACGCGCCGCCGGATCGAGGCGACCCTGGCCGCATCCGAGGCGGCGCTGACGCTGGGCGAAGCGGTGGACCGCGAATACCGCCGATCCAAGGGCCGCGCCGGCCTGCTCGACTACGACGACCTGATCGAACGCGCGCGCGACCTGCTTCGGCACGCGCCCGCCGCCTGGGTGCATTACAAGCTCGACCGGGGCATCGACCATGTGCTGATCGACGAGGCGCAGGACACCAGCCCCGAGCAATGGGACGTAGTGGAGGCGCTGACGCAGGAGTTCTTCGCCGGCGAAGGGGCAGGCGAAGGCCCGCGCACGCTCTTCGCCGTCGGCGACCCCAAGCAGTCGATCTACCGCTTCCAGGGCGCGGAGCCGGCCCGCTTCGACGAGATGCGCCGCAAACTCGGCAAGCGCGCGGGGGACGCCGGACAGCGCTGGGAGGACGTGCCGCTGGAAGTGTCCTTCCGCGCCGCGCCCGTGCTTCTGGAGGCCGTGGACGCGGTGTTCGCCGGCGAGCACGGCCTCGGCCTGGAAGGTCCGGCTCCCGTCCACAAGCCGAGCCGCAGCGGCGCCGGCGGGCGCGTCGAGGTCTGGCCGCTCGAAATGGGAGAGAAGCGCGAGCCGGGAGACCCGTTCGAGCCGCCTGCAACCTATCTCCGCGAGGACGCGGCGGAAACCGCACTGGCCGACCGGATCGCCCGGCGTATCCGGACATGGCTCGACCGGGGCGAACCGGTTGCGCCCGGCGGCCGGCGCATGCGGCCCGGCGACATCATGATCCTGTTGCCGCGCCGGTCGGGTCGGGCCTTCATTCCGCGCATCATCGCGACGCTGAAGCAGCTTGAGGTCCCGGTCGCCGGCATCGACCGCATGACGCTGACCGGCGAGCTCGCTGCGATGGACCTTGCCGCCATCGGCGATTTTGTCCTGCTGCCGGAGGACGACCTGACCCTCGCAACGGTTCTCAAGGGGCCGCTGTTCGGCTTCGGTGACGAGGCGCTGTTCGAGCTTGCCCGCGGCCGCAAGGGGACGCTCTGGGCCGCGCTCGGCGAGCGCCGGGGCACGGAGCGCTTCGGCCCCTGCTTCGAGGCGCTCGGCGCGCTGCTCGGCAAGGCGGATTATGTCGGCGTCCACGCCTTCTTCGCGGACCTGCTGGCGCAAGGCGGCCTGCGCCGCAGGATCGCAGCCCGGCTCGGCGAGGAGGCGAACGACCCCATAGACGAGTTCCTGAACGCCGCGCTCGACTATGAGCGCCGTCACCCGCCGGGCCTCCAGGGCTTCCTGCAATGGCTGAGGAGCGGCGAGGCGGAGGTGAAGCGGCAGCTCGACCGGCACGGCCGCGACGAGGTGCGGGTGAGCACCGTCCACGGCGCCAAGGGGCTGGAGGCCCCGGTCGTCATCCTGCCGGACACGGCCGCCGCCCCCGCCCATCCAAGCCGCCGCCAAACCCTCTACCGCGACGGCGGCCTGCTGCTCTGGCCACCCTCCACAAACAGCGACCGGATCGACCGATATTCCAGGGAATTGCTGGACCGGGCCGACCGGGAAGACGAGGCGGAATACCGCCGCCTGCTCTATGTCGCCATGACGCGCGCAGCCGACCGCCTGGTGATTTGCGGGTGGAACAACAGCGGCCGGGAACTGCACGAGGACTGCTGGTACAACACGGTGTCGGCTGGACTGCGGGACCACATGACGTCGGAAGAGGACCCCGATTTCGATGAGCCCCTCCTGGTCATGCAACGGCGCGCGGCGGAGTCGGAAGCGGAAGGCCCGACAGCGGACCGCGAGTCCTTCCCTCCCCTGCCCGGCTGGGCCCGCCGGCCCGCGCTCCCGGCCGCGGCCCCGCCCGACGGCGACGGCGGGGAAGCGTTCGTGGCCGCCCCCCCGCCGGGCGGGCGGTTCCGGCGCGGCCTTGCGGTCCACAAGCTGCTGGAGTTGCTGCCGGAAGTCGTGCCTAGACGGCGGTTCGAGGCCGCCCGCAGGTTCCTAGAAGCCGACCCGGCGCTGGCGGGGGACGCCGAGGCGACGGCGAGGGAGGCGCTGGCGGTGCTCGACGACCCCGTCTTTGGCGCCGTGTTCGGTCCCGGCAGCCGGGCGGAAGCGCCGCTGGTGGGGCGCATCGGCGGCGAAACGGTAAGCGCGCGAATCGACCGGCTGGCGCTGCTGGCCGACGAAACGCTGGTCGTCGATTTCAAGAGCGGGCGCGCGCCGGCCGGCCTCGCGCAGGTTCCGCCCGGCTATCTGCGGCAATTGGCGCGCTACGCAGCGCTGCTCGGGCAGTTGCGCCCCGGCGTCCCGGTGCGCGCGGCGCTGCTGTGGACCGTGGCGCCCTCGCTGATGCCGGTTCCTGAAAGCAGCCTTGCGCCATATATGCCTTGACGCCTCCTCGCTTTCCCGCCACTTGGAAGCGGAAACTGGACGGGTTCCACGGGAAGGGACGAGCATGGCCACACGGCACACCACGGATGCAAGTTTCGATGAGGATGTAAGACAGGCCGGCAAGCCGGTCGTGGTCGATTTCTGGGCCGAATGGTGCGGCCCCTGCAAGCAGATCGCTCCCTTCCTCGAGGACATCGCGTCCGAGATGGAGGAGCGCCTCGACGTCGTGAAACTCGATATCGACGACAACCCGAAGACCCCCGGCGAACTCGGCGTGCGCGGCATCCCGACCCTCATGGTGTTCCGTGACGGGGAAATGGTCGCCCAGCGCGTCGGCGCCATGCCCAAGAGTGCGCTGAAACAGTGGCTCGACTCGGTCGTCTGAGCGCCGAAGACGCAATACGCAAGGCAATATCGGCGGCAGGCTTGCAACTCATGCAGGATGCCGCCCCACCGTCGCCCCGGACTGCGATCCGGCAGTTCCCTGCAATGCCCGCTCTGTTGCCGTGACAGCCCAGTAGCGCCGGCGTAGTGTGGGGTGAAACCGGAGAGTTGACGGCGTGAACGCGAAGGCGGCCTTGCGGCCGCGAACCCCGGCCCGCAAGGCCACATATCGGGACGTGCTGGATGCGCCGCCACATATGGTGGCGGAGATCTTGCGGGGCGCGCTGCATCTTCAGCCGCGGCCGGCCAATCGCCACGCCGTAGCCGGTTCCTCGCTCGGCGACGAACTGGTCAGCCCGTTCCAGAAAGGCCGTGGCGGACCGGGCGGCTGGTGGGTTCTCGACGAGCCGGAGCTTCATTTCGGCGAGGACCTCCTGGTGCCGGACCTTGCGGGCTGGCGTCGCGAGCGGCTGCCGGTGCCGCCGGACGAGGCCTATTTCACCTTGGCGCCTGACTGGGTCTGCGAAATCCTCTCTCCCTCGACGCGGAAATTCGACCTCGAAGGGAAGCGCCCGGTCTATGGGCGGGAGGGCGTCCGCCACCTCTGGCTCGTCGATCCGTCCGCCCGGTCCCTAGAAGCGTTCGCGCTCAAAGACGGCGCGTGGTCTCCTGCCGGCGCAGCGCGCGGGGACGAACCGGTGTCGCTGCCGCCCTTCGAGGCCGTGACCTTCCCCCTCGACGCCCTCTGGCCCTGACGCGGCCTGCGCCGTTTACTTCGGTCTCCGGCCGTCTTGAACGGCTGCCGCCGGCATTACTTCCGCCTTTCCTCGTACCACGCGACAATCAGTCGGCGTTCCTCGTCTTCCATCCCCGCGATGTTGCCGGGCGGCATGGCGCGGGAGCGGCCGGACTGGAGATAGACGAGGCGGGCGTTCCTTAGGATCTGTTCTTCGGTTTCGAGCAGGATGCCCTTGGGCGGGCGGCGAATCCCTTCCCAGACCGGCTCTTCCGCGTGGCAGACGAAACAGCGGGTGAGCACGGTTTCCTGCACCGCCTCGAAATGGGGCGAGACGGCGAGGCGGCGCTCCAAGGGCGTCAGCGACGCCGCGCCGTTGGCCGAGCTGGTCAGCACCGCCGGCATGGTGGAGAGCCAGACGATAATCAGGAACAGGACGGCAGCGGCGATCCACGGCCATATCCGATGGCCCTTCCGGGCATGCACATTATTGAAATAGACGCGGATCAGCACGCCGATCAGGAAAATCAGCGAGGCGATGACCCAGCTGTATTCCGTGGCGAAGGCCAGCGGGTAGTGGTTCGACAGCATCAGGAAAATGACGGGCAGCGTGAGGTAGTTGTTATGCGTCGAACGCTGGCCTGCGATCCGGCCGTATTTCGGGTCCGGCACCCGCCCCGCCTTCAGGTCCTCCGTGACGATGCGCTGGTTCGGAATAATGACCAGGAATACATTGGCGCTCATGATCGTCGCCGTGATCGAGCCCAGATGCACGAAGGCGGCCCGTCCGGTGAAGATCTGGGAAAAACCCCAGGCCATGGCTACCAGCACGACATAGAGGAACAGCATCAGCCGCGTATTGTCGTCGCCGAAGCGGCTCTTGCAGATCAGGTCGTAGGCGAACCAGCCGACGACGATAGAGGCAACGGAAATGGCGATCGCCGCCTCGTTCGACAGCTCCATGACTTCGTTATCGATGAGGTAGAATTCCGGGTGCGCGTAATAGAGCACGCATAACAGGGCGAAGCCGGACACCCAGGTCGCGTAGCTCTCCCATTTGAACCAGGTCAGATGTTCCGGCAGTTCCGCCGGCGCCACCATGTATTTGCGGATATGGTAGAAGCCGCCGCCATGCACCTGCCATTCATCCCCGCGCACGCCCTCGGGCAGGTCCGGCGGGCGGCGGAGGCTGAGATCGAGCGCGATGAAGTAGAACGACGTGCCGATCCACACGATGGCGGTCGTCACATGCGTCCAGCGCACGGCGAATTCCAGCCATTCGCCGAGGACGGGCAGCAGCGCCTCCATCATTCGCCTCCCTCCCGCCTGAGCCGTTCGATGGCGAGCAGCAGGCGTTCCGGCGTCGCCGGCGTGTCGAGCCTCGGACAGCGCCGGTAACCGGCGGTGCTGGCAACGGCCATCGACAGGGCCTCGACCACGGACGCGCAGAGCAGCAGGGGCGGTTCGCCGATGGCCTTGGACCGGCCGATGGTGGGCTTCGCGTTCTCGGACCACTCGGCCAGATGCACGTTGAAGACGGGCGGGCAGTCCGAAGCGAGCGGTATCTTGTAGGTCGAGGGCGCATGGGTGCGCAGCCGGCCCTCGCCGTCCCACCAGAGCTCCTCGGTCGTGACCCAGCCCATGCCCTGGATGAAGCCGCCCTCGACCTGCCCCAGGTCGATGGCCGGATTGAGCGAGCGGCCGGCGTCGTGGAGGATATCGACCCTGAGCACACGGTATTCCCCGGTCAGGGTATCGACCTCGACCTCGGTCACGCCGGCGCTGTAGGCGAAATAGTAGAAGGGCCGGCCGCGCCCGGCCGCGCGGTCCCAGTGGATTTCCGGGGTGCGGTAGAAGCCGGTGGCCGAAAGCTGGACCCGCGCCATGTAAGCCGCCTCGACCAATTCGGCGAAGGCGATCTCCTGATTGCCGATCCGAACCCTGCCGGCCTCGAAAGCGACCTGACCGGGCTCGACATTCCAGCGTTCGGCGGCGAAGGCGACCAGCCGGCCCCTGATCGTCTCGGCCGCCTCGAACGCCGCCATGCCGTTCAGGTCCGACCCGGTGGAGGCGGCGGTCGCCGAGGTGTTCGGAACCTTGCCGGTGCTGGTGGCTGTGATCCGCACGCAGTCGAGATCGACCTGGAAGCAGTCGGCGACCACCGAAGCGACCTTGACGAAAAGCCCCTGCCCCATCTCCGTGCCGCCGTGGTTTAGGTGAATCGAGCCATCGCGATAGACATGCACCAGCGCGCCCGCCTGGTTCATCCAGGTCGCGGTGAAGGACACGCCGAACTTGACCGGCGTGAGCGCGATGCCCCGGCGCAGGACGCCGCCGCGGGCGTTGAAATCCAGCACCTTCTGCCGGCGCGACGCATAATCCGCGCGCTCTTCGATTTCCGCGACCAGACGCGGCAGGATGTTGTCCTCGACCGGCTGGTGGTAGGGCGTCATGTCCCTGCCGGCGCCGCCGTAGAAGTTGGCCTTGCGGATATCGAGCGGCGAACGGCCGGCGGCGTAGGCAACTTCCTCGATAATGCGTTCGGCGGCCATGACGCCCTGGGGCGAGCCGAAGCCCCGGAAGGCCGTGTTGGAGACGGTGTTGGTGCGCATCGGCCGCGAGCGCAGGCGCACGGCGGGAAAGAAATAGGCATTGTCGGCATGGAAGAGCGCCCGGTCGGACACCGCGCCCGACAGGTCCACGGAGAAGCCGCAGCGCGCCGTCAGCACGCTGTCCACCGCGAGGATGCGCCCCTCATCGTCGAACCCGACATCGTAATCGACGCGGAAATCATGGCGTTTGCCGGTCGCAGTCATGTCGTCGTCGCGGTCCGGGCGCAATTTGACTGCGCGGCCGAATTTCCGCGCCGCAAGCGCAGCGACGGCCGCAAACAGGTTCGACTGGCTTTCCTTGCCGCCGAACGCCCCGCCCATGCGCCGCACATTTACCGTCACCGCGCTCGACGGAACGCCCAGCACATGGGCCACGACATGCTGCACCTCGCTCGGATGCTGGGTCGATGAGACCACCCGGACCTCGTCGTCCTCTCCCGGCAGAGCGAATGCGATATGGCTTTCCAGGTAGAAATGGTCCTGCCCTCCGACCCGGAGCGTGCCCTGCAGGCGGCGTGGCGCGGCCTCGAGCGCGGCCTCGACATCGCCTCTCGCAAGCGTCAGCGGCTCGGACACGGTTTCGACGGCGTCTTCCGTCTCGATCACGGCCTGCCGCGGCTCATAGGAGACCCGAGCGCGGCGCGCGGCCCTTCTGGCCTCCGCCCGCGTTTTCGCAATGACCGCGAACATGGGCTGGCCGCAGAAGGAAACGGCGCCATCCGCGAAAACCGGGTCGTCGCCCGCTCCAACGGGGCTGATGTCGTTCTCACCCGGAATGTCGGCCGCCGTCAGCACGCCGACCACGCCCGGCGCGGTGCGGACTTGCGCAAGATCCAGTTCCTCAATACCGGCATGGGCGGCCGTCGAGAGGCCGAGGCACGCATGCAGCATGCCGGTCGGCTCCACCATGTCGTCGGCATAGGCGGCAAGGCCGGTTACATGCCTGGCGGCGGAGTCGTGCCGGTGCGCGCGGTGCATATGGTCGCGGAGCGCGGGGCCGGTCATGGCGAAACCGCCGGCAGGTTGTCCAGATAGAAGCGTTTCAGCAGGTTCCGGGCGACGAGCGCGCGGTATTCCGCCGAGGCGCGCCAGTCGGAAATCGGCGTGAAGTCGCGGGCCAGCGCCTGTCCGGCAGCATCCACCGCCGCTTCGCCCCACTGCCGGCCGCATAGCGCGGCCTCGGCCGCTTCGGCGCGCTTCGGCGTCGCCGCCATGCCGCCGAAGGCGAGCCGCGCTTCCTCCACGCAGCTCCCCCGCATGCGGACCATGAAGCCGGCGCAGACGGAAGAGATGTCCTCGTCCCGGCGTTTCGAGACCTTGTAGAAGCCGAGCCGCGCCTCCGCCGCCGGAACCGGCACGCGCACGCCTTCCACGAACTCGCCGGGCGTCAGGTCCTGCCGGCCGTAATCCAGGAAATAGGCTTCGAGCGGCAGGACGCGCCGCTCCCGACCCTTTCGCAGAACCAGTTCGGCCCCGAGCGCGATCAGCACCGGCGGCAGGTCGGCGATGGGCGAGCCGTTGGCGATATTGCCGCCGACCGTGCCCATATTGCGTATCTGCCAGCCGCCGATCCGGCTCCAATAGTCCGCGAGGCCCGGCACGGCCTCCGTCAACGCGGCTTCCGCATCGGAATAGGATGCCGTCGCGCCGATCCGGATCGTCCCGCCGTCCGCGGCAATCCCGCCGAGCTCGTCCAGATGGTTGATGAACACCGCCGGCGCAATGTCCCGCAAGTCCTTGTTGACCCAGACGCCGACATCGGTCGAACCGGCAACCAGGGTGGCGGCGGGCTCAGCCGACAACATTTCGGCGAGGTCGTCCATGTCGGCCGGGAGGACAGCGCCGCCGCCGGCCAGCTCGACCCGCTTCCCGTCCGCCATCGCCGCCAGACGCGCACCGACCGCCTGGCGGTTCCGCACCAGCCCGTCGTCCTCCGGCAGGCCGTAATCGCCGGCAGAGGCGGCAGCCCGCAGGATCGGCGCATAGCCGGTGCAGCGGCAGAGATTGCCCTGGAGCGCCCGCCGGACCTCAGCGTCCGACGGCCTCGGCCGCTCCAGCCAGAGCGCATAAAGCGCCATGACGATGCCCGGCGTGCAGAAGCCGCACTGGCTGCCATGGCAATCGACCATCGCCTGCTGAACCGGATGCAGCGCCCCATCCGGGCCGGCGAGATGTTCGACGGTGACGACATGGCAACCGTCGAGGCTCGGCAGGAGGCGGATGCAGCTGTTGACGGCCTCGTAGCGGACGTCGCCGTCCCGCAGCCGGCCCACCAGCACCGTGCAGGCGCCGCAGTCGCCCTCGGCGCAGCCTTCCTTGGTGCCCGTAAGGCCGCGGCGGAGCCTCAGGAATTCAAGCAGGCTGTCGCCGGGGCCTGCGTCCCCGAGCGCGACCTCCTCGTCATTCAGCAGGAACCGGACCTCCCGGCGCAGGGCAGTCATGGCCTAGCTGCCCCGGTAGGTCGAATAGCCGAAGGGCGAGAGCAGCAGCGGCACATGGTAATTGGCCCCGGGCTCGGAAATGCCGAACCGCACAGGCACCGTGTCGAGGAACGGCGTATCGGCCCTCTCCATCCCAACCGAGCGATGGTAAGCGCCCGCCTCGAACTCGATCTCATAGGCGCCGATGCCGAACTCATCGCCCTCAAGCAGCGGCCGGTCGGTCCGCCCGTCGTCATTGGTGACGGCGGAGCAGAGCAGCCGGCGGTCGTCCCCGTCCAGCCTGTAGAGCCTAAGCGCGAGCCCGGCAGCGGGGCGGCCCAGCGCCGTATCCAGCACATGAGTGGTCAGCCGGCCGTCGGGCATGGGCGCCCCCTTCGGATTCGCTTTGCGCCTTCCTGTCGGGAAGCGGTCGCTCTGTTATGTACGCTAGCAATCTGCATTTTTTCAATCAACATGACGTGAACATTCGACAATGATTGACGGAACGGAGAAAGCAACGGTGCGATATCCGAGAGACCTGCACGGTTACGGCGCCGAGCCGCCCGATCCCGAATGGCCCGGCGGCGCGCGGATCGCCGTCCAGTTCGTCATCAATTACGAGGAGGGCGGCGAAAACTGCATCCTGCACGGCGACCCGGCCTCGGAAGCCTTCCTTTCCGAAATCGTGGGCACCGCGCCCTGGCCCGGCCAGCGGCACTGGAACATGGAGTCGATCTACGAATATGGCGCACGGGCCGGTTTCTGGCGGCTCCACCGGTTGTTCACCGGCTTCGACATTCCCGTCACAGTCTATGGCGTGGCGACCGCGCTCGCTCGCTCTCCGGCGCAGGTCGCGGCAATGCAGGCCGCCGGCTGGGAGATCGCGAGCCACGGCCTCAAATGGATCGAATACCGGGACATGCCGATGGACGAGGAGCGCGACCACATGGAACAGGCGGTGCGCCTGCACACGGAAGTCACGGGCGAACGGCCGCGCGGCTGGTACACGGGGCGCTGTTCGGCAAACACGGTTGCGCTCGCCGCGGAGGAAGGCGGTTTCGACTATATTTCAGACGTTTATGCCGATGATCTGCCGTACTGGCTGCGTATCGGCGCCAGAGACCAATTGATGGTTCCCTACACGCTGGACGTCAACGACATGCGCTTCGCCGTGGCGCAGGGCTTCAACTCCGGCGACCAGTTCTTCGCCTATCTGCGCGACAGCTTCGATGCGCTTTATGCCGAAGGCGAGGCGGGCAGCGCGAAAATGCTCTCCGTCGGCCTGCATTGCCGGCTTGTCGGACGCCCCGGCCGCATCATGGCGCTGAAGCGGTTCATCGAACATGCCGCAGGACATGAGGCCGTCTGGTTCGCCCGGCGCATCGACATCGCCCGCCACTGGCAGGCCGTGCATCCGCCCCCGACAGCGCAGGAACGGCCCTCGGCTATGGACCGGGAAACCTTCGTGGCGCGCTTCGGCGGCGTCTTCGAGCATTCGCCCTGGATCGCGGAGCGCGCCTGGGACGACGAATTGGGTCTCGCGCATGACACCGCCGTGGGCCTGCACAGCGCGCTCGTCCGGAAGTTCCGGGCGGCAAGCAGCGAGGAGCGGCTCGGCGTATTGAAGGCCCATCCGGACCTGGCAGGACGGCTGGCCGCCGCCCGCCGCCTGACCGAGGCATCGGCAGCCGAGCAGGCGTCCGCCGGGCTTGACGCACTGACTGATTCCGAGCGCGCCCGCTTCACGGAACTCAACCGGGCTTATATGGACAAGCACGGTTTCCCGTTCATCATCGCGGTGCGCGACCACGACCGAACGGGCATCCTGCACGCCTTCGAGCGGCGTCTCGCAAACGAGTCCCGAACCGAATTCGCCGAAGCCTGCCGGCAGGTCGAACGGATCGCCGAACTGCGCCTCTCCGGGATGCTCGGTTAGGAGGCGCGCCCTTATGCGGCCACGGGGCGCGCCGTATCGCGGACCTGCGTGCGGTGCATGTGGCGGCGGCTGCCTGCGGGCAGCGTATCGCGTCTATGCAGGGTGCAGCGATTGTCCCAGATGACGAGGTCGCCGGCCCGCCATTCCTGGGACCAGGTAAAGCCGCAATCCTCGATATGGGCCCAGATTTCGTCGAGCAGCGCATCGCTGTCCTCGTCCGAAAGCCCGACGATCCAGGCATTGGGGCGGCGGCCGACGCAAAGCGCCTTGCGGCCTGTCGCCGGGTGGACCAGAACCAGCGGATGGATCGCGCCCGGACGGTCCTCGTTGGAATAGTCTTCCTCATAGCCGTGGCGAAGTCCGCCGTCCGAGGAACGCGTGGCGTCATGCTTGCAGCGAAAGCCCTCGATACGCTGGCGCAGTTTGTCAGGAAGCGCGTCGTAGGCTCTGTAAAGATTGTAAAATTGTGTGGCGCCGCCAACTTCCGGCACTTCGATGCCATAGAGCAGGCTCGCCTTGGGCGGGATGTCGTTATAGGTCATGTCCTGGTGCCAGACGAGCTCGGAATTGCCGAGCGCGCCGGCAGGCTTGCCATCGACAACGATATTGGAGACCACGACGATTTCAGGGCGGTCGGGATTGAACGGCCTGCCGCCGCGTCCCGTCGGCGCCATGTCGAGCTCTCCGAATCGGCGCGAAAACGCGGCGAGGGCGTCGTCGTCCAGCGCCTGCCCGCGGAACCGCAGCACCAGATGCTCGTGCCAAGCGTCTTCGATCCGGCGGAAAACCGCCTCGTCGAGTTCCTGCCCGAGATCGACCCCGGCGATATCCGCGCCGAGCGCAGCGCCCGTGGGCGCCACCCGAACTTCCGTAACCGCTGTCCCCGACATGGCCGTCTCCCGCCGATTGCGCCCGGGCGACGGTAACGGAAGCCGATGGCCGGGAAAAGCGCCGCCTGCTCCGCTAACGCTGCTCCAGCGCCTTTACATGGACGGTCACGATATCCGTGTCGTGATATTGCTGGTGGCGCACTGACGATGCGAGGTGACGCAGCAGCCGCAGGGAGATTTCCTGCTCTACCGGCATGCCGGTCGTATGTTCGCCAAGCAGGGCGATACGGTCTTCAAGGTTCCTGTCCTCGCCGGCGGCGACGATGAACTCCAGCGTGGCTCCTCCGTCTCCGCGAGATGCCGAGACGCGAAGACGCCGCCGAACCTCTCTCTCGCCGCCCTGTTGCATAAGCGTTGCCAACACCTCTTCGCCGATGGCGTCCAGCCGCTGCGCCGCGGCCTCGGACCAGGCGTTGCGCGAGGCGAATTGCTTCAGGAACGCGCTGACAGGACGGAACGCGGTGTCGTCGAATGCGGTTTCCATGCGTCTTCGGCGGGGCTTGGCCGCCTCCAGGCATATCGTAAGGAAAATGGCTGCGGCCCCGCCGGCCGTCATGCCGTTCTGCAGCAATCCGCCGGCGAACTCCGCGAAATATTCCGGGAAGATCGCACCGTGCTGGAAGCCGACGCCGATCCAGAAGGAAACACCCACAACGATCCCTTTGCGGTAGTCGATGCCGTCCTGGACCACGATCCTCATACCGACCACGAAGAGCATCGCCAGCAGCACGGTCGCATAGGCGCCGACAACAGGGCCGGGGACAGCCAGCACGATCGCAAGCGCCTTCGGCAATATGGCCAGCACAAGGAAAATCAGGCCGACAGCGACCCCCACGCGGCGCGCAGCCACACCGGTCAACTCGGTCACGGATATGCTGGTCGAATAAGTCGTATTCGGGATGGTGCCGAAAAGGCCCGACAGGAGGTTGCCCATCCCGTCCGCGGCGACCGCGCCTTCCACGGCCCGGTAGTCGACGGCCCGGCGCTCGCGCCAGGAAACATGCTGAATGGCGATGGAGTCCCCTACCGTCTCGATGGCGCCGACAAGGGTGACCAGGACGAATGCCGGAAGCAGCGTCCAGAAAGCCGGCCCGAAATCGAGGTCGAAACCCGGCCACCCTCCTTCAGGGAAGCCGAACCAGGCCGCTTGCGCGACACGCTCCACCTCATAAATCCCGAATACGCCGCCCACCGCCGACCCGACCACGACCCCTATGACCGGCGCCCAGAGTCGCCAGACCCCCGTCGCGGTCAACGCAATCGCCACGATGACTGCGATGGTGATGCCGGCCGATACAGCAGCAGCGAACGCCGGCGCGCCCTCCGGCACCTTGTCCAGCACATCGAAGACAATCGGCATGACCGTCACCGCGATCAGCATGATGACGGTGCCTGCGACCGAGGGCGTAAAGATGCGGCGGACCAGGGACAGGCGCGCCGCCAGCGCAAATTGAAAGAAGGATGAAATGACGACGAGCGTGGCAAGCAGCGCCGGGCCGCCTTGCGCCATCGCCCCGATACAGACGGCGATGAAGGCGCCGGAAGTGCCCATAAGCAGGACATAGCCGGCGCCGATGCGGCCGACGCGTACCGCCTGAACGATAGTCGTGGCGCCGCATACCGCGACAGCCGCAAATGCCGCCCAGGAGAGATAGGTGTCGCTGCCTCCGGCGGCGCGAATCACGATGGAAGGCGTGAGAACGATCCCGGCAATGGTGAGCATCGCGAGCTGCAGGCCGAGGCCGAACGCCAGCGGCGTCGGTGGCTTTTCGTCGGCGGCATAACGCACATGCCGACCTGCTTCGCCAGGCTCCATTCCTTCCTCCGCCGGCAAAGGCTAAAGGGCGTCGGCGATGGCCCGCCCGAGCTCGACCGTCGTGCCGTTGCCGCCCATGTCCGGGGTCAGCGGGCCGGCGCCGGTCAGCACCGTTTCGATAGCGCGCTCTATGGCCCTTGCCGCGTCCTCATGGCCCAGATGCTCCAGCATCATCGCGCCGGACCAGATCTGGCCGATGGGATTGGCGACGCCCCGGCCCGCAATATCCGGGGCCGAGCCATGCACCGGCTCGAACATGGACGGCATGTCGCCCGAAGGGTTGATGTTGGACGAGGGCGCAATGCCGATCGACCCCGCCACGGCCGGCCCGAGGTCCGAGAGGATGTCGCCGAACAGATTCGACCCGACCACGACATCGAACCAGTCCGGATGCTGGACGAAATGCGCCGTAAGGATATCGATATGGTACTGGTCCGTGGCCACATCGGGATAGTCGGCCGCGACGGCGCGGAAGCGCTCGTCCCAATAAGGCATGGTGTGGATGATGCCGTTGGACTTCGTCGCCGAGGTCACTTTCCGGCGCGGCCGCGTCTCGGCCAGGTCGAAGGCGTATCGCAGGATGCGGTCCACGCCGCGCCGGGTGAACACCGTTTCCTGAACCACGGTCTCCGCATCGGTGCCGGCATAGAGCCGCCCGCCGATTTCCGAATACTCGCCCTCGCAATTCTCGCGGATGACATAGAAGTCGATATCCTCCGGCCCGCGGCCCGCCAGAGGCGAGCGAATTCCTTTCAGCAGGCGCACAGGCCGGAGGTTTACATACTGGTCGAACCGTCGGCGGATCGGTATGAGCAGGCCCCATAGCGAAACATGGTCCGGCACGGTCGGCCAGCCGACAGCGCCGAGAAAGATCGCGTCGAACGCCGCCAGGCGGTCGAGGCCATCCTCCGGCATGAGGCGCCCGGTTTCGGCATAGCGCTCGCAGGACCAGTCGAAGGTCTCGAACTCGAAATCGATGCCGTAGCGCCGCCCGGCCGCCTCCAGAACCCCGACGCCTTCGGGCACGACTTCCTTGCCGATACCATCTCCCGGAATGGATGCGATGCGGTAGCGGGGCATGAGGCGCTCTCTCCTGATCGGGTCGCGCCGGTATCGATACGGCCCGCCGCATTGTCAACCCGCCCGCGCGGGTCTAAGACGCGCCGCATGACCGACAATCCCGCCGAACAAGCGCTTGCCGGCTTCCGGCAACGGATCGACGGCTGCGACCTCGCGATTCTGGGAAGCCTGCGCGAGCGGGCGCAGGTGGTCGAGCTTGTCGGCATGGACAAGCGCGCCCGCGGCCTGACCGATATTTATCGTCCTGGCCGCGAAGCCGCGCTGATGCGCCGGTTGGCCGATGTCGAAAGCGCGCCATTTCCCGCCGCGTCGCTGTTGGGCGTCTGGCGCGAGATCATAGGGGCGAGTTTCGCAATCGAGGGACAACCGTTGCATGTCGCCAGCGCCGGCTCCGGAGCCTGGGAGCGCGCGCGCAGCCATTTCCGGGCGGCCCGGCACTCCCGGGTTTCGGGCGCGCGCGCCGCTTTGCGCGCAGTCGAAGCCGGCGAGGCCACTATCGGCGTGGTCTCGCTGGACGACGACGAACCCTGGTGGCCGGAGCTGGCCGAGACAGACCTTCCCCTCCACATCGTTGCCCGCCTGCCTTTCGCTCCCGAGCCCTATCCGGTCGAGGGCGGCGATGCGCTCGTAATCGCGCGCAACCCGCCGGACCCGAGCGGCAACGACCTTGCCGTTGCTGTCGCATCCGAGGCAGCCGGCGAGGTCCTGGCATCCTGCAGCGGGCGATTCCTGGTTGCCGTCAAGGCTGCGCGCGCCGATATGGTCCCCGTTGGCGGCTATGCCGTTCCGATCCTTCTCAAGGAGACCGCAGGATGACCGTGCCTGCCCCCCGCGCCGGCGTGCTGGAGATTGCGCCCTATGTCGGCGGCGAAAGCGATATCGAGGGCGTGGAGAAAATCGTCAAGCTGTCGTCCAACGAAAATGCGCTCGGCCCCTCGCCGCGCGCGGTGGAAGCGTTCGGCCGGCTTGCATCCTCGCTGCATCTCTATCCGGACGGCGCTTCGGACGAACTCCGCGCCGCCATCGGCGAGGTCCACGAGCTCGATCCGGACCGCATCGTTTGCGGTTCCGGGTCGGACGAATTGCTGTCCCTGCTGGCCCATGCCTATGCAGGGCCGGGGGATGAGATCATTTACCCGGAGCATGGCTTCGCCATGTATCCGATCGCGACGCGCGCGGCAGGCGCCCATCCGGTTGTGGCGCCCGAAACCGATTTCACCACCGATGTCGATGCGATCCTGGCTGCAGTGACGACGCGCACGAAGCTGGTCTTCGTCGCCAACCCGAACAATCCAACGGGAACCTATATCTCCGGCGAGGAACTGGCCCGGCTGCGCGACGGCCTGCCGGAAAGCGTGTTGCTGGTGGTGGACGCCGCCTATGCCGAATATGTCGGCCGCAACGATTATGCCGACGGTCGCGAACTGGTCGAAGCCGGCGGCAACACCGTGATGACGCGCACCTTCTCCAAGATTTACGGGCTGGCGGCGCTCCGGCTCGGCTGGGCCTATTGCCCGCCCAATGTCGTGGACGTGCTGCAGCGGGTGCGCGGGCCGTTCAATGTCAACGCCGCCGCTCAGGCTGCGGGCGTGGCCGCGATACGGGACGCCGCCTATGTCGATTTCTCGCGCGCGCATAACGACAAGTGGCTCCCCTGGCTCACCGACGAGGTTCGCGCGCTGGGCTTCGAGGTGCTGCCGAGCGTCGGCAATTTCATCCTGGTCCGCTTCCCGGACGTGGAAGCCGCCCTGGCCGCCCTGCAGGGTCACGGTGTGATTCCGCGCCGCGTCGCGGGCTACGGCTTCCCGGACGGCCTGCGCATAACGGTGGGGCGGGAGGAGGACAACCGCGCCGTCGTCGCCGCCCTCGGAACGCTCGTTTCGTGACCGAGCCGATGTTCGAACGGGTCGCGCTGATCGGCATCGGGCTGATCGGCTCGTCCCTGGCCCGGGCGATGCAGCGGGACCGGCTCGCGGGCAGCATCGTCGCCTGCGCCCGGCGCGCGGAGACGCTGGCCGCTGTCCGGCGGCTTGGGATCGCCGACGACACGACCCACGACCCGGCGGACGCGGCAGACGGTGCCGATCTTGTCGTCGTCTGCACGCCCATCGGCGCCTATGCCGCTATCGGCGAGGCCATCGCGCCCCGATTGCGCAGCGGAGCCATCGTCAGCGATGTCGGTTCGGTGAAGCAGACGGTGGTCCGCGATCTCGGCCCGCATATCCCGGAGGGCGTGCATTTCGTGCCGGCGCATCCCGTGGCGGGCACCGAGCATTCCGGGCCGGAAGCCGGGTTCGCGGAGCTCTTCCGGGGCCGCTGGTGCATCCTCACGCCGCCGCCCGGCACGGCCCCGGAGGCCGTCGAAAAGGTGGGAGAACTCTGGCGCCGGACCGGCATGATGCTGGAGCGCATGACCCCTGCCCACCACGACCATGTGCTCGCGATCACCTCGCATCTGCCCCATCTGGTCGCTTTCTCGATTGTGGGAACCGCCGCCGACCTGGAACAGGACCTCCGTCAGGAAGTCATCAAATTCGCGGCGAGCGGCTTCCGGGATTTCACGCGCATCGCGGCCAGCGACCCCACCATGTGGCGCGACATTTTCCTCAACAACCGCCATGCGCTGCTCGATGTGTGCGGCCGGCTGCTGGAGGACATTTCCCGCCTCCAGAGGGCGATACGCTGGGGCGAGGGCGAGGAGATCGAACGCCTTATCGACGCCTCGCGCGAAATCAGGCGCAAGCTGATCGACGCGAACCAGGCATGACGGCGGTCGCCGAGCGCGCCTTCCGGGGCGAGCTCATCCTGTTCCGCCGGCTGGCCGCGCTCGACGCATTGCTGGATCACGCGCGCGAGATCGCTTTTGCCGCCTTCGCCGACCCGGTCGGCGACGAGGGACGGCTGGACAGCGACTCCTGGCGGGAGAAAGCTATGGCCGCACGGCGGGACTTCATGCGTTCGAAGGCCGTGCCCGGTCTCCTATGTAATCTGTTCGCCGAACTCGGCTTCGACCCGGAGACGACCTATCGCGACCGGGCGATCCTGCGTTTCCAGCCCGGCCGGGCGGCTTGCCGGACCCGCCGCCTGCGCGACCTGCCGCCCCATCGGGACAGCTGGGGCTCAAACCTCATGACGCAGTTGAACTGGTGGGCGCCGGTGTTTTCCGTCGAGCCGGGCGCGCCCAATGTGGACGGGCGCGCCCGCCATACCGGCTATGACTGGTTCCACCGCCTTTCGGACGGCGTCTGCCTCGCCTCCGCCAGATAGGCCGCCGTCTCCGCAAATCCGCCGAAGGGGAAGAAATGCAGGCCCTCCATCGACGGAGGCGCATTGCCGAGGCCTGCGATCGGCGCCGCCGGCGTCCAGCGTCCGGCCATCCTCAGCAGGCGGCCGTCCCTCCACAGGCCCCGGAGCGAGCGCCCGACGCCGCATAGTTTCGCGTATTTCAACAAGGCGCCGGGGCTCGCCACGCCCGGCAAGCCCACCCGGATCGGCGCTGCATTGCCCAGACGCGCAATCCGCCTTTCCCATGTCAGCACGGCGTCCGCCTCGAAGACGAACTGCGTGACGATCGCGGCTTCCGCGCCGGCGCCGCGGGTCATCACAATCTTGGTCAGCAATGCAGCATCGCGGTCCTCTTCCGGATGGCCGGCGAAATAGAGGCGCTCGAAGCGCGCCGCCGCCGGCCCAACCAGATCACCCGCCTCGGAAAAGGGGCCGAGCGGCTCATTGCGGTCTCCGCCGACCAGCAGCGCCTCGCGCGCGCCCGCGGCATGCAGGGCATCCAGATGCCGGAGCAGGGCGGCCCTGCTCTGCAGGTGCCGCGCGCCTATATGCGGAACCGGCGCCATGCCGGCCTTGGCAAGGCGGGCGACTGTCCCGACGATATCGGCGAGCGCGCCGTCCGGCAGATGCGTGACGAAAACGCGCGCGCCCCGGGGCAGGAGCGCCGCGAAGGAGCCGACCTTCCGGGCGCCGCCGGGCGTCGTCTCGATGGAGAAATCGTCGATTTTCATACCGGGCAAGGTCTCCCGACCCGGAAGGGCGTGTGCAGCCTGCGCGCGACGAAGAGTGTCCCCTATGCGACAGCCTGTCGTGACGGGCATAGTCGATGTCGCGAATGGAACGCTTGCCGCCGTTCGCTTGCGGCAGGTTCCGGGGACCGATGAGGGAAGGAGGCTCACCCATGCGCACTCATGCCCGGGCTGTGGTCGTCGGCGGCGGCTGCGTCGGCGTCTCGATCGCCTACCATCTCGCAAAGCTGGGGTGGTCCGACACCGTGTTGCTGGAGAAATCCGAGCTGACGGCCGGCTCCACCTGGCACGCGGCGGGCCTGCTGCCCCTTTTCAACATGAGCTACAGCGTCGGCCAGGTCCACAAATACTCGGTCGATCTCTACAAGGCGCTCGAGGCCGAGACCGGGCAGGATGTGAGCTTCCACGTCACCGGCAATCTCAGGCTCGCGAACACGCGCGACCGCATGGACGAGTATCGGAAATATTGCGGCACCGCGAACACTATCGGCGTGCCGTTCGAAATGATCGGCATCGACGAAATCCGCGCGCTCTGGCCGCTCGCGAACACCCAGGGGCTGGTGGGCGCCCTCTTCCACCCACATGACGGCCATGTGGCCCCGGTCGATCTGACCAATGCGCTGGCCGCCGGCGCGCGCGCCGGCGGCGCTGAGATCCACCGGCATACAAAGGTCGTGGATATCCGGCCCGAGCCGGACGGCGCCTGGCGGGTCGTGACCGACAAGGGCGAGATCGTGGCCGAGCATGTGGTGACCGCGACAGGCGCCTGGTGCCGCCAGACGCTGGCGATGGTCGGGCTCGATGTGCCCGTCATTCCGGTCGAGCATCAATACATCGTGACCGACTCGCATCCCGCGCTGACGGCCCGCCATGCCGAGGGGCTGCCCGAAATGCCGGTGCTGCGCGAGAGCGACGCTTCCTATTATCTGCGCGAAGAGCGCGACGGACTGATCCTCGGGCCGTATGAGGCGGGCGCGCCCGCCTGCTTCGTGGACGGTGTGCCGGACGATTTCGGCCAGGAGCTGTTTCCGGGCGATCTGGAGCGGCTGGAGCCCCATATCGAAGCGGCCATCGCCCGGGTGCCGATATTCGGCGAGGCCGGCATCAAGGACGTGGTGAACGGCGCCATTCCCTACACGCCCGACGGCAACCCGCTTATCGGCCCGGCCTACGGTCTCCGGAATTTCTGGCTCGCCGAGGGCTTCAGCTTCGGCGTCACGGCGGCAGGCGGCGCCGGACGTTTCCTCGCCGAATGGATGGAGAGCGGCGAGCCGCCCATCGACATGCTCGCGGTGGACCCCCGCCGCTTCGGCGCCTACGCCAACAAGAGCTATGCCGTCGAGAAGAACGAGGAGGCCTACCGGAACGTCTTCACCGTCCACTATCCCGACGAGGAGCGCCCTGCGGCGCGGCCGGCGAAGACGAGCCCCGTCCACAGCCGCCACGAGGCGGCCGGAGCCGTGTTCGGGCAGCGTTACGGGTGGGAACGGCCTAATTGGTTCGCGCGCGCGGGCACCCCGGCGCGCGATGAGTGGAGCTTCCGGCGCACCAACTGGTTCAGCCCTGTCGGCGAGGAATGCCGCACCGCGCGCGAACGGGTCGGGCTCATCGACATCACGAGCTTTTCCAAGTTCCGGGTTTCAGGCCCCGATGCGGAATCCTTCCTCGACGGCCTGCTTGCGAACCGGATGCCGAAAAAGACAGGCGCGCTCCGCCTGGGCCATGCGCTGACCTCGACCGGCGGCGTCCGCTCGGAATTCTCGATCATGCGCGACGGGCCGGAGGCGTTCTACCTGGTGTCGTCCGGCGCCGCCGAGCGCTACGACCATGACTATCTCGCCAAGGCCCTGCCGGGCGACGGCTCGGTCGATCTCGACAACATCACCGCGCGCCACGGCGTGCTGGTGCTGGTCGGGCCCCGCTCCCGCGATGTGTTGCAGAAGCTGACAGAAACCGACCTTTCCAACGACGCCTTCCCCTGGCTCACCGGGCGGCATATCCGCGTCGGCATGGCGCCGGTGCGCGCGCTCAGGGTCAATTTCGTGGGCGAGCTCGGCTGGGAACTCCACCACCCCGTCGAATATCAGACCGGACTCTATGACGCGCTCATGGCGGCCGGGGCGGAATTCGGCATTGGCGGCGTCGGGATGCGGGCGATGGAGTCGCTCAGGGTCGAAAAGTCCTACCGCATGTGGGGCATGGACCTGACGACGGAATACTCGGCCTTCGAGGCGGGCCTCGACCGCTTTATCGCCCTGAACAAGCCGGATTTCATAGGGCGCGACGCGCTCCTCCGCCAGCGGAAGCAAGGCGTGCCGCAGGCCTTTGCGACCCTGGAGGTCGATGCGGACGACGCCGACCCCTGGGGTAATGAGCCGCTTTACCTGGATGGAGACATGGTTGGCCGGGCAACCTCAGGCGTTTACGGGCATGCGGTCGGGCGCAGCCTTGCGCTTGCCTATCTGCGCCCGGAAGCGGCTGCCCTCGGCACGGAGCTCGCCATCGACATCCTCGGCAGCCGCCGGGCCGCCCGCGTCATTCCGGAATCGCCCCACGACCCGGAGAACGAACGGCTCAGGGCATAGCAACGCCGTCGCCGAAGGAGATGCCGAGCGAACGCGCGGTGTGGACCAGCGGGCCGTTCACATCGACGGCGCTGTAGGTCCGAATCGCATCCTCCAGCGGCACGTCGATGACGGTCCGATTACGCCAGGCGACCAGCCTGTCGTGGCGTCCCTCGGCCAGCACATCCACCGCGTGAACGCCGAAGGCGGACGCGATGAGGCGGTCCTGCGCAATCGGTTTGCCGCCGCGCTGGATATGGCCCAATACGGCGACACGGGTCTCCGCGCCGGTCACCTCCTCCAGCCGCGCCGCCACCCACTGGCCGATGCCGCCATAGCGCGCCGTCTCGCCGGCCGCCTGGCGCACGGCGTCGCCCGTCTCGGTGCGAACGGCTTCCGCCACCACGACCAGCGCGAAATTGCGTCCATGCGCCTTCAGCGCCCGTATCTTCGCGGCGACATGCGCGAGGTCCGCCGGAATCTCCGGGATCAGTATGGCGTCCGCGCCGCCGGCTATGCCCGCCGAGAGCGCGATATGGCCGGCGTCCCGGCCCATGACCTCCAGCACCATCACCCTGTCATGGCTCGCCGCCGTCGGCTGCAGGTGGTCCAGCGCTTCGGTGGCCGCCGCAACGGCGCTCGCATGGCCGACGGCCGTCTCCGTCGAGCCCACGTCGTTGTCGATGGTCTTCGGGATACCGACCAGCCTTATGCCGCCCTGCTGCGCCAGCCGGCGCAATATCGCGAAGCTTCCGTCGCCGCCGATGCCGATCAGCGCATCCAGCCGGAGTTGCCGGTAGCCCTCGATAATCTCTTCGGACCGGTCGATCCGGGAGCCGTCCGGCATGGGATAGTCGAAGGCGTCGCCCTTGTTGGTCGTGCCGAGCACGGTGCCGCCCATGCGAAGCAGCTGGCCGGTGAAGCGCCTCGGGTCCAGCGGCTCGTATTGCAGAGGCCGCGACAACAGGCCAAGCGTGCCCTTCTGGATGCCGACCACCGTCCATCCGAGGTTCCCGTGCGCATGCAGCGTCACGGCCCGGACGGCGGCGTTCAATCCGGCGCAATCGCCGCCGCTGGTCAGGATTCCAAGGCGCCGTATCTCGCTCACCGCATCGGCCTCTGCTATAGTGGATGGAGAGACGGAGCATAGGTGGAATGTCCGGTCCGATGGAAGCCGACGCAAAGGCCGAAAGGCTCGCAGCGTTGCGTTCCGAACATGCCGATCTCGACTACGCCATCGCCGCGCTCACCGATAAGGTCCCGTTCGACCAATTACAGGTGCAGCGGCTCAAGAAGCGCAAGTTGTGGCTGCGGGACATGATCGCGAGGCTGGAGGCGCAGGGCCATCCGGACCTGATCGCCTGAACGGTATTTTCGGCGCCGGTCCGTTGCCGGCAAACTTCCAACCGCCAGGGGGACGGAATCATGGGCGAGGCCGCCATCCGCATCGGTATCGTCATGGGCAGCCAGTCGGACTGGGCGGTGATGAAACGCGCTTCGGAGACGCTGGACGCGCTCGAATTGCCGCATGAATCGCGCATCGTCTCCGCGCACAGAACGCCCGACCGCCTCTACGGCTACGCCCGTTCGGCCCGCGACCGCGGCCTGATGGCCGTGATTGCAGGCGCGGGAGGTGCTGCGCATCTGCCCGGCATGGTGGCCTCCATGACGATCCTGCCGGTCTTCGGCGTGCCGATGCCGAGCCGGGCGCTTTCGGGCCTCGACAGCCTGCTCTCCATCGTGCAGATGCCGGCCGGCGTGCCGGTCGGCACGCTGGCCATCGGCGAAGCCGGCGCGGTTAACGCTGCACTGCTTGCGGCCGGTGTGGTTGCGCTTACTGACCCCGCGCTTGCCGAACGGCTCCGGGCATGGCGCGACCGGCAGACCGCCGCGGTCGCCGAAATTCCCCAATGACCCGCATCGCCCCGGGCGGCGTTATCGGCATTTTCGGCGGCGGCCAGCTCGGCCGGATGACGGCTCTGGCTGCGGCCCGCCTCGGCTATCGCTGCCACATCTACTGCCCGGAGGCGGACAGCCCCGCGGCCGAGGTTTCGGCCGCAGCCACGATTGCCGAATATGACGATCCGGCGGCGCTCGACGCCTTCGCGGCGTCCATAGATGTGGCGACCTTCGAATTCGAAAACGTGCCCCATGAGGCCGTGGCCCGCATCGCCGCGAGAACGCCCGTCAGGCCGGGATGGGAGGCGCTCAGAACCAGCCAGGACCGCGCCGTGGAAAAGCGGTTTCTCAATGGCATCGGGCTCGAAACGCCTTCCTGGATCGAAGTCGGCTCCGCCGCCGATCTTCGGCAGGCGCCCTGCCCCGGCATCCTGAAGACCGCGAGGCTCGGCTATGATGGCAAGGGACAGTTTCGGCTCGATGAGGGCTTCGACGCCGAGGCCGTCTGGGCGGCATTCGGCGCGGAGCGCGGCGTGGCGGAGGCGTTGGTCGATTTCTCGGCCGAAGTTTCCGCGATTGCGGCGCGGGGAACGGGCGGTTCCCTCGCCGTCTTCGATGTTGCGCGGAACGACCACCGGGACGGCATCCTGAGACAGACGACGGTGCCCGCGCCGGTTCCGTCTTCCCTCGCGGCGGAAGCGCAAGCTCTGGCGGCGCGGGCGGCGGAAGCGCTCGACCTTGTCGGACTTCTTGCGGTGGAGTTCTTCGTCACTCGCGACGGCAGGCTGTTGGCCAACGAGATTGCGCCGAGGCCTCACAATTCGGGTCACTGGACCCAGGATGCCTGCGGGGCGGACCAGTTCGAACAGTTCGTCCGCGCCGTCGCCGGCCTGCCGCTCGCCGACCCGGCGCGGCACAGCGACGCCCGGATGGTCAACCTGCTCGGAGACGATATCCATTCATGGCCCGACCTGCTCGCCGAGCCGAGCACCCGGCTGCATCTGTACGGGAAACGCAATGTCCGGCCCGGCCGCAAGATGGGCCATGTGACCAGGCTTTCACCGAAATCGCGGTGAAAAGGCCCGGAAGCGCGGCAACCGCGCGCCGCAGCGCTTCAGCCGCGACCGCGCCCTGGCAATGCGCGCCACATCCTCCAGCCGGCGATCCATGAACGCCCAGGTCGCCTCCAGCCCCTCCGACCGGTCGTTCAACCACACCTGCAGGACCGCCGCATAGATCCCCGCAAGCGTGGCGCGCCTGGTGTAGTAGCTGAAGTCCGTGCTCCGGTCGTCCGCAAGCAGCCAGACCGCATCCACCGTGCGGTACAGAGACCTCAATACCAGCGGCGCGTTATGCGGAAGCGAGAGCCGGACCGCCGCGCGGCGAATGGCCTCCCGGTCGGGCGCGTTCCGCTCCAGCCGCGCGCGAAGCGCAGCGCGCACGGTTGCCGCTGCGCCGGACGGAGCGGGTTCGAGCGCCGAAACGTCCTCGACCATGCGCCGGTCGGCCAGCGCCATATGCGCTTCGATGGCCTCCATCGGCCCCCGGGAGAAAAGAACCGCAGCCTCGCTTTCGTCGAGGCCCGCGGCCGCGGCCCCGGCGCGGAGCGCAGCCATGGTCCAGCCGTCGAAGGCGACATGGGGAAGCGCGGCCTCCACCACGAGTTCGCGCAAGCGTTCCCTGCTCTCCCGTTCCACCATTGCGCCTCCGTCCCGAGCGGCCGGTGAGCCTATGCCGAACCGGCCTTCTGCAATGCTGTTCCTCATGCTATAAACCCGCCCCTCCGAACCGCAGTCGAAGGAGCACCGAGCACCCGTGCATGTTACCGTCCGCGACAACAATGTCGATCAGGCGCTGAGAGCGCTGAAGAAGAAAATGCAGCGCGAAGGCATTTTTCGGGAAATGAAACTGCGCCGTTCTTATGAGAAGCCTTCGGAACGGCGTGCGAGGGAGCAGGCGGAGGCTGTCCGCCGCCATCGCAAGTTGATGCGCAAGCGTATGGAGCGCGAGGGATACTAGCGCCGCCATGAGCGCCTATAAACGGGGGCTCGACCGGCGGAACGCGAATTACGAGCCCCTGACGCCGCTCTCATTCCTGCAACGCACCGCCTGGGTGTTCCCGGAGCATCCGTCGGTCGTGCATGGAAGGCGCCGTTTCGCCTGGAAGGAAACGCGCGACCGGTGCCACAGGCTGGCGGATGCGCTCACCCGGCGCGGCATCGGCAAGGGCGACACGGTGGCCGTCATGGCCGCAAACACGCCGGAAATGCTGGAGTGCCATTTCGGCGTGCCGATGACAGGCGCCGTGCTGAACACGCTGAACATTCGGCTCGACGCTGCCTCCATCGCATTCATGCTGGGGCATGGCGAGGCGAAGGCCATTCTCGTCGACCGGGAATTCTCGGGCATAGTCCGGCAGGCGCTCGGCGAACTCGGGCGGGATATCCTGACCGTCGACATCGACGATCCGGAGTATGACGGGCCGGGAGACCGCATCGGCAGCCTCGACTATGAAGCGTTGTTGGCGGAAGGCGATCCCGGCTTCGCCTATGCGCCGCCGCCGGACGAGTGGGATGCGATTTCTCTCAACTACACTTCCGGCACGACGGGCAATCCCAAGGGCGTGGTCTATCACCATCGCGGCGCCTGGCTGAACGCGACCGGGAATGTGATGGCGTGGCAGATGCAGCTTCATCCGGTCTATCTCTGGACGCTGCCGATGTTCCACTGCAATGGCTGGTGCTTCCCCTGGACGGTCACCGCCCAGGCCGGCGTGCATGTCTGTCTCCGGCGCGTGGAGGCTGGACGCATTTTCGACGCGATAGCCGATGAGGGGGTGACGCATTTTTGCGGCGCGCCCATCGTGCTCAACATGCTGCTGCATGCGCCGGAGGGGGAGCGCCGCAGCTTCGGACACCGCGTGCAGGTGATGACCGCCGCCGCGCCGCCGCCGCCTTCGACGCTCGAAGGCATGGAGGCGATGGGCTTCGACATCACCCACACATACGGGTTGACCGAATGTTACGGCCCCGCCGTGGTCTCCGCCTGGAACAGGGAGTGGGACGCGCTGCCCGGCGCCGAGCGCGCGGCGATGAAAGCGCGGCAGGGCGTGCGCTATCCGGTGCTCGAAGGCCTGACGGTGATGGATCCCGAGACGATGGCCGAAACGCCCCGCGACGGCCGGACCGTCGGCGAGGTGATGATGCGCGGCAATGTCGTGATGAAGGGCTATCTCAAGAACGGGGCGGCAAGCGAGGAAGCGTTCGCCGGCGGCTGGTTCCACACCGGTGATCTCGGCGTCATGCACGAGGACGGCTATATCGCGCTCAAGGACCGGTCGAAGGACATCATCATCTCGGGCGGGGAGAATATCTCGTCCGTCGAGGTGGAGCAGGTTCTTTACCGGCACCCGGCGGTGCTTGAAGCCGCAGTCGTCGCCAGGCCGGACAAGAAATGGGGAGAAACCCCCTGCGCCTTCGTTGAGCTGCTTTCGGGCGCAGAACCGACGGAAGCGGAGGTCATCGCCTTCTGCCGGGACAATATGGCCCGTTTCAAGGCCCCGCGCCGCATCGTGTTCGGCCCCCTGCCCAAGACATCCACCGGGAAGGTGCAGAAATTCCTGCTCCGCGAGCGCGCCCGCGACCTGGAGTGAGGCGGCGGCGCACTTGACGTGCTGGAAATCGTGGTAGACTGAAAGCAGCAGAGAGGCGGTCCCGGAGGGCCGCCTTTTCGATTCCGGAGGAGAGTGGAGGCCGGCAGATATGCCCAAAACTGACAGGGATATGCGCCCTCCACATGCGGATCATGACACTCATGACACTTTGCGGGAGCCGCTTGTCCCTCGATACGCCGCTGCGCGGCTACTCGGGATGAAGAGGAGGACGGCCGCGGCGCCGCTGCCCGGGACGAAGAGGGGGACGGCCGCGGCGCCGCTGCCCGGGCTGAGCGACTTGTCTGCCGGCATCGCCGCAGTTCTCCTCATCCTGAGTAGCGGCGTCAGCCGCGTATCGAACCTCATCCTGAGTAGCGGCGTCAGCCGCGTATCGAAGGAAGCCCCGGATCGCGCATGGCGGGACGGCATCCTGCATGACGCGCAACCCGGCGCTGCCCGCCTCATGCCCGAATCGACAACCGCTCATGCGCCTTCGGCATGCAGATCATGACATCGCATGACACTCCACACCGGTCATCATGCCTTGTGCGGCAGAATTATCCCGGGGCTTGCTCCCGTGCCGCTCTCGCAAGCGCGCAAAAATCAGCCACCGTCAATTGTTCGGGGCGCAGGGTATCGTCCAGGTCTGCGCGGGCGGGAAGATCCCCGAGGGTGCGGCGGAGCATCTTTCGCCGCCCTCCGAACGCGCGAGCCGTGACCTGCTCCAGATCGTTCACGGCCACCGGAAGCGGCGACGGGCGCGGCGTCAGCGCGACCACGCTGGAGAGCACTTTCGGCGGCGGTGTGAAGGCGCCGGGCGGCAGGTCGAAACAGCGGCGGATTTCGGCGCGCCATTGCGCGAGGATCGAGAGCCGCCCCCGCGTCTTGCCGCCCGGCAAAGCCAGCAGGCGGTCCGCGACTTCCTTCTGGAACATCAGGGTCATGGACTCGATCCCGTCCATGCGGCGCAGCCAGCGGACCAGAAGCGGCGTGGCGATATTGTACGGCAGGTTGGCGACGAGCTTGATCGGGGCGGGCCCGAGCGCGGTTACATCCACGTCGAGCGCGTCGGCCGCCAGCACCCGAAGCCGCCCGCCACTGGCTGCCGCCATTTCCGCAAGCGCCTCGACGCATCGGGCGTCGCGCTCGACGGCGACAAGCCGGTCCGCTCCGGCCTCAAGCAGCGCGCGCGTCAGGCCGCCGGGACCGGGGCCGATCTCGACCGCCGTCCGTCCTTCCAGGGGACCGGCCGCGCGGGCGATGCGGCCTGCAATGCCGGGATCGAGCAGGAAATGCTGGCCGAGCGCGCGCCGGGCATCCAGTCCGTAGCGGCGGATCAGCTCCTGCGGGCGCGGCAGATTGCCGTCAGACACCCTGCCGGCGCTCTGCCATTTCGTGAGCCAATTTCAGGGCCGCAACCAGACTGTCGGGCCGCGCGCTGCCGGCGCCGGCAATGTCGAGCGCCGTTCCGTGGTCGGGCGAGGTCCGCACGATCGGCAGGCCGAGCGTGACATTCACCGCATTGTGGAAATCGAGCATCTTCACCGGAATGAGCGCCTGGTCATGGTAAGCGCAAAGCGCCGCATCGTACCGGGCCCGTGCCTCGCCGTGGAAGAGCGTGTCCGCGGGGAGGGGTCCGCTGATGTCGATTCCTTCCCGCCGGAGCCGGGCCGCCGCCGGAGCCATGACCGCGCCTTCTTCCGCGCCCAGCGTCCCGCCCTCCCCGGCATGGGGGTTGAGGCCGGCCAGAGCCAGGCGCGGCGCAGCGATTCCGAAATCGGCCCGCAGGGCGTCTGCTGCGATTCGCGCCGTCTCTTCGACCAGAGCTGCCGTCAATCGGGACGGAACTTCCGAGAGCGGAATATGCACTGTCATCGGAACCGTCCGAAGATCCTTGGAAACCAGCATCATAACCGACCGCCGGGCGCCGGTAAGCGCCGCCAGAAACTCGGTATGGCCGGGATGCGGGAACCCGGCGCCAATCAGGCTTTCCTTCTGGATCGGGAGCGTGACGACCGCCGAGGCCGCGCCTGTACGAACAGCCGCCACCGCCTGCTCGATAGAAGCAATCACCGCAGGCGCGTGCCGGGGGTCGGCTGTTCCGGGCTCGACCGGCGCCGTCAGCGGCAGCGGCAACACCGGCAGGGCATCAGGAAATACATGAAAAGCGTCGCCGGGGCGCTCTATCTTTCGGACAGGAGCGGCCGGATCGATCCGGGACAGCCAATCAGCATCGCCTACCATAAAGAATGCCGGCGTGCCGGGGGCAGCCCAGGCCTTCAGCGCAAGCTCTCCGCCGACGCCGCCCGGTTCTCCCATGGTCAGCGCAAGCGGCTGCAAAAGGTCATCTCCGGCGGAATATCAATGCTGTCCGGCGCAGATCCTGCAAGTAGCGGTCCGCCCGCCGGTTCATGCGCTCCAGGCGGAGCTGCCGTTCGATCTCGACGCGCTCTCCTTCGGCCTCCGCCGCCGGACTTCCAACAACGCTCCGCTCGCGAAGCAGCAATATGTAGAACCCGTTTTCGAGGCGGATCGGGGATGAAATGCCGTTCGGCGTCAGCGTATCCAGCGCGGCTTCCAGGCGGGCATCGAGTTGTCCGGCCCGCACGCGCCCGAGATCGCCGCCGAGAGCCGCCGAAGTGGATTGGGAAAATTGCCGCGCCAGTCCCGAAAAGGAGGCGCCGGCGCGTAACTGCGCTGCAATCCCCTCCGCGGCGGCGCGAACTTCGCTTTCCCTCGCCGGATCGTCCAGCTCGAGGAAGATTTCCGAAACGACATATTCGGTGGAGCCAACAGCAGCGCGTCGTTCCGCAAGGCGCGCATCGACCTCGTCCGCTCCCACTTCGATACGCGGCGCGATCCGCCCGGCCAGCACCTTGTTCCAGGCGACTTCCACCCGCAAATGTTCCTTCAATGCCTCCATATCGAGCCTGTTATTGCGGAAAAAAAGAGTGAGTCCTCCAGACTGGAGATTATTCCGCTTCTCGATATCCTCGATTTGCCGGGCGATTTCGCGTTCGCTCACGCGGACTCCGAAACGCGCCGCTTCCTGGCTTTGCAGGCGTTCGTCCATGAGCGTCCGCAGGATCTGCGATCCCAGACGGCGACGCACCTCCGGAGTATCCTGGACATTCGACGAAACCAGCGCGATGCCCAGCCGGGCCGCCAGGTCGTACTGGGTAATGATGTCGTCGTTGACGACCGCCACAATCCGGCCTGCCTGCTGGGCTTGCGCGGCGCCGAAAGCAACGAGGCCGCCCAAGAGCAAAACAAACCGAAGGCATGCACACCGCATTTTCGCCCTTCCCGCCCGATCCCGACTGCCGCAGTTATGCCGCTAGCCGTCCTCCAGATGCAAGAGCGCAGCGCATCCGAGCATCACCGCCGCCACGGCCGGAGTCCAAGCCGCCAATATTACGGGCGCCCGTCCCGACAGGCCGAGCGCAACGACAACATCGGAAAGGATATAGAGCAAAAAACCGGCGCCGACGCCAACGGCAAGCATCGCAGCCGTCCCGCCGCGCCGCCGCGACCGGATCGAAACCGTCGCCCCGATCAACAGCATAGCCGCCGTCAGGACGACCGACGCCAGCAGGGCGTGAAACCGGATCCGGTGCTTTCGCGCCGGGAAGCCTGCCTCTTCCAGATCCTGGATATATCCCGGCAGTCCCCAAACAGACATCGACGCCGGCCCTGCCAGGCCGTTCTCGATATTGTTCCAGTTGAGCGCTGTGGGAATCGTCATGACAGACCGGCGGGCCGGCATATCCTTCAAGTCAGCGTCCCAGACGCCTTCCAGCAACCACCTGCCGTCCTGCAACTCCGCCGATGTCGCATCGAGGCGGTTCCGGAAATGTCGCAAACCCTCGAAACGATAAAGCACGACATCGTGCAGAATGCGATTCTTGTCGACGCGGTCCGCGAACAGAATTGTCAGATTTCCTTCATCGATCTCCCGCAGCCAAAGTCCCGACCGCGAAATCGACGACACCGGCGCGGCATTGCCGAAATATCTGGCTTCCAGCCGTTCGAACCGACTCTCGGCTGTGGCGGCGAGCGGGCCGTAAAGCGCCACCTTTCCTGCGCCCAGCGCACAAGCGACCGCCAGCGCCGGCAACAACAATCTCCACACCGAGACGCCGGCGCCTTGCGCTGCTGTCAACTCGTTATGCCGCGCAAGGCGGTCAAAGGCGAACAGGCTGCCGAAAAGCACGACGAAAGGCAGCAGGAGCTCCATCATCGCCGGCAGTTTGAGCGCCGCCATTCCCAGCACGACGCCGAATGTCGCCTCCTCTCGCGTCCCGGAACGGCGCAACAGTTCGATCATGCCGATCAGCCAGACAAATGCGGCCAGCACGATCAGTACAATGCAGGCCCAGACAAAAAACCGCCGGGCGAGATAGCGGGGGAGCACTCCGTATCGATCCATCGACAGGACGCCCCCGGCTCAGACGGACAGGGGCCGACGACGGCCGCCCAGCGCGAGAAGGACAATCCCGACAAGAATGGGGACGACCCCTACAGCGTATTGAAATACGGCAAGCACCGGCAGCTTCGCCACAGCCGCTTTCGCAGCATAGGCCGCCACCAGAAGCCCGAAAGCAAGTCCGCCCGCCAGAGCCGGCCTGAAGGACTGGCCGCGGCGGTTCTCGCCCCCCAAAAGCAGGCATGCGAGCGCAACGACGGTCACGGCGCCCGGCATGAGGCCGCTTGCCAGTCGAAAATGGCCTTCCGCCCTGTGCTTTGCGACTTTTGCCTGTCCTACTTCCTCGATGGAAGGATTCAGCAATTCGCCCAGGGTCCGCTCTCGCCGGCTGCGCGACCTCTTCGGAATGGCCGGCAGGTTCAGTTCGACTGTATTGCTGTCAAAATAGACAAGTGTCAGGCGACCGGTTGCCTTGTCGATCTCCTGCCGGCTGCCGTTGAACACGGTCAGCCTCGGTATTCCGTCTGCTATCGCCAAGGTTCCTCTCTCGGCTATGTAGGTTATGCGCCGGCCGTCATCGCGGTCGTCCTGAAGCAGAATGCCCGAATATTCGCTGTTGCCGATGCCGTCCTGCACGAACAGCGTCATGTTCCGGTCGATCTGGCGGAAGATGCCCGGCTGCACGAACAGGACCGCAAAGCGATCCCTCAGATTCGACTGGAGATCGCGCAGTTCACGTTCAGAAGCAGGCGCAAACACCAGCGCATTCCAGGCAACGACTCCCATGACCGCCAGTCCCACCAACAGCGCCGGCGCCGCCAGACGCAAGTCGCTTACGCCGGCCGCCCGCATGACGATCGCCTCGCTGTCCGAAGCCAGTCGGACATACACAAGCAAAACGGCGATGAGCAGCGCCAGAGGCAACGCCGCGCCTGCGAGATATGGAAGCGCGAGGAGCATCAGCGCCGCGAACAGCTCGACAGCAACGCCCCGTTCCACAATGTCGTCCACGAAGCGCAACGCCGTCATCAGCAGCAGCAGCGGGCAAAGGGCACCGGCCGCTGCGCCCAGTGCGACAAGCAAACGGCGCAGGACGTAAAGATCGGTCTGGCGCATCACCTGCCTGTATGCTGCTTTACCGAAAACCAGACAAGTCGTGTGAGGGTTCCGATGAAGGTTTCGTTCGCTGCTCCTGCTTTGCCCGGCTCGGGAGCTTTGGTGCTGACCGTTGCAAAGGGCGGGTCCCTGGCTGGCGTTGCGGCTGAGGCGGATCTTGCCGCGTCCGGAGCGCTGTCGAAGGCGATAGCGGCCTCCCGTTTCGATGGCGAAGCGAAGACCACGCTAGAAGTGGTGGCTCCTCCCGGTCTCGATGCCGACCGGGTTTTGCTCGTCGGATCGGGAGAGGAGCCGGATGCGCGCCTTGCGGAGGATATCGGCGGCGCCGTGTATACCGCACTCGCGAAGTCAGGCTCCGAGTCGGCGTTTATTTGCTGGCCTGGAACCGGGTCGGCGGCCGTCGGTCTGGGCGCCGCGCTGGCCGCCTACCGCTTCGACAAATACCGCACGCAACTCCAGGACAGCGACAAGCCGACCCTCGCCGAAATCACGATTGCGTCGCCCGATGCCGACGCCGCCCGCAAGTCCTACGAAGAAGACGGCGCCAGGATAGTCGAAGCCGTTGCTTTCGCGCGGGACTTCGTCTCGGAACCCGGCAATGTTCTTTATCCCGAAACCTATGCGGAAGAGCTTCGCGACCTGGAGGCGGTCGGCGTTTCCGTGGAGGTGTTCGACCAGGCGGCGCTCGAAGAACTGAAGATGGCCACGCTTCTCGGCGTGGCCCAAGGCAGCGCGCGCGAAGCCCGGGTGGTCGTTATGCGCTGGCCGGGCGCCGACGGGCCGCCGATGGCTCTCGTCGGCAAGGGCGTTACCTTCGACACTGGCGGCATCTCGATAAAGCCCAGCGGCGGCATGGAAGAGATGAAATGGGACATGGGCGGGTCCGCCGCCGTGGTCGGGGCGATGAGGGCGATTGCCGGGCGCAAGGCGGCCGCAAATGTCGTCGGTATCGTGGGCCTGGTGGAGAATATGCCGTCATCGACGGCGCAGCGGCCCGGCGATGTCGTGACCAGCTATTCGGGACAGACGGTAGAGGTCATCAACACCGATGCCGAAGGCCGTCTCGTTCTTGCGGACCTGCTGGCCTATGTCATCGAACGATTCGAGCCGCGCGCCGTGATCGACCTGGCGACGCTGACCGGCTCCATGGTGATGGCGCTTGCCCATGAATACGCCGGCATGTTCTCCAACGACGACGCGCTGGCGGAGTCGCTGATGGCCGCGGGCGAGGCCGTGGACGAAAAATTGTGGCGGTTCCCGCTTCACGACGTCTACGACAAGATGCTCGAATCCCACATTGCGGACATGAAGAATATCGGCCCGCGCGAAGCCGGCGCGATAACCGCGGCCCAGTTTCTGAAGCGCTTCGTCGGCCAGACCTCATGGGCGCATCTCGATATCGCCGGCACCGCCTGGACGGACAAGGCGCGTCCGACCGTGCCCAAGGGCGCAACGGGTTACGGGGTGCGTCTGCTCGACCGGTTGGTCCGGGATGTCTGCGAAAGCTGACCCGCCCGGCTTCTACGACCTGGACGGCGCTCCGCTCGACCTCGGTCTGGGGCGATTGCTGGAAGCGGCGCTGGCCGAGGGCCGGCGGGTTTGCGTCCGCGTCGGCCAGGAAGAGCGGGTGGCGGCGCTCGATCAGGGGCTGTGGACCTATCGCAATAACAGCTTCCTGCCCCATGGCTGCGAAGGCGAACCTGCGGAGCATCCGGTGTGGCTGACGGCAGCTCCGGGGAATCCCAACGCCGCTGACCTGCTCGTCGTAGTGGATGACGCATCGATGGATGGACGCGAGGGATTCGCCGACACGGCCTATCTTTTTGACCGGCGTGATCCTGCAATGCGGGACATCGCACGCGACCGGTTTGCCGCATTCCGCGACGAGGGAAGCCGGCCCGCCTATCTGCGGTTCGGACCGCAAGGCTGGCAGTAGCCGAAATAGGGCCGTTGTGCGGGCCCGGCGGCATGGCTATAACGCCGCGCGCCTTGCTGGGAGGAGACCTGAAGTGGCGATCGAACGGACATTGTCCATTGTGAAACCCGACGCAACCAGACGCCATCTGACGGGCGAGATCGTGGCCCGGCTGGAAAGTGCCGGTCTGCGAATTGTGGCCCAGAAGCGCATCCGCCTGACGCGGAAGCAGGCAGAGGGTTTCTATGCCGAGCACAGCGAGCGCCCCTTTTTCGGCGACCTCTGCACCTTCATGACCTCCGGCCCCGTCGTCGTGCAGGTGCTCGAAGCCGAGAATGCGATCGAACTCAATCGCGAGATCATGGGCGTCACCAATCCGGCCAATGCGGCCGAAGGCACGATTCGGAAGAATTACGGCGAATCGATCGAAGCGAATTCCGTTCATGGCTCCGATTCCGCCGATAGCGCAGAACGCGAGATCGCCTATTTCTTCAGCACCTGCGAAATTGTCGGCTAACCCCGGTCCGGGCTGTCCACACGAGCCACGGTCAGCGCATCGACGCGGGCGGCGCCGGCGCGTTTCAGGGTGCGTGCGCAGGCCTCCAGGGTCGCGCCGGTCGTCAACACATCGTCCACGACGACAATGCGCGCGTCGCGCACACGGTCCCGCCAGGACGGCGTGACGCGGAAAGCGCCGGCGACATTGCGCCCGCGCTCATTGCGCCCGAGTTCGGTCTGCGGGCGGGTGCGCCGGATACGCCGCAGCATATCGGGAGCCAAAGCCACCCCGCCCTTTGCGGCAAGCCGCCCGGCCAGCAGCGCAGACTGGTTGTAGCGCCGCCGATAGAGCCGCATCCAGTGAAGCGGCACCGGGACGACCCAGTCCGCGCCGTCCAGCAATGCCGCGCCGGCTTCCCGCGCCCATACCGTCAGCAACGGCGCCAGCCCGGTTTCGTCCCGGAACTTGAAGCGTTGGATAAGCTCTCTTGCATTGCCGCTGTAAATCAATGCGCTTCTTGCACGATCATAGGCCGGACGCCTTGCCATGCATGCGCCGCACAGCGAGTCCGCTTCCGCCTCGAATACGAACGGACGCCCGCAAATGCCGCACAGAGGCTCCACGACGAAATCGAGGTCCGACCAGCAGGTCCCGCACAGTGTCGCCGGGTCCGCGACCGGTCCCCGGCAGAACGCGCAGCGCGGCGGCAGCGCCAGGTCCAGCAACCGCCGCGCAAATGCCGCCGCTCTCGTTCCGGCGAACACCGGCCGGCGTCAGGAGGGACGGCTCCAGAACCGGGTCGTGCCGTCGCGGTCCAGCTGCTCTACAAGGCCGGTCTCCCAATCGAGATAGGCCTGCATGTTTTCCTCAACGGTTCCGCCCTGCTCATAGGGCTTGAGCCATACATCGTCAGCCGTATCGGCCATATGCAGGGCCCCGCGTTCCAGCGGCCCCGTCCACGCCCCGGTGCCGCCTTCCAGCACGGCGACCGGGCGGTCGAAATCGGCCGCGGCCAGGCGCGCCAGCCGCCCGTCCGGCGAGGTGAAGACATACCGGTCCGCTTCCGGCAGGCGCGCCGACGCCAGCCTTGAGCGGATGGCAAACCAGGCGCCCGGTATATGGCCTTCGGCATAGCTGCGGCTGTCGGCGAAATCGACCACGACCGCCCCTTCAACGGCCTCGGGACCGACGGTCGACACATCGGCCAGCCCCGATATCCCGGCAGCGGCGGGTCCGGTCTCCAGCGGGCCGTCGTCCAGCGCGCCTTCCAGCACCGCCGCCTCCCAGTTCATCTGCCGCAGCCAATGCGCCGTCATGGCGGCGCGCACGCCGGTATCGTCCACCAGGAAGATGCGCGCGCCGCGCACCGCGGCATAGCGATCCGTCGCCTGCACCAATTGCCCGCCGGGCGCTGACCGCGAGCCCTTCAGATGCCCCGCCTCGAATTCATGCGGATGGCGGACATCGAACACATAGGTGGTTCGATCCGGCGCGGACGGGATTTCGCTGACGACCGGCACATCGAACCGCTCCGCCACTGCTCTGGCGCAGGCGCGCGCCGCCTCGAGCCCGCCCGGGGTCGGGTCCGGCGCCGGGCGTTCATTGCCGCGCTCCAGTTCCAGACCTGCCAGATGCCAGCCCATCGTGCCGTTGCGGAGCGCCGCGACCCGATTCGGAATGCCGGCATTGATGAGCGATTGCGCGCCGATGATGCTGCGCGTCCGCCCGGCGCAATTGACGATGACCGTCGTCTCCGGGGACGGCGCGAGGTCGTGGACGCGATAGACGAGCTCCGCCCCCGGACAGCAGGTCGCGGTCGGAATGTTCATATTGCGGAATTCGTCCATCGGCCGGCTGTCCAGCACGACCACCGGGTCCGGGCCGTCGAGCATGTCCCTGAGTTCCTCGGCCGAAACGGATGGAGTGTCGTAGGCATGCTCGACATATTCGCCGAAGGCCTTGCTCGGCACATTGAAGCCGGAGAACACCTCGTAGCCGGCCTGCCGCCAGGCCTCGACGCCGTTCGCGAACAGGGCGATATCGGTGTAGCCCAGTTCGCGGAGCCGCGCCGCGCCGCGTTCCGCCAGTCCCCCGCCATTGTCGGTGGCAACGACCCGGGTGGCTGTGCGCGGCACAAGGTCGCGGATGTCGAGCTCCAGACGGGAGAGCGGAATGTTGCAGGCATGCAGGAGATGCGCAGGCGCGAACGAGCCTTCCTCGCGGAAGTCGATGATGGCAAGTTCGCCGTCGCTATCCAGCGCCTCGCGTAATTCCCCGGCGGTGATCGGGCTATAGTTCTCGTTCATGGTTTCCTTCCGGCGCAGCGGGGCGTCGATGATACCGCAACTCTTCGACCGAAACGCCCTTCGCCGCCACCGCGACCGCGCAGCATCCGCGCCGCCCGGTGCGGACTTCCTGTTTCGCGAAGTGGCTGAGCGGCTGGCAGACCGCCTCGACGATGTGACCGTCGGTTTCCCGCTCGCCCTCGATATCGGCGCGCGCGACGGGGTGCTTGCGCAAGCGCTGGAGAGGCGGGGCGGCATCGAGACCCTCATCCGGTTGGAGGCGTCCGAGAGGCTTTGCCGCGCCGGCGGCGGTATTGCGGCAGTCGGCGAGGAAGACCGCCTGCCTTTCGCCTTGCAGAGCTTCAACCTGATTGCGAGCAATCTTGCCCTGCACTGGACGCAGGACCTGCCCGGCGCGCTCGCCCAGATCAGGCGCGCGCTCAAGCCGGGCGGCCTCTTCCTCGCAAGCCTGTTCGGCGGCGAAACGCTGACCGAACTGCGCCATGCCCTGCTCGCTGCCGATGCCGCTACATCAGGCGGCGCCGCGCCCAGGGTCTCTCCCTTCGCCGATCTGCGCGACGCCGCAGGTCTCCTGCAACGCGCCGGCTTCGACATGCCGGTCGCCGATCTGGATACCATTCGGGTCAGCTACGACTCTCCCTTCAAGCTGATGGCCGATCTTCGCGCCATGGGCGAGACCAACGCGCTGGCCGCCCGGCCGCGCCATTTCGCCCGCCGCGCGCTCTTCGCCGAACTCGCTGCGCAACAGGCGGGCCGGCATACGGCCACCTTCCAGATCATCTATCTGTCGGGCTGGGCCTGATCGGCGGTTTCGCCCCGCACAAGCCTCGTTCCCGCGACCATCGCACGCAGTTTTTCCCGCGCCAGCCAGCGCGGCAGCGCCGAGAAGCCGCAATCGGCCGTCACCCAGAGGCGGTCTCTCGGCGCCACTTCGAGAACCCGCTCCAGCCGTTCGGCCACCTCCTCGGGCGTTTCTATGTGGAACGACTTCACATCGATCACGCCCGCCGCGATCCGGTAACGCTCGGCCAATGCCGGCAGCAGGTCCAGGTCCGCCATTTCCCGGTTGGCGAATTCCAGCACCAGCATGGAGCAGTCCAGCATGGCCATGCCCGGCAGCAGGCGGGCGAAACCTCGCGGCGCATAGGGGCGCGAGGCATTGTTGCCGAAGCAGATATGGACCGCCACGCGCTCCCCATGCCCGCCGATAGCCTTGTTGACGGCCTCGGCGCAGGCGCAGTTGTCCAGGCCGTGGGAAGGGTCGGTGAAACCGGGTTCGTCGATCTGCACCAGTTCGGCATCTTCGCCGGCGAGCCTGTCGAGCTCGTCCCTCACAATGCCGGCGATATCGTCGAGCAGCGCCATCCTGTCGCCGGCATAGGGGCCTTCCGGCTCGATCTTGGGCATGAAGGTCATGGGACCGGGAAACGCCGTCTTGATCCGCCTCCCGGGCGCCAGCTCCCTGAGACGGCGGTATTCCGCAGCGATGCCGAGGCCCGCCGGCGCCGACACCCGCTCCCGGGCGACGAAATGGGGCGCCCGGTCGTAGCCCGGCACGCCGAGTCGCCGATCCGCCGGAATCCGTTCGATCCCGGCCAGTCGGTCATACATCTCATAGACGAACCGGCTCCGGCGCAGCTCGCCGTCCGACAGAATGTCCACGCCCGCCTCGATCTGGTCGGCGATCGCCGCCCGGGTCGCGTCGTCGAAGGCTTCCTCAACGTCCCCGGCGCCGGTCCGGCCCGCGCGCATGGCCTCCCGGAACAGGAAGAGCCAGCCGGGCGCCGCATAGGACCCCACGCCCATTGTCGGCAAATCCATTCCGTTTCCTCCTCTTCGAACCCCACGGGGGATAGCGAGGGCCCTTCGGGCGCCAGGACCGCCTCGATAGGTCATGGAATGTCATGTTTTGTCATGAAGCCTCGCTCCGCACGCCCGCCGCATCGCGGCGAAGCGGTCCGAAACGCCGCCCTTCAAAAACAGTTTACCATGCATTTTCGGACCGTCGGCGCCGGCAGCCCGGTCGCCTTGAAATCCGGAAGATGTCCGGGCAGCGGTTCCGCAATAGGCCCAAACGGGGTAGAAGCGGGCCGCCTTTCCCGGTCGAGCCGACAGGAGTCCGTTTCATGGCCATCGTCGCACAACGCCTTTCCGTAATTCGTCCCTCCCCGACCGTGGCGCTCAATACCAAAGCGATGGAGTTGAAGGCCGCCGGCCACGATGTGATCGGTCTGGCGGCCGGCGAGCCGGATTTCGACACGCCGGAGACTGTGGCGGATGCGGGCGTTGCGGCCATACGGGCGGGCGACACGAAATACACCGCGCCCGACGGCCGCCCGGAGCTCAAGGCCGCGGTCGCGCGCAAGCTGAAGCGGGAGAACGGCCTCGACTATGCGCCCAATCAGGTCACCGTGGGCAATGGCGGCAAGCATGTGCTCTACAATGCTTTCATGGCGAGCCTCGATCCCGGTGACGAGGTCGTGGTTCCCGCGCCCTACTGGACCAGCTATCCCGACATGGTGCTGCTCTGCGGCGGCGTCCCGGTCGTGGTCGAGTGCAAGGCGGAGGCAGGCTTCAAGATGACGGCGGCGCAGCTCGAAGCCGCGATAACGCCCAGGACCAAATGGGTGCTTCTCAACAGCCCGAGCAACCCCTCCGGCGCCGCCTATACCCGCACCGACATGAAGGCCCTGACCGATGTGCTGCTTGCGCATGAGCATGTCTGGGTGATGACCGACGACATGTATGAGCACATCGTCTATGACGGCTTCGAGTTCGTGACGCCGGCCCAGGTCGAGCCGAAGCTGATGAATCGCACGCTCACGGTGAACGGCGTCTCCAAGGCCTATGCGATGACCGGCTGGCGCATCGGCTATGCGGCCGGGCCGCTGGAGCTCATCAAGGCAATGGGCATGGTGCAGAGCCAGAGCACGACCAACCCTTCCTCGATCAGCCAGACGGCGGCCGTCGTCGCTCTCGACGGCCCGCAGGACTTCATCCCGGAGCGCGCCGCCGCCTTCCAGAAGCGGCGCGACCTTGTCGTCTCGATGCTGAACCAGGCGCCGGGCATTACCTGCAACCGGCCCGAAGGCGCCTTTTATGTCTATCCCTCCTGCGCCGGCTGCATCGGCAAGAAGACGCCGGACGGAAAGACGATCGGGAGCGACGACGAGTTCTGCGCCTATCTCATCGACGCGGAGGGTGTGGTCACGGTTCCGGGCTCGGCCTTCGGCCTGTCGCCGCATTTCCGCATTTCCTACGCGACGGATGACGCAACGCTTGAGGAAGCCTGCCGGCGTATCCAGCGGGCGGCGGCCGCGCTCGCATGAAGATCGCCGTCGTCGGCGCGGGCGGGGTCGGCGGCGTCTTCGGCGCGCGCCTGGCGGCGGCGGGCCATGAAGTCGGCCTGGTGGCCCGCGGCGCGCATCTGGAGGCGATCCGCAGCGACGGCCTGCGCGTGACCGGCGGCCCCCGCGACCTGCATGTCCGCCCGGCTTTCGCAACCGACCGACCCGAGGATATCGGCGCGGCGGATGTCGTGTTGTTCGCGGTCAAGCAATGGGACCTGGAGAGCGCCGGCGCGGCGGCACGCCCGCTGGTCGGCCCCGACACCATGGTCGTACCGCTCCAGAACGGTATCGACGCCCGCGAGCGGCTCGGCACGATTCTCGGCCCGGACAGGGTTGTCGGCGGCACGGCCTTTATCAACGCCTTCATTTCCGGACCCGGCGGCATCGAGCAGCACACGCCCTTCAACCGCCTGGTCTTCGGCGAATGGGACGGGCGCCCGTCCGCCCGCATCGACGCACTGGCAGCGGCGTGCGGGCCGGCGGATATCGAGGCGGTTGCGAGCCCGAATATCGAGCTCGATATCTGGAAGAAATTCGTCTTCCTGGTGGCCGTGAGCTCGGTCAATGCCGTCGTGCGCGGCAATAACGGCGTGGTCCGCCGCTGTCCCGAAACTGAAGCACTGATCGGTATTTGCGCGGCTGAGGTCGCCGCCATCGGCCGGGCGCGCGGCGTGCCGCTAGACGGGGATGCGGGCGAGCAGGCCGCCCGGCTTTCCGCCAGTTTCGGCGATGACGGCATCGCGTCGATGGCCGCCGACCTCATGAAGGGCGGCAGGCTGGAACTGCCCTGGCTCGCCGGCAAGGCGGTGGCGCTTGCCCGCGAGACGGGCGTGCCAGCGCCCGTCCTGGGGACGATTCACGCGGCCCTCCTGCCCTGGCAGGAAGGGGGTTAGTGACCTTGACCTCCCGGCGCCTTGATCCATAGTGGCCGTGACTGGAGAAGGACGGCCGATCATGAGTGAAATGAACGTAGCAAGAATCAGGGTCGTCATCTTTCAGGAAGGCAGCATGTGGGTTGCCCAGTGTCTCGAATACGATATCGGGGCACAGGCGGTTTCCGTGGACAAGTTGCATGAGCGGTTGACTGTGGCGCTCGAAGCCGAGCGACAGGAGAGTCTGGCCCGGAACGGTGAACCCTTTGCCGGTATTGCCCCCGCTCCCGAATATTTCCATAGACTGTGGGAAAAACGCTTGGGCCGTTTCGAGCCGGAAGGTCCGGTCGAGCCGAATATAGAATTTGCGCTCTGCGCATAGGCGGCAAGGAAGTGCAATGGCCTATCCTTTCGGCGGACATCCGACCTTTTTGCCGAATACCTCCGTTGGGCCCGTGAGCAGGGCTGCACCGTTCAGACGGGCGTCGTCCAGGCAGGAGCCCACAGGTCGCAGGGCGTGACGAGAATCGGCTCTCCCAACGGAAGGCTATGGGTGATCGAGGCAGGAACCGAGCAAAATGATATTCTTCTGCCTACGACCATTGCCCGGCTTGATCGCCGCTTGGGCTTGAAATCGCCATGGTTCTCGATCGACGGCGAGAGTTGACTCCAGCGTCACTGCCCATGCACCGCCTTTGCGTTGCGCCGATGATGGACCGGACGGACCGGCATTGCCGCTTCTTCCACCGGGCGCTTTCGCGGCAGGCGCGGCTCTATACGGAGATGCTGACGGCCGGGGCGGTCATTCACGGCGACCGGGACCGGCTGCTGGGCTTCGACCCGGTCGAGCATCCCGTGGCGCTGCAACTCGGCGGCAGCGAGCCGGCGATGCTGGCGGAGGCGGCGCGCATCGGCGAAGGCTTCGGCTATGACGAGATCAACCTCAATTGCGGCTGCCCCAGCGACCGGGTGAAGAAGGGCCGCTTCGGCGCGAGCCTGATGGCGGAGCCGGAGCTTGTCGGCCGCTGCCTCGCCGCCATGCGCGAGGCGGTCTCGGTCCCGGTGACGGTGAAATGCCGCGTGGGCATAGACGACCAGGACGACGGCGCGCTCGACCGCTTTGCCCGAACCATCCACGAGCTTTCCGGCGTCACCGTCTTCATCGTCCATGCGCGCAAGGCGTGGCTGAAGGGGCTCAGCCCGAAGCAGAACCGTGAGATACCGCCGCTGCGCTACGATCTGGCGTTCCGCCTGAAAGCGGCGCGTCCGGACCTCTGCATCGTGCTGAACGGCGGCATTGCCGGCCTCGACGAGGCGGAGATGCTGCTTGCCGACGGGGCCGTTGACGGCGTCATGCTGGGCCGCGCCGCCTATTCGGACCCCTGGCTTCTGGCGGATGCGGACCGCCGGTTGTTCGGAGCCCAGAACCCGCTGCAATCGCGGCAGGAGGCGGTGGACGCCCTGCTGCCCTATGCGGAGCGGCTCGCGGCGGAGGGCGTCCGCCTGCACGCGCTCGCGCGGCATATCCACGGGCTGTTCCAGGGCCGCCCCGGCGCGCGCGCCTTCCGCCGCCACCTGGCGGAGAATGCTCATCTGCCAGGCGCCGGCCCGGACGTGCTGGCCGCCGCCGCCAGCCTCGCCGCCCCGCCCGACCGGCTGGCGGCGTGAGGCCGGGACCTACCGCGCGGTCCAGCCGCCGTCGATCACGAGTTCCGCGCCGGTCATGAAGGCGCTGTCGGCCGAAGCGAGGAAGAGGACACCCGCCGCGATGTCCGCCGGCCCGCCGAGGCGTTTGATCGGGTGCTGGTCCATGACGAACTGGCGCGCGGCATTGTCCGACATGCCGGTGCTGATCCAGCGGTCCAGCACCTGGTCCGCCATGTCGGTTTCGATCAGGCCGGGATGCACCGAGTTCACGCGGATGTTGTAGCCGAGTTGCGCGACCTCGAGCGCCGCCGATTTGGTCAACAGCCGCACCGCGCCCTTGGACGCGCTGTAGATCGCCGAAAGCGGCGAGCCGACGAGGCCGGCGACCGAAGAGATATTGACGATGCTGGCGGCATCGGCGCCGGCGGGCGTGTTCTTCATCGAGTGTAGGGCGTGCTTGATGCCGAGGAAGACGCCCATGACATTCACGTCCATCAGGCGGCGATAATCCTCGACGGACATCTCCTCGAGCTTCGCATAGCTGTAGACCCCGGCATTATTGACGAGGATGTTCAGCGCGCCGAAGCGCCCTTCGACTTCGGCGACGGCGCGCTCCCAGCCGGTTTCGTCGGTCACGTCCTGGGCGATGAAATGCGCGTCGCCGCCCGCCGCGCCGATATTCTCCACCGTCCGGTGGCCGTTCTCTTCGATGAGGTCGGAGACAACGACCTTCGCCCCCGCCTCCGCCAGCCGCCGCGCAATGCCGGCCCCGATGCCGCGTCCTGCGCCCGTTACCAGCGCGACCTTTCCGTCAACACGGTTCATGCGTCTTTTCTCCTTCGGTCAGGGAATGCGGCGCGGCGCCGGTCAGGACGGCAGCAGGGCCGCCAGTTCGTCGAGCCCCCGGATTTCCGCCACAGGCTGGAAGGGCAGCGTCTCGACCGGCGCGCCGGCGCGGTTGATCCACACAGCCCGGAAGCCGAAGGCCGCCGCCCCGGCCGCATCCCAGCCATTGGCGGAGACGAAACAGACCTGGGCAGGCTGCGCGTCCAACTCGTCCACTGCAAGCTGGTACACGGACGGGTGCGGCTTGAAGACGCCGCAGGGGTCGACGGAAAGCACGCGGTCGAGCAGAGGCGTCAGTGTATTGGCGTTGACGGCGGCGGTCAGCATGGTGACGGTGCCGTTGGAGAGAACCGCCGTGCGCGTCCGCCGGCCTTTCAGCGCTTCCAGGCAGGGCCGCGCGTCCGGGAACGCATCCAGCGCGAGATAGAGCTGCATGAGTTCGGCCCGGAGCGTCGGGTCGTCCACCTCGCAGGCCGCCATTGCGTAGTCCAGCGCTTCGCCCGTCACCTGCCAGAAATCGGCGTATTTGCCCATCAAGGAGCGCAGCCAGGTGTAGTCGATCTGCTTCTGCCGCCAGATTGCGGAGAGGCGCTCGGCCGCCGGCCCGATGCGCGCCTGCTTTGCGACCAGCGGCGTGTTGAAATCGAACAATGTGCCGTAAGCGTCGAAGACGCAGGCGCGGATGTCGTTGAGATGGTTGTCGCCCAGCATGCGTTGGCGGCTTCCGGTTGCGGTCTGTCGGGCGCCAGACTAGCTTGCCGCGCACCGGGGGTGAAACTATGTTTCGCCGAGGCAAGCAGAGGAGGTCCGGCCATGTTCAAGGGATCGCTGGTGGCGTTGATTACCCCGTTCCGCGACGGAGGGGTGGACGAGAAGGCGTTTCAGGACTTCGTCGAGTGGCAGATCGCCGAAGGCACGCACGGGCTGGTTCCCTGCGGCACCACGGGCGAATCGCCGACATTGAGCCATGACGAGCACAAGCGCGTGACCGAGCTCTGCATCGAGACGGCGGCCGGCCGGGTGCCGGTGATCGCTGGCGCGGGCTCCAACTCGACGGCGGAAGCGATCGACCTCGCCCGGCACGCCAAGCAGGCCGGCGCCGACGGCATTCTCGTGGTGACGCCCTATTACAACAAGCCGAACCAAGATGGCCTTTACGAGCATTTCAAGGCAATCAACGACGCCGTCGAGATCCCGATCATCATCTACAACATCCCGCCGCGCTCCGTGGTGGACATGACCGTCGAAACCATGGCGGAACTCGCGAAGCTGCCGAATGTCGTGGGCGTCAAGGACGCGACCACGGACCTCCAGCGCCCGCTGGAGACGCGCATCGCCGCCGGCCCCGATTTCTGCCAGCTCTCCGGCGAGGACGGCACCGCGCTGCCCTTCCTGATCCAGGGCGGCGTCGGCTGCATATCGGTCAGCGCCAATGTCGCGCCGAAGCTGTGCTCGATGATGCACGACGCCTGGCAGCAGGGCGCGCTGGAAACGGCGATGCAGATCAATGAGCGCCTGATGCCGCTGCACAAGGCGATGTTCTTCCAGCCGAGCCCGGCGGGCGCCAAATACGGCGCGCATCTTCTGGGGCATTGCGAGCCGGACACGCGCCTGCCGCTGACCCCGGCTGCGCCGGCAACACAGGCCCAGGTGCGGAGCGCCATGACGGGCCTGGAACTGATCGGCTAGCCTTACCCGATGCCCGTCCGGTCGGTTGCCCAGAACCGCCGGGCGCGGCACGACTATTTCATCGAGGATGTGCTCGAGGCCGGAATGCAGCTTTCCGGCAGCGAGGTGAAGTCCCTGCGCGAGGGGCGGGGCTCCATCATCGAGGCCTATGCGGTCGAGCGGGGCGGCGAGGTCTTCCTCGTCAACGCCCATATCCCGGAATACAAGCCGGCCCGGCATTTCGGCCACACGGCGAAGCGACCGCGCAAGCTCCTGCTTCACAAGCGGGAAATCGACCGGCTGGCCGGCGCCGTCCGGCGGGAGGGCGCGACGCTGGTGCCGCTCCGGCTCTATTTCAACGAAAGGGGCCGCGCCAAGCTGGAACTCGGCCTCGCCCGCGGCAAGCGCAAGGTGGACAAGCGCCACGCCATCAAGGAGCGCGACTGGAAGCGCGACAAGCAGCGCCTGATGAAGGCGCGGGGGTAACTCCTACCGGTTCAACCGGGCGGCCTCTCCGATGACGCGGACGGCTTCCTCGCTGCGGGTGCGCACGGTGATGGCGGTGGCGCCGCTGTCGGCCCAGGCGCGGAAGCGTTTCTTGATGCGGGCCGGCGGGCCGATGAGCGCCTTCATGTCCACCCACTCGTCCGGCACGGCCGCGGCCGCCTCGTCCTTGCGGCCGGCGAGATAAAGCTCCTGGATGCGCTCGGCGGCGTCCTCGAAGCCCCGGCGGCACATCATGGCATTGTGGAAATTCTTGTCCCGGTGGCCCATGCCGCCAATATAGAGCGCCTCGCGGGGCTTGAGCGACGCCAGCCCCGCCTTCACATCATCGCCCAGGATGACATGCGGCGAAGCGACGATCTCGAAATTGTGGAAGCCCTTGCCATTGCCGGCCCGCGCGAAGCCCTGCTCCAGCCAGGGGCGGTATTCGTCCAGTGTGCCGGGCATGAAGCCGAGCGGCAGCCAGCCATCGGCGATCTCGCCGGTGAGGCGCACGGTCGATTCGGCGCCCGTGCCGAGATAGATCGGGATGTCCGGGTTGGGATGGAGGATCATCCGGAGCGGCTTGCCCATGCCCGCCGACCCCTCGCCCGTATAGGGCAGCGAGATTTCGCGGCCGTCATGCGTTACCGGCTCTTCGCGGGCGAAGATCTTCCGCATGATCGCGACATAGTCCTTGATCCGCCAATAGGGCCGCCCCCAGGGTTCGCCGTACCAGCCCTCGACGATCTGCGGGCCGGACACGCCGATGCCGACAATCATCCGCCCGCCGCCGGCGAGCGCGTCGATGGTCTGGGCCTGCATCGCCGCATTGGCCGCGGTGCGCGCGGCGAGCTGGATGATGCCGGTGCCGAGCTTGATGCGTTCGGTGACGGCCGCCAGATAGGCCAGCGGCGTCATGGCGTCCGTGCCATAGGCCTCCGCCGTCCACACGGTGTCATAGCCGATCCTGTCGGCGAGCTTCACCAGTTCCGTCGGGAAATCGAGCCGGGCGCCCGAGTAACCGATCGACAGGCCGAGTTTCATGGGGGAAAGTCTCCAGACTTCGGAAAACGGAACTCCGCGCCGCCAGCGGCAGAAAGGACAGGCTATTCCGCCGCCGCACTCCAGGCCTGCGGCAGGTCGAAGGGGCGGTCGCCGGAGAGGGAGGGCACGCGGGCGCGGGCTTCGGCCACGCGAGCCGTATCGATCTCGGCCGTCACGATGCCGGGTTCATCGCCGCCGTCCGCCAGCACCTCGCCCCAGGGCGCGACGATGAGCGAATGGCCGTAGGTGCGGCGGCCCTCCGCATGCTCGCCCACCTGCGCCGGCGCAACGATGAAACAGCCGGTTTCGATAGCGCGGGCGCGCAGCAGCACATGCCAGTGCGCGGCGCCGGTAAAGGCGGTGAAGGCGGCCGGCACGGTGAGGAACTCTGCCCCGGCCTTGGCGAGACTCCGGTAAAGCTGCGCAAAGCGCAGGTCGTAGCAAACCGATAGGCCAAGCCGGCCCCAGGGCAGATCGGCGGTCACCGCCGCCTGACCCGGCTCGAAGTTGGCCGATTCTCGGTAAACCTGGCCATCGGGGATATCGACGTCGAACATATGGATCTTGTCATAGCGCGCGGCGATGCGCCCCGCCGGATCGAAAAGGAACGACCGGTTCGCCGCCTTCGCGCCCTCGCCCGCACTGAGGCCGATCGTCATAGACCCGATCAGCAGCCACGCCTCCAATTCGGCGGCAAGCGCGCCGAAAGCGGCGACGCCCTCGTGCGCATCCTCCGGCTTCGCCTTGTCGAAGACCGCCTGCCGATCCGGTTCGACCATGGTCGTGTTTTCGGGCGTCAGGATGAAATCGGCCCCGTCGCCGCGAGCCCGGCGGATCAGGGCGGATGCGCCTTCGATGTTCGCTGCGATCTCGCGACCCGACGTCAGTTGAACCAGTCCAACCGTGAAATCGCTGCTCATGCCGAGCCCTCCAGAATCGGGTCGAGACCACCATCCGCGTCCAGCGCGTAGAGCTCGTCGCAGCCGCCGATATGGCGACCGTCGATAAAGATCTGCGGCACCGAAGTCCTGC
>JAJECF010000146.1 GCA_022822125.1 Alphaproteobacteria bacterium
GCTCGCCTCAAAACCGACCGCAGACACGACCCGCGACCCAATCAGGCCAGCCGCAGCGCCCCAAACGCAACGCAAACCTAAAACCGCATCCAAAATCTCAGCCGCTATTCCTCAGAACCTCAATTCTGCAAGTGCCTCCGCCGACAAAGATTTAGGCCGCTTCCCGCGTTCCTGCAATGAGCAGCTTCATGCCGGCCGTGCATATGCGGCCGGCAAAGCGCGGGGCGGACCTGATGGCCTGTTCCCCAGTGCAATGGAATGCCGCCCGCCGGCAACTCAGAGTCCCGCTCGGGGGCCGGAATGCCTATAGTGCGGGGAACGGCCATGCTGCGGAGCTTCCCATGCTCCGGCCTGCGGCCGGAACCATGGGCGACGGCCCGCGGCGGCTCCCCTGCGGCATGCCGGCCCGGACGGTAAGAAAGGATGCTCCCATGGCGGTTCAGCCCAGAATGCAACGGACCGAACTCCTCGAGGACATCGCCGCGGTGGCGCGCGGGCGGCTGGGCGGCGAAGACCTCGACGCCGCGCTCGCCTTCATCGCCGCCTATTACGCCGGCGTCTCGCTGGAAGACCTGGCCGAACACCGGCCGGACGACCTTTACGGCGCGGCGGCGGCGCATCTCAACCTCGCCCGCCGGCGCGCACCCGGTGAAGCGAAGGTCCGCGTTTACAACCCGGAGATCGAGCAGCACGGCTGGCAGTCCACCCATACCATCGTCGAGATCGTCACCGAGGAATTGCCGTTCCTGGTCGATTCCGTGCGCATGGTGCTGAATGCGCGCGGTTACACCAGCCACCTCGTCATCCACCCGGTCCTGGGAGTCCGCCGGGACGAGGACGGGCGCATCGAGGCGGTGATCCCCGTGGAGGACTCCGGCGGCGAGGGAGCCGGCATCGAGGCGGCGATCCACATCGAGACCGATCGCCAGACGGAGCAGGGGACGCTCGATGCGGTGGCGGACGAGATGCTTTCCGTGCTGGGCGATGTGCGCGCCGCCGTCGAGGACTGGGGCGCCATGCGCGAGCGGATGCGTCTTGCCATCGAGGAGCTCGACGCGCTGCCGCCCTCGGTCGGCGGCGGAGAACGGGACGAGGTGAAGTCGTTCCTCGAATGGATCGAGGACAACCATTTCACTTTCCTCGGCTACGGCGCCTCCGGCGCGCCCGGTCCGGAGGCCGGGCTCGGCCTGCTGCGCGGCAAGGACGGGCCGCCGCCGGACCCGGAGGCGCATGCGGAATTGCTGTCGATCTCGCGCGCCGAGGAGCGCTCGCGGGTCCACCGGCCGAGCCATCTCGACTGCATCTCTGTCAGGCGGTTCGACGCCGACGGCAATATCGTCGGAGAGCACTGCTTCCTCGGCCTCTACACCGCCGAGGCCTTCAACAGCGCGCCGCGCGATATCCCGCTGTTGCGGCGCAAGGCGGCCGAATTGCAGCGCCGCGCCGGCTACCCGCCGAACAGCCATGCCGCCAAGGCGCTGCAGAACATCGTCGACACCTTTCCTCGCGAGCTGCTGTTCCAGATCCCGACCGACGAGTTGTTCGAGACGGCGACCGGAATCCTGCACCTGCAGGAGCGGCAGCGTATCCGCCTGTTCGTCCATCCGGACCGGTCCGGGCGCTTCTGTTCCTGCATCGTGTTCGTGCCGAGGGATCGCTACACCACAAGGAGCCGGCTGGTCATCCAGAGCATACTGGAGGAGGCCTTGGGCGCGACGGACACCGAGTTCACCGTGCGCCTGTCCGAATCCGTGCTGGCCCGGCTCTTCTTCGTCATGCGCGTCGATGAAGGACACCGGGCCGATTACGACCTCCGGGACCTTGAAAGGCGGCTGCGCACCGTCAGCCGCACCTGGAGCGACGATCTGCGCGACGCGCTGCTTGACCGTTTCGGCGAAGAGCAGGGGACGAGTCTGTTCCGGCGCTACGGAGAGGCCTTCCGCGCGGATTACCGCGAGGCCTATTCCGCCCGCATCGCCGTGCTCGATGTCGAGAAGATGGAGCGCATCGAGGAGAGCGGCATAGAGATGAGCCTCTACCGCCCGCTCGAAGCCGGCGAAGAGCGGCTGCGCCTGAAGCTCTTCCAGATCGGACGCAGGCCGGTTGCGCTGTCCGACGTGCTGCCGATGCTGGAGAATATGGGCCTCAAGGTCGAGGACGAGCATCCCAGCAAGATCAAGCGGACCGATGCGCCGAGGGTATGGATACACGATTTCAGCGTGCTGCACGGGGAAGGCCCGGATTTCGACCCGGACCGCATCGAGGGGATATTCCGCGAGGCCTTCGCCCGGATCTGGTCGGGGGAAGTCGAGAACGACGGGTTCAACCGGCTCGTGCTGAGGGCAGGGCTCGGTTGGCGCGAGATCGTCATCCTGCGCGCCTGTTGCAAATATCTGCGCCAGGCCGGAACCGCCTTCAGCGAGGCCTATATCCAGGACGCGCTCGCCGCCAATCCCGGAATCGCAGGCATGCTGGTGGAGCTGTTCTCGGTCCGGCTCGACCCCGCGCGGCAGGACGGCGGGCCGGACGGAAAAACGGTGGCGCGGCTCGACGCCGCGCTCGAGGTCGCGGCCCGGATCGAGGCGGCGCTCGAGCAGGTGGCAAATCTGGACGAGGACCGGATCCTGCGCAGCTATCTGGGCGTGATCGGGGCGACGCTGCGGACCAACTACTTCCAGCCGAGCGCCGATGGCGCGCCGAAGCCCTATCTCTCGTTCAAACTCGATCCGCAACGAATTCCCGAACTGCCGGAGCCGCGGCCGCAATACGAGATTTTCGTCTATTCGCCGCGCGTCGAGGCCGTGCATCTGCGCGGCGGCGCCGTAGCACGCGGCGGCATACGCTGGTCAGACCGGCGCGAGGATTTCCGCACCGAGGTGCTGGGACTCGCCAAGGCGCAGATGGTGAAGAATGCGGTGATCGTGCCGGTCGGCTCTAAGGGCGGCTTTTTCCCCAAAAAATTGCCGTCGGGCCGCGAGGCAATCCAGGAAGAAGGGATCGCCTGCTACCGGACCTTTATCCGGGGCATGCTGGACATCACCGACAATCTCGTCGGCGGCCGGGTGGCCCCCCCGGCCAGCGTCGTGCGCCATGACGGCGACGATCCCTATCTGGTGGTGGCGGCCGACAAGGGCACGGCGGCCTTTTCCGACATTGCGAACGGCGTGGCCGGGGAATACGGCTTCTGGCTCGGCGACGCCTTCGCGTCCGGCGGTTCGCAGGGCTACGACCACAAGGGCATGGGCATCACCGCGCGCGGCGGCTGGGAATCGGTCAAACGCCATTTCCGCGAGCTCGGCATCGACTGCCAGACGACGGATTTCACCGCAGTCGGCATCGGCGACATGGGCGGCGACGTGTTCGGCAATGCGATGCTGCTCTCCCGCCATATCCGGCTCGTGGCCGCGTTCAACCACATGCACATCTTCATCGACCCGAACCCGGACGCTGAAGCCTCCTTCGCCGAGCGCCAGCGGCTCTTCGCGCTGCCGCGCTCGACCTGGGACGATTTCGACCGCTCCGTGCTCTCGGCCGGCGGCGGCGTCTTTCCCAGAAGCGCCAAGTCCGTCCCGCTTAGCGCGGAAGCGCGCGAGGCGCTCGGCATCGACGCCGAGGCCCCGACCCCGAACGAGCTGATCTCCCTCATCCTCAAGGCGCCGGTGGACCTGCTCTGGAACGGCGGCATCGGCACCTATGTCAAGGCGCGGCGCGAAGGCCATGCCGATGTCGGCGACCGGGCCAATGACGCCGTGCGCGTCGATGGCGAGGACCTGCGCTGCCGGGTGGTTGGCGAAGGCGGCAATCTCGGCTTCACCCAACTCGGGCGTATCGAATATGCGATGAAGGGCGGGCGCATAAATACCGACGCCATCGATAATTCGGGCGGGGTGGACTGCTCCGATCACGAGGTCAACATCAAGGTGCTGCTGAACGAAGCGGTGGCCGCCGGCGACATGACCGACAAGCAGCGCAACCGCCTGCTGGAGGAGATGACCGCCGATGTGGCGGCGCTGGTGCTGCGCAGCAATTACCTCCAGACCCAGGCGCTCAGCGTGGCGGCGAACCAGGCGTCCTCCATGCTGGAGGTCCATGCCCGTCTGATCCGCCGACTGGAGCGGGACGGCGAGCTCGACCGCGAGATCGAGTTCCTGCCGGGCGCCGAGGAGATGGCCGAGCGGCTGGAGGCGAAGGGGCGGCTGTTCACGCCCGAACTCGCCGTTCTGCTCGCCTATGTGAAGCTCGGCCTGTTCCAGCGCCTGCTGGCCTCCGATCTGCCGGATGAGCCCTTCGCGACGAAGGAGCTCAGGGCTTATTTCCCGTCCGCTCTGCGCGAGCGCTTCGACGCGCTCATCCCCTCCCACCGCCTCGCGCGCGAAATCGTCGGCACCCAGGTCGCGAACGAAATGGCGAACCGCTGCGGCATGACCTTCGCGTTCCGGCTCGGAGAGGAAACGGGAGCGGACGATGCCGATATTGCCCGCGCCTATCTCGCCGCGCGCGAGATCTACGGCATGCGCGGGACCTGGGAAGAGATCGAGGCGCTGGACGGCCGGGTCGGGGCGGATGTGCAGATTTCCATGCTGCAGGAGACCCGCAAGCTGGTGGAGCGGGCGGCGCGCTGGCTGCTCAGGAACCGGCCGCGCCCGCTCGATATCGAGCGCGACATAAGCTGGTTCGCCGCCGGCGTAGCGGCGCTTCGGCAGGGATTGCGGGACCTTGTCCCGGCATCGAGCCGCACCGCCCTGGACGAGGCGGCGGGCCGCCTCGTTGAGCGGGGCGCGCCCGAGAGCCTGGCGCTGGATGTGGCGCTTTGCGAGGACCTCGTCTCGGCGCTGCCTGTCGTCGAGGTGGCGGCGGGCGCGGCGATCCCGGTCGAGACGGCGGCCTCGGTCTATTTCGAACTCGGCGAGAAGCTCGATCTCCACTGGCTCCGGGACCGGATCGCGGCGCTGCCGCGCGACAATCGCTGGCAGGCGCTGTCCCGCGCGGCGCTGCGCGACGACCTGTACGCGCAGTTGAGCGGGCTCACCCTGGACACGCTCAGGCTCGACGCCGGCGAGGCGGACCCGGCGGAGCGTGTGGACGCCTGGCTTCGGCGGAACCGCATTCCCGCAGCCCGGTGCCGGCAGATCGTCGGCGACCTGATGAATGCCGGCCGGACGGACTTCACAATGCTCTCCGTGGCCATGGGCGAAATTCGCACGCTGCGCCAGGCCGATTGATCCGGGCGGGACCGGGACAAGGAGGCTGCGGCTGTGCTCGCAGGGATAGCCACCGCACTGGTGACGCCGTTCGATGCGGATTCGACATTCGACGAGGCTGCGATGCGAAGAAGCGTCCGGCGCCAGCTCGAAGCCGGCGCCGCCGGGCTCTGCGCGCTTGGCGGCACGGGCGAGCCGCTGTCGCTCACGCTGGATGAGCATTTCAGGGTTGTCGATACAGTGATCGAAGAGGCCGGCGGCCGCGCGCCCGTTACGATCGGCTGCCTCCTCGGCGCGCAGGCCGACATCATTGCAGTCGCCCGGCATGCGAAGGCCGCCGGCGCCGACTATGTCATGCTGGCGCCGCCCCACTTCTTCTCCGTCAGGCCCTTCGACATCGAGCGCCATGCGGCCGCCGTCGCGGACGCCTGCGACCTGCCCATCGTGTTCTTCCACACCCCGGGCCGGAGCGGCGTCCGCCTGGGCGCGGACGAACTGCTCGCCCTCATTCACGCCAATCCGTCTATCCGCGGCATCAAGGAGGCGTCGGGCGACATGCTGCTCGCCGGCGAGGTGATGAACGGCGCGCCCGACGGGTTCGCGTTCATGCAGGGCCTCGATGAACTGATCCTGCCATCGCTGGCGATGGGCGCGGCCGGCGCCGTCGTGTCGCTCGGCGAATTGCTGCCCCGGAGCCTGCGGGCGCTGTTCGAGCATGCAAGGCAGGGCCGGCTCGAACAGGCGCGGCGGATACAACTCGACCTCCTGCCGCTCTGCCGCTGGATCTATTCGGAGCCCAATCCGGGCCCGCTCAAATACGCCCTGGAGCTTGCCGGTTGCCCGGCGGGGCCCTGCCGTCCTCCCATCTACGGCCCCCGCGACGAGGCCCGGAAGGCGCTCCGGGACCTGCTGCCGTCCCTGCTTCGGGCGGAAGCGGAATGAAGCCGCCCGCCATCTTCATTCCGGAGCCCTTACACCGAGGGCGCGGCGGGGCGCATGCGGCTGCCTTCGGGGTCGAAGGCGGGGGTGAAGCGGAGGCGCCCGGGATGGCGGTCGCCGGCAATGTCGATCTCGACGGCCGCGCCGTCCGCAACCCCTGAGACATGGGCGAGTGCCAGCGGGCGGCCGATGCGGTATCCGAAGGCCGCAGAGGTCGTCCGGCCCGCAATGCGCCCGTCGAAAAGGACCGGCTCATGGCCGAGCGGCTCGGCGCCGGCGTCATCGAGCACGACGGTCGCCAGGGTTCGCCGGCCGGTCTTGCGGCGCTCGGCCAGGGCGTCGGAGCCGATATAGCGCTTCCTTTGCGAGCACAAGTGCGCCAGCCCCACCTCGACCGGGCCGATATCCCCGTCAAGTTCGTGGCCCATCGCGGCGAAGCCCTTCTCGATCCGCATGGAGGTTTGCGCGTTCAGGCCGGCCGGAACGGCGCCCGCCTCCATGAGCGCGGCGTAGAGGGCGGAGGCGTCCGCCGCCCCGCAGGTCAACTCCCACCCCGCCTCGCCGACATAGGACAGGCGCGCGGCCCGCACCTGCAGTCCGGCAAGCTGCGCGCGCTCATGCCTGAAATAGCCGAGCGCGTTCAGTTCCGGCGCACCCAGGGCTTCCGCGATCTGGGCGCTGCCAGGACCCATCAGGCCGAGAACCGCATAGTCTTCCGTCGCATCCCGGAGCGCGACCTCGAACCCGTCGGCATGGCGCCGGAACCGGGCGAGGTCCCGCGCGATGGCGGTCGCGCCGGTATAGAGCCGGTAACGGTCGGCGGAGAGGCGCAGCGCGGTCAGGTCGCTCTCATAGGTCCCGCCTTCGCTCAGGACCGCCGTGTAAATCGCCGCGCCGGGCGCCCGCGCCATATTCGAGGCGCAGACATGCTGCAGGAAGGCCTTCGCTCCGGGGCCCTCCGCCTCGATCTTGCCGAAGGGGCTCAGGTCGAAGACCGCGGCGCGTTCATGGGCCGCCGCGACCTCGGCGCCGACCGCTTCGAACCAGTCCGGCCGGTCGAATGTGAGCACGGGTTCGGCGGTCTTGCCGAACCAGAGCGGGCGCTCCCAGCCGTAGAACTGCCCCATATGCGCCCCGGCGGCGCGGTGTTCGGCGTCGAGCGGCAGGCGGCGCAGGTCCCGCGCCGTTGTCAATTGCCGGCCCGGATAGGCGATCTCGTAATGCGTCCCCAGCACTTCCGGCGCGCGGGCCATTAGGTGCTCGACCCTGTCGAAGACCGGCGCAAAGCGCATCGCGTCGGCTTCCGAGAGGTCATAGGCCGTGCGGCCGCGGAGGATGCAATGCGCGAGGTTCATGCCCGCGCCGCCGGCCGAGGCGACGCCGACCGAGTTCATACCGCAGCCAAGAAAAAGGCCCCGCGTCTCCGCTGTTTCGCCCAGCATGAACATGCCGTCCGGCGTGAAGCTCTCCGGCCCGTTGAGCAGCATTCGCGCCTCGGCGGTTTCCAGCGCCGGCACGCGGCGCAGCGCATTCGCCATCATCGGCTCGAAATGGTCCCAGTCCTCGGGCAGCAGGCCGAAGGCGAAATTCCCGTCCAGCGCGCCCGGCGGTATCGGTTTTCCCATCGGCTCGAAGCAGCCGATCAACAGCCCGCCGCTGTCGTCGCGGATATAGAGCCGGCCGTCATGGTCGGAGAGGGTGGGCAGATTGCCGGCAATGCCCTCCACCGGCCCGGTGAGCAGGTAGAAATGCTCGCAGGCGAGCAGCGGCGCCCGCGCCCCGGCCATGGCGGCGACCTCGCGCGACCAGAGGCCCGCGCAAACCGCCACCGCATCGCACATGACGACGCCCGCGCTCGTCTCGACCCCGCGCACGCGCCCGTTTCCGGTGAGAACGCCCGTTACGGGCATATCCTCGAACAGCCGGGCGCCGCGTGCCCTCGCCCCTTTGGCAAGCGCCGCCGAGACGTCCGAGGGGCCGACCCGCCCGTCATCCGGCGACCAGACCGCGCCGAGCACATCGTCCGCATTCATCGCCGGCCAGCGTTCCTTCGCTTCGCCGGAGCCTATCGACGCCGCTTCCACGCCAAAGGCATGGGCAAGCGCCTCCTGGCGGCGGATATGGACCAGCCGGTCCGGCGTCGTGGCGATGGACAGCGAGCCCTTGCCGATCCAGCCGGCGCTCTGGCCGGTTTCGCTTTCCAGCCGGGAATAAAGGTCTATGGAATAGCGGATCATGCGCGTCAGGTTGCGCGAATGGCGAAGCGCGCGGACCTGCGCCGCCGAATGCCAGGTGGTGCCGGAGGCGAGCTTGTTGCGCTCCAGCAGGATCGCGTCGCCCGCGCCCATCTCCGCAAGATGGTAGAGCGTGGAGCAGCCCATGACACCGCCGCCGATGACGACGACCGAGGCGTGGGAGGGAAGCCCGGTCACGGCGGGCTATTTCTGGCAGACAGGGCAGAAGAAGGTGGAGCGTCCGGAATGCACGCTGCGCCGGATGACAGCCTCCTTGCGTCCGCAGGGGCAGGGGCGGCCCTCGCGCCCGTAAACCCGCCAGCTGTGCTGGAAATAGCCGAGCTCGCCCGACGCCTGCACATAGTCGCGGAGCGAGGAGCCGCCGGCCGCCACCGCCGCCTCCAGCACCTCGCGCACGGCCCGGGCGAGCGCGCGCGCCTCCGCCGCCGAGAGCCCGCCGGAAGGCCGGTCGGGGTGCAGCCGGGCGCGGTTCAGCGCCTCGCAGACATAGATGTTGCCGAGGCCGGCGACGCGCCGCTGGTCGAGCAGGGCGGCCTTGAGCGGCGCGCGGCGGCCGGCGAACAGCGCGCGCAGCCGGCGGCCGGTCAGCTCCGGCCCGAGCGGCTCGATGCCGAGGCCGGCGAGGCGCGGATGGTCCGCAAGTCCGCCGGGCGCGATCAGGTCCATGAAGCCGAAGCGCCGCGCATCGCGGTAGATGAGGTGCTGCCCGTCATCGGTCTCGACGATCAGGTGGTCGTGGCGGCCCGGCTCCGGCGCGGGGCCCTCGCCCAGCATCATCCGCCCCGACATGCCGAGATGGGTGAGCCATGTCGCGCCGTCGTCCAGCGCCGCCAGGATATATTTCGCGCGCCGGTCGAAGCCCGCGATGCGCCGGCCCTGCAAGCGCGCCGCAAAGCGCTCCGGCAGCGGAAAGCGCAGGTCCGCCCGGCGCTGCTCGACGCGCCGGAGCCGCCGGCCCGCCAGCGCCCCCGCCAACCCCCGCATCACCGTCTCGACTTCGGGCAGTTCAGGCATGAGCGGGAGGCTAACGGGTTTCGCCCGACGGCGCATAGCCTATCGGCGGCGGCGGCGCTCGATTATGGTTCCGGGCATGAACGGGGCGAACGGCGACAGGGTCGATTTCGGCTTTCGGGACGTGCCGAGGGAGGACAAGGCCGGCCTCGTGCACGGCGTGTTCGACAGCGTGGCCCCGCGCTACGACCTGATGAACGACCTGATGAGCCTCGGCGTCCACCGGGTCTGGAAGGCGGCGCTGGTGCGCGCGCTCCGACCGCGCCCCGGCATGGCGCTTCTGGACGTGGCGGGCGGCACCGGGGACATTGCCGCCGCCGCCGCCGCCGGGGGCGCGCGGGCGGTCGTCGTCGATATCAATGAGGACATGGCCGCCGCCGGGCGCGACCGGGCGCTCGACCGGGGCTGTCTCGATATCGGCTGGGCCGTGGCCGACGCCGAAGCGCTGCCCTTCGCCGACATGAGCCAGGATGCGGTAACCATCGCCTTCGGCCTGCGCAATGTGACCGGCCGCGAGCGGGCGCTCGCCGAAATGCGCCGCGTGCTCAAGCCGGGCGGCCGGTTCTTCTGCATGGAGTTCTCGCAGGTCGAGGCGCCGGCGCTTCGGGCCCTCTATGAGCGCTACGCCTTCGGCGCGCTGCCGCGCCTGGGCGCGCTGGTGGCCGGCGACGCGGGCGCATACCGCTATCTCGCCGAGAGCATCGCCCGCTTCCCCGACCGGGAGACGCTCGCGGGCCTCATGCGCGCTGCCGGCTTCGGGCAGGTGCGGTGGAGCATCCTCTCGGGCGGCGTCGTCGCGCTGCATCGCGGCTGGCGCCTCTGACGTGCTGGATTTCGCGCGCCACGTCCTGCGGCTCGGACGGATCGGCTGGACGCTCGCCCGGCATGATGCGCTCTGGCCGCTCGAACTCGCCCACGGGCTTGAGACCCCGGCCATGCTGGCGCGCCTGGTCAGCCGCAAGCGCCCGGGCCGCCGCAGGGGCGAACGGCTGGCCGCCGCCCTGCAGGACCTGGGGCCGACCTTCGTCAAATTCGGCCAGGCGCTCTCGACCCGCGCCGACCTGCTGGGCGAGGAGGTTGCCGACGATCTCGCCGACCTGCAGGACCATCTGCCGGCGCTGCCCTTCGAGACCATGCGCGAGCGCATCGAGGAGGAATTCGAGGCGCCGCTGGGCGAGTTGTTCTCGGATTTCGAGACCGAAGCCGTGGCGGCCGCCTCCATTGCGCAGGTCCATCTGGCGAGGACGCCGGCGGGCGAGGCGGTGGCGGTCAAGATATTGCGGCCGGGAATCGAGCAGGCGGTCGCCAACGACCTGCGCCTGTTCCTCTGGGTCGCGCGCTGGCTGGAGCGGCTTGCGCCCTTCGCGCGGCGCCTGCATCCCGTCTATGTGGTGCAGACCTTCGCGGAGAGCGTGCGCATCGAAATGGACCTCCGGCTGGAGGCCGCCGCCGCCGCCGAGCTCGCGGCGAATTTCAGCGAGGAGGAGCAGTTCCGGGTTCCGTCGGTGGACTGGCGGCGCACCTCGCGGCGCGTGTTGACCCTGGAGCGGGTGGAGGGCCTGCCGGCGGACGAGGTGGATGCGCTCAGGGCCGCCGGGCACGACCCCGACGCCATCCTCGCGGTCGCGGCGGAGGTCTTCTTCAAGCAGGTCTTCCGGGACGGCTTCTTCCATGCCGACATGCATGCGGGCAATGTGTTCGTGGCTCCCGACGGCGCCATCGTGCCGGTCGATTTCGGCATTATGGGCCGGCTCGACCGCCCGACGCGGGAATATCTGGCGGAAATGCTGCTGGGCTTCCTCTCCCGCGACTATGAGCGTGTGGCGGCGGTGCATTTTCGCGCGGGCTATGTGCCGGCGGACCAGTCGGAAGCGCTCTTCGCCCAGGCGGCCCGGTCCATCGGCGAGCCGATCCTCGAACGGCCGCTGAACGAGATTTCCGTCGCCCGCCTGCTGCGCCAGCTCTTCCGGGTCACGGCGCAGTTCCGTATGGAGACCCAGCCGCAATTGCTGCTGCTCCAGAAGACCATGCTGATGGCGGAGGGCCTCGGTCGGCGGCTCAACCCCAATGTGAACATCTGGGAAATGGCCCGCCCGCTGATCGAGGACTGGATGCTGGACCGGCTCCACCCGATCAATCGCGCCCGGCATGCGGCGTCCGAGCTGCGCGGGCGCCTCGACCGCTTCTCCGTCACCATGGACCGGATCGACCGGGCCCTGGAGCGCATCGCGGAGAGCGAGAGCACGCGCCGGCGGGGCATCCCGGTCCAGATCCAGGGCCTTCTCGGCGGCCTCGCGCTGCTGATCCTTCTGGCGGCGATCCTGTTCGACTGAGCGGGGCCGCTTTTCCCCCGCGCCGAACGGGACTAAAACGGGCGCCATGCTGGACGGCAAACGCATTCTGCTGATCGTCGCGGGCGGCGTCGCCGCCTATAAGAGCCTCATCCTCGTGCGCCGGCTGCGCGAGCGGGGCGCCTCGGTGCGGTCTATCCTGACAGCGGGCGGGGCGGAGTTCGTGACGCCGCTCTCGCTCGCCGCGCTCACCGAGGACAAGGTGTACCGGGACCTGTTTTCGCTTACCGACGAGAGCGAGATGGGCCATATCCGGCTTTCGCGCGAAGCGGACCTCGTCGTGGTGGCGCCGGCCACGGCCGACCTGATGGCGAAGATGGCGGCCGGGCTCGCCGACGACCTCGCCTCCACGGCCCTGCTCGCGACCGACAAGCCGGTGCTGATAGCGCCCGCCATGAATGTCGAGATGTGGGGCCACGCCGCGACGCAGGCGAATGCGGCGCTGCTGGCGCGGCGCGGCGTGCTGCGCGTCGGGCCGGGCTCGGGCGACCTCGCCTGCGGGGAGACGGGCGCGGGGCGCATGGCCGAGCCGGAGGAGATCGTCCTCGCCATAGAGGCGGCGCTCGCCGGCCGGGCCTCCGGCGCGCTCGCGGGCAGGCGCGCCCTCGTCACCAGCGGCCCCACATGGGAGCCGATAGACCCGGTGCGCTACATCGTCAACCGCTCCTCCGGCAAGCAGGGCCACGCGATCGCCGGCGCGCTTGCCCGCCAGGGCGCGGAGGTGGTGCTGGTGACCGGCCCGACGCATGAGCCCGACCCCGCGCATGTGCGGATGTGCCGGATCGAGACGGCGCGCGAAATGCTGGACGCCTGCATGGACGCCCTGCCGGCCGATATCGCGGTCTGCGCGGCGGCGGTCGCGGACTGGCGGGTGCGCGAGGCCGCCGGCGGGAAGCTCAAGAAGGAAAACGGCGGCCCGCCCGCGCTCGAACTGGCCGAGAACCCTGATATCCTGCATCGGCTCGCCAATCTGGAGAACCGCCGCCCGCCGCTCGTGGTCGGCTTCGCCGCCGAGACCGGGAATGTCGTCGCCCATGCCCGCGAAAAGCGCCGGCGCAAGGGCTGCGACTGGATTCTCGCCAACGATGTGTCGCCGGGCACGGGCATTTTCGGCGGCGAGCGCAACACGATCCACCTGATCGACGAGGAGGATTGCGTGGAGGACTGGCCGCCGGCCGGCAAGGCCGAGGTGGCGGACCGTCTTGCGCTGCGCATCGCCCGCCATTTCGCCGCCGGCGCATGACGGAGGCGGTCGAGGTCCGCATCCAGCGCCTGCCGCATGCGCCGGGCCTGCCGGAATACGCCACGGCGGGCAGCGCCGGCCTCGACATCGCGGCTGCTCTCGCCGAGGGCGAGCCGATGGCGCTTCCTCCCGGCGCCCGCGCCCTGGTGCCGACGGGGCTGCGGCTTGCCGTGCCGGAGGGTTACGAGGCGCAGATAAGGCCCCGCTCCGGCCTTGCGCTCCGCCACGGGCTGATGCTGCCCAACAGCCCCGGCACCATCGATTCCGACTATCGCGGCGAGCTGCAGATCATCGTGATGAATGCCGGCGACGAACCCATCCGCATAGAACGCGGCATGAAGATCGCCCAACTCGTCCTCATGCCTCTCCCCCGCGTCGCCTGGCGGGAATGCGCCGAACTCGACGCGACGGAGCGCGGCGAGGGCGGCTTCGGCTCTACGGGGGGTGGGGTAAGTGGCACGGTCGTTGACCGGCACCCATGACGGATTCGACGCCCGCCGCCCCCTCTTCTCGTCATACCCGGACTTGTTCCATTGCTGTTCGGTTTAGAGCGGTATCCGCCCGGTTTGAAACGGGCAGCGGCCCTTCGACAAGCTCAGGACAGGCTGCTGATACCAACGGCCTCGATTTGGGACTCACTGGCGAATGCCGCCCGGTTTCCCTTTTTTCGTCGATCCGCCCGGCACCCCCGCCTCTCCTCATCCTGAGTAGCGCCCGCCTGCGGGCGCGTATCGAAGGGGATGTCCCTCGCCGTCCGGCCCCCTCGATACGCGGCTGGCGCCGCTACTCGGGATGAGGACAGAATGTCAGGATGCCGGACGTCGATCCGTGTCTCAATCCCACCGAAACTTTCAAAGCCCGGTCGAACCCAGGCCTTGCGCCCTGTCCACAAAATCTAAACCCGACGGCAATGGACTTGCTCCGGCCTGACGGGCAAGGGGCCGGAGCGGCGCAGGCGAATGGCCCGGCTCTACTTCCGGGCGCCGGACAGGCGGGCGGAGAGCGCGCGCAGATAGCGCCGGTCCATGTCGGACAGCCCTTCGGCCGCCGCCTCCCGGCGTATCTCCTGAAGTTCCTCCTTCAGCGCGCGCGAGGCGCCCTTGCGCTCCAGCAGCTTCTGCAGGATCTGCATCTCGTCCGAGCCATCGCCCTCAAGCGGGGCCTCGTCTCCCGCGTCCTCTTCCGCCTCGTCCTCGCCATAGTCTTCTTCGTCGTAATCGGCGGCGGCGAAATCGTTCTCCGGCGGGTCTTCGGGCGCGATCAACTCGTCCCAGTCGAGGCCCGCCTCCGAGACCCTGGCCGCGATCTCGCGCGCCGCCTGCAGCGCCTCCGCATCCTCTTCCGCGCCCAGGCGCTCCAGACGCTCCAGCAGATATATGCGTTCGGACTCATTCATGGCCGCGATCCGGTCAGTGTCGGTTGGGCGTTTTCAGGAAGGAGCGGCGGTCGGCCGAATGCACCGCGACATGCACAAGATCGCCGTCGCGATAGACATCCAGCGGCACTTCCACGCCCGCCGGCCCGAGCGCCCATACGGCGCGGTAGAAATCCGACAGCCCGCCGACCGGCTCGCCGGCCACGCCCAGCACCAGGTCCCCAACCTTGAGCCCGGCGCTTTCGGCCGGCCCGTCATCGGTCAGCCCGGCGATGACCACCCGGTCCTCGACCTCCGCGCCGAACATGCCGAGCCAGGGGCGCGGCGGGCGCGCGGCGCGGCCGGTGGCCGCCATGTCCTCGAAGATGGGATGCAGCAATTCGACCGGCACGAACATGTTGCCGGGCCGGGTCTGCTCCCCGGGCAGGCTGTCCTGCACATAGAGCGAGCCCACCGCCACCAGCGCCCCCTGCCGGGAGATCAGCGCCGCGCCGCTCCACCGGGGATGCGGCGGGGAGGTGAACACCGCCTCGTCCAGCAGATATTCCCAATAGCCGGCGAACTCCCGCTTCGAGACCAGCGACACCACCATGGCGAAGTCGAGGCCGCCGCCGGCGGCCGCGATGGCCCTGTCGCCCACGCTCAGCTCGTCCACGCCGCCGAGCGTTATCGGCCGGCAGTCGAGCGGCCGGTCGGCGCGCAGGAGGCCGAGCCCGGTCACCTGGTCGTAGCCGACCACGCGGGCCGGCACCTCCTCGCCCTCGACATCGGTCAGCGTCACTTCGTCGGCTTCGGTCGCCAGATAGCCGATGGTCAGCAGATGGCCCTTGTCGTCGATCAGCACCGCATTGCCCTCGCGCTCCTGGCCCAGCGTCGAAGCGGTGAAGGCGTCCTCCGGGATATCGGCGTGGTAGCCGAACACCGCCGCGAGCGCCTCGTCGAGGTCGAAGGACCATTCGGCCGGGTCGGGCCGCAGCTTCTCCGGCACGCCGCTTTCGGTCGTCTGGAAGCCCTTGAAGCGGTGGCCGTTGGCCCGGGAAACGCCAGCCATCATCATTCCCATCCGGATCGAAGCGGACAAGCTAGACCAGGGCGGGCCCGAACGCCACCGACGCGAATGCGCACACCGCGAGGACGGCATGACGGGCGAAATAGCGCGAGTTGGTGTATAAACCCGCCGCATTTCCGAGTTGCCGGAGCCGCGCAGGGCCATGCCGATAGACGGTGGCGCATTCGAATGGTCGGACCTGGAATCGCCGGCGCGGTTCATCAATCGCGAGGTGTCCTGGCTGGCCTTCAACGAGCGCGTGCTGGAGGAGGCGTCGAATCCGGCGCACCCGCTGCTGGAAAGGCTGCGCTTCCTGTCGATCTCGGCCCAGAACCTGGACGAGTTCTACATGGTGCGCGTCGCCGGGCTGAAAGGGCAGGAGGCCGCCGGCGTGCGCACGCCGAGCGCCGACGGCCTGACCCCGGCGCAGCAATTGGAGGCCATAGACAGCCGGGCGCGGCGCCTAGTGGAAGGCCAACAGGCCTGCTGGCGGCGCCTGCAGCCGGAATTGCGCCGGGCCGGCATCGAGCTCGTGGACGGGCGCACCCTCTCCGACGAGGACCGGAACTGGCTCGAAGCCTGTTTCATGAGCGATGTGTTCCCGGTGCTGACGCCGCTCGCGGTCGATCCGGCGCATCCCTTCCCGTTCATTCCCAATTCCGGCTTCGGGCTGGTCGTCGATCTTCACAACCCTGCGGACGGGCGCGACTTCGAGGCGCTGGTGCCGATTCCCAGCAAGCTCGACCGCTTCATCGCCCTGCCCGGCCCCGCGCGGCGCTTCCTGGCCATAGAGGACATGGTCGCGCTCTTCCTCGGCCATCTCTTCCCGAGATTCGCCCTGCGCGGCGCCGGCTCCTACCGCGTCATCCGCGACAGCGAGATGGAGATCGAGGAGGAAGCGGAGGACCTGGTGAGGCTGTTCGAATCGGCGCTGCGCCGTCGGCGGCGCGGCAATGTCGTGCAGCTTTCCATCGATTCGAGGATGCCGCCGATGCTCGCGGCCTCGCTGACGAGGCGGCTCGGCGCCGAGGCCGGCGATGTGTTCACGCTCGAAGGCCCGGTCGGCCTCGGCGATATGGACCAGCTCATCGACGGGCGGCGGCCGGACCTTCTTTTCAAGCCTTTCGAACCCCGCTTCCCGGAGCGCATCCGCGATTTCGGCGGCGACTGTTTCGCCGCCATCCGCGCCAAGGACATTGTCGTCCACCATCCCTATGAGAGCTTCGATGTCGTGGTGCGCTTCCTGCGCCAGGCGGCGAGCGACCCGGATGTGGTGGCGATCAAGCAGACGCTTTACCGGACCTCGGAGGACTCGCCCATCGTCGCCGCGCTGATCGAGGCGGCCGAGGCCGGCAAGTCGGTGACCGCGCTGGTCGAGCTCAAGGCCCGGTTCGACGAGGAAGCCAATATCCGCTGGGCCCGGAACCTAGAGCGCGCCGGCGCGCTGGTGGTTTACGGGTTCATCGACCTCAAGACGCATTGCAAGCTCTCGCTGGTCGTGCGCCGCGAGGCGGACGGGCTGCGCAGCTATGCGCATTACGGCACCGGCAACTACCACCCGCTCAATGCGCGCGTTTACACGGACCTGTCCTTCTTCACCACGGACAGGGACCTCTGCAACGATGCGACCCGCCTGTTCAACTACACGACGGGCTATGCGGAGCCGGAGCGGTTCGACAGGATCGCCGTCTCGCCGCTCTCCTTCGCATCCCGGCTGCTGGAGCTGATCGAGGAGGAAATCGCCCATGCCGAGGCCGGGCGGCCGGCGCAGATCTGGGCCAAGATGAATGCGCTGGTGGACCCGGAGGTGGTGGACGCGCTCTACCGCGCCTCAGCCGCCGGCGTCGAGATCGACCTTGTCGTGCGCGGCATCTGCTGCCTCCGGCCGGGAGTGCCGGGCCTTTCCGACAATATCCGGGTCAAGAGCATTGTCGGGCGGTTCCTCGAACATGCGCGCATCGCATGCTTCGGGGCCGGCCACGGCCTGCCGTCGCCGCGCGCCAAGGTGTTCATCGGTTCGGCCGACTGGATGCCGCGCAACCTCCACCGCCGCGTCGAGGCGTTCGTGCCGATCGACAACGCGACCGTCCACCGACAGATACTGGACCAGATCATGGTGGCCAATCTGAACGACACGGCGCAGAGCTGGCTGCTCGGACCGGACGGCGGCTATACCCGCGCGGAGTCGGGCCCGACGCCGTTCTCCGCGCACCAGTATTTCATGACGAACCCGAGCCTTTCCGGGCGCGGCAGCGCGCTTGAGCGCTCGGCCAGGAAGCCCGAACCCCTGCCCGCGCCCGTCTAGAGCGGCGGGCGCATCGCATGTCACAGGAGACGCGGGCCTCGCGCCGGGTCGGCATTGTCGATATCGGCTCCAACTCCGTGCGCCTGGTGGTCTATGGCAACCGGCTGGACAGCTTCCGGCCGCTTTTCAACGACAAGGCGACCTGCCAGCTCGGCGCGGACCTGAACCGCACCGGCATGCTGAACCCGGCCGGACGCAGGCTCGCCGAGCAGGCGTTCCTGCGGTTCGTCAATATCGCGGCGCTGCTCCGGGTGGAGCGGTTCGAGGCCTACGCCACCGCCGCCATCCGCGACGCCAGCGACGGGGTGGAATTCGCCCGCCATCTGGAGAGCGTGAGCGGACGGACTATCGAGATATTGAGCGGCGCCGACGAGGCGCTTGCAGGCGCGCGGGGCGTTCTCGGCGCCATTCCGGATGCGGCCGGCGTGGTGGGCGACCTCGGCGGCGGCAGCCTCGAACTCGTGCGCGTCGGGGGGCGCCGCGCCGCCGAAAGCAGCAGTTTCCCGCTGGGCGTGCTCCGCCTCGCCGATATCGGGAGCCGGAAGGATATCGCCCGGCATGTCGCCGCAAGCCTGGATGGCGCCGGCTGGCTGCAGCCCTCGGACCCGCCGGGCGGCCTTTATTGCATCGGCGGCTCGTGGCGCGCCTGGGCGCGGCTTCACCTCACCCATAACCGCCATCCGCTCGATATCGTCCACCAATATGCGGTGCCGGCGCGGGAGGCGCGCGCGTTTTGCGCCATGTTGACCCGGATGAGCAGCGCCAGCCTTGCCGAGCTCACCCCGGTGTCGTCCCGGCGGCGGCCGCATCTGCCGGCCGCCGCCGAGATCATGTTGCAGCTGATCGACCGGATCGGCCCGGACCGGGTCGTCTTCTCCAGCGCCGGCCTGCGCGAGGGGCTGATGCTGCACCGCCAGCGCAAGAAGCAGCGCAAGCGGGACCCGCTGCTCGCTGTCTGCGCCCGGATCGGGCGCAGCGGGGCCCGCCAGCGCGTGACTCCGGGCGACCTCATGGGTTGGGTCTCCGCGCTCGGCCTCGGCCTCTCGCCCGCCGAGGAGCGCATCGCGGAAGCCGCTTGCCGCCTGGTCGATATCGCCGGCATGGAGCATCCGTCCTACCGGGCGGAGCACGCCTTCATACGCGCTTTTCGCCTGCCCGCGGTCGCTATCGAGCATCCCGAACGCGCCTTTCTCGCCCTGGTGCTGGCGGCGCGCTATGACGGGCGCATCGACCGGCACTGGGCCGAGCCGGCGCAAGCGCTGACGGTGGAAGACGCGCGCGCGCGGGCCCTGGCGGTCGGGCTGGCGCTCCGGCTCGCCATGACGCTCGCTCCCGGCATCGAAAGCGCGCGGCTCAGGCGCCGGACCGGAACCCTCATGCTTTCCGTTCACAGGGATTTCCTGAGCCCGGAGATCGAGCGCCGGCTCGCCGCGCTCGCTTCCGCCCTGGACCTCTCGCCGGACCTAATACCAGCGGTCGAGGTTTGAGACTCATTGAGGAGATTCCCAAGGAGAGGAACTTCTGACACCAACGGCCTCGATTTGGGACTCACTGGCGAATGCCGCCCGGTTTCCCTTTTTTCGTCGATCCGCCCGGCGCCCCCGCCTCTCCTCATCCTGAGTAGCGCCCGCCTGCGGGCGCGTATCGAAAGCCTGTCCTGAGCCTGTCGAAGGG
>JAJECF010000002.1 GCA_022822125.1 Alphaproteobacteria bacterium
GCCGTCCGCTCCGCGCCAGGTCTCGGCGAGCGCCAGCATCGCCCCGACGAGCCCGCACCATTTCTCCGGCATATCCGCCGGCAGCGGCAGGCCCGGACCGTCGCCATGCCCGATGACAGCAGCAGGCCCGGCGACCGCAGAAGCGTCCGCGCCGCTGCCTTCCGTGCCGACCTGGAAATCCCAGAGACGGATCGACGGACCTCCCGGCGCCACCGCGGCTCCGGCCAGCTCAAGCCACGTGTCCGCATAGGCGGGCGCACGGCCCTTCCCCTCGAACGAGGCCGGGACAGTCCCCACCGGCAGCCGGCGCATCGCCTTCATGCGAGCGGCAGGGGCACCGGCCCCTTCCGGCGCGAGGGCAGCGCTACGGTAGCCGTCCCGAAAGCGGACACGACGTCCGCCTGGTTCCGCGCCTCGACATCGAGGTCGGCGAACATGGCGCCGCCGGCTTCCCGCTTGCCCGTCACCCTGCCCCGCCACCATATCGTATCGCCGACGAGGTTGGGCCGGCGCACCGACACATTCAGCCGGTGCAGGAAGCCGTGGTCGCCGATCCAGTCCGTCAGCATGTGCTGCGCCCAGGCGATGCGCTGCGGCCCGACATCGTAGGCTCCGCCCATGCCGACATCGCGGCCCGTCGCGGCTTCGAGATGGCCTCGCCCCGCCGCGTCCTTGGCGCCCGTCTCCGGATTGATGTGGTAGTCGTCATGGCGGCGCCGGTAGCGCACGGCGTCTCCATGCGCGCCGCCATAGGGCATGGCGCCCTGCGTTGCCGAATACCATGCCACGATATCGGTGATGGTGAGCGGCCCCTTGACGACCGGGGGAACCGCATCGCCGACATTGACATCCTCCCAGAAGAGCGGCTCCGGTCCGCGGCGTTGCTCGGCCAGAATTTCCCGCTCGATCCCTTCAAGTTCCTCCGGCGTGTAGCGGTGCGCCCCGGCGCCTGCGACTTCACCGCCCCGCTCCGCCTTCAACTGCTCGCCGCGCGGCGTCCGGGCTACCTGCCCGACCGCCTTGGCGATCTGCCGGCCGTTGCTGTCGCGATAGCCTATCTCGCCTGTCTGCAACACCCATCGGGCGAAACGCCGGCCGGATTTCAATTCCTGGCGCACCAGCCGCGCCTCGACCTCGAAGCGCGTGTCCAGGCGGATGCGGTCGAACCAGGTGAAGTCCGTCCCCGCATAGATCCACTGCACGCCGGAGAGCTTGGGCGCCACAATGGTCATGTCGACGGCGTAGAGGATGCAGGGCGGCGCGACGATGCCGCCGGCGGGCGACGCCCGGGCATGGCCCTCATCCAGCCAGAGCGGATTATCGTCGCCTACGCCCCAGGCGAAATGCCGGATAGCGTCGCGCGTCGCAGTCTCGATCCATTGCAGCCGGGACCGGCGCAGGGGTTGTCCGATCAGCGCGGCCGCTTCCGCCAGCCGCTCTTCGGTAATCTCCCCCCAGGCCACCGCGTCTTACTCGGCGGCGCGGAGCGGCTCGGCCCCCGTTTCCATCCGCTTCAGTTCCGGCAGCACCTCGGCGGCGAAGAGCCGCAGCATGTTCAGAGTGCGCTCGACGCCGTAATAGGGCGGATAGTGGATCATCAGCGAGGTCGTGCCGACATCGCGGAAGGCTTCGATCTTGCGCAGCACCGTGTCCGGCGAGCCGTGCAGGATCGTGTCCTTCACAAGATGCTCGTAGGCAAACTGGCTCTCGTCCGCCTTCTCGGTCACGTCGCCCAGATAGCGCCCGACCGCGCCGCTCAGGAACGTCTTCATGTGGTGGGTGATACCAGCCTCGCTCTCCTCGCGGGCTTTGGCGTCGGTCGGCGCCACATAGGTCATGCGGACCACGTCCACCTCGCCGAAGGCCGGATTGGCGTTGAGCGGGGCCGGCGCTTCGCCCATATGCTCGCGATAGACTGCGATGTGTTCGCCGATGGTGGCGGCCGAAGGCAGCGAGGACTGCATGAGGCCGAAACCGTTCCGCGCCGCCATGCGGATCGAGCCCTCCGTGCCGGCGCCCATGTAGAACGGCGGATGCGGCTGCTGCACCGGTTGCGGAAAGACCTCGTAGATGTCGTCCATCTCGATCCTGAAATACTTGCCGTCGGCGTTCACGCGCTTCTTGTGGAAGCCGTCTAGGATCAGCGGAATCGCCTCCGCCTGGATGTCGCGGCGTTCCTCGTAGCTGATGCCGAGCCCCTCAAACTCATAGGGCCGGTAGCCGGAGCCGAGACCGAGCTGGAAGCGCCCGTTGCTCAGGATATCGACGAAGGCGGCATTCTCCACGATGCGCATGGGGTGGTGCAGCGGCACGACCATGACGGCGGCGCCGAGCTGGATTCTCGTCGTCTTTGCAGCCAGATAGGAGAGATAGCTGAACGGGTCCGGCAGGATGCCGTATTTGTTGGAGAAATGGTGCTCGGCGATCCACACGCTGTCGAAGCCGAGCTCCTCCGCCTCCAGGATTTCGCGGGTTGTGCGCTCGTGGATGGCCTGATGCGGATAGGGCTCGGACTTCGGGTCCGGATGCGAGGTGAAGAGAATGCCGACCTTCATGGGACGCAGCGCCTTTCGTGATCCGACTTGTTCCGGAGCGTCCAGCCTAGCAGGATGGCGTAACGGCTGCACGACAGGGCCGGCGCAAACCCGGCCCGGCCCGCCGGATGGGTGGCAGAGCGGTTGAATGCACCGGTCTTGAAAACCGGCGTGGGCGCAAGCCCACCGTGGGTTCGAATCCCACCCCATCCGCCACGGCCGGCGCTTTTTTGTGGGCGCCCCTTAATTCCCAACTCGTTCGAATTCCGGTTCGGCCGTGTCGTCCTCATGTCCGAAACCGCGCCGGCGATGCTGACGGGTCTGCCGTTCGTTGTCGCTCGCAGCCGCCGGGCCGGACGGGCAATGCGCTTGTGCATCCGCGTTTATCGTGTATTGTCTCCGGGCGTTGCCAAGTCGTGTTTGCTGACTCGATTGTCCGCGGAAGCGGGCAGCCAGACTTCCTTCTCGACATTGTGAACGTCTTCTAGGAGTGGCGCATGCAGCGTCACCCTGCCTCAACTGTCGCGAAAGGAAGCGATCATGGCTACCGGTACTGTCAAATGGTTCAACCCCGCCAAGGGCTACGGCTTCATTGCGCCCGAGGACGGCTCCACGGACGTATTTGTCCACATCAGCGCCGTCGAGAGGGCCGGCCTTTCCACGCTGAACGAGGGGAGCAAGCTGTCTTTCGAAGTCGTCGCGGGACGGAACGGCAAAATGTCCGCCGAACAGCTCTCACTCGCCGACTAGCATCTTGCCGGGGCGGCTGCGGCCGCCCCGGACTCCGACGCATCCAGCAGAAAGAGCCGAATGGCCCGGAGACCGAACTACAGTTTCGAACGTTACCAGCGCGATCTCGCGAAGGCCGAGAAGAAAGAGGCGCGGCGGGAGGCGCGGTCCCGGAGAAAGGAAAGGTCTGCAAACGAAGGCCACGCCGGCGAGGATGGCGAGCAGCCCGGCTGCCACACGGATGACGAGACTTTACCGCCGGAGTAGCCTGCGCTGCAGGGAGCACGGGCGCCGATTACCCATCTCCGCCATCCCTGATCGATTCCGCTTGCGGCGCTCCGGCGCCAATAGCCACTGGCTGAGGCGTCCGTCCGTGTCGCTTAAGTGAGCCGCTCGGCAATCAGCTCATCGAGTTCCGGGAATCGCCTTCGGATCGCCAGCACAAGCGCCTCCAGCACGAAGGCCGGCGTCGCGCCGGAAAGCACAGCGGAGCTTTCGAGTTCCGCGGGACCGTCCGGCGCTTGCAGGTTCAGCATGATCGCCTCGCGGACATTGCCCGATATATCGATGCGCCACATTTCCGGAACGCCGAGGCGCCTGTAGACCAGCGGCTTGTCGTCATCGCCGCTGCTGCGCTCGACCTCGATGACAAGATCGGGCGGGTTCTCCAGCGCAAAGGCGTCCTGTGCATCCTCGTCCAGCGGGTCGGTTTCGTCCAGACGCTCCGCCGTCCTGCCCAGATAGTAGCAGGCGTCCGGCTCCGCCCCCGTATTCCTCGGGTCCTCGGGCCTGCGCCAGCGCGTCGAGCCCAGCAGCGCGACGGGAACCCCCCTTCTGGCGATAGCATCCATTACCCGGTCCGTGCCCCTCGAAAAACGTTCATGCGTCGAGGACGGGGTCATAAGGTCCACGAAGCCGGTCGCCGGATCGATGAACACCCGGCGCGCGAGCAGGTTCCAGTCGAATTTCTCCGTCAGCAGGGGCACCGCCTCCGGGTCGAGGCGGAACCGGACATATTCCGAGCCCATGCTGCCCGTCACCCGTTCCATATCGCCTCTCCTCTGCTTGCCGGAGCGTTGGCAGTATAGCCGCGCCGGGCGAGGCCGTTAGATATTCGACACTGAGTGCCCGCCGTCCACGGCGAGCAGCTGGCCGGTGACATAGGCCGAGGCGCCAGACAGCAGGAAGAGCAGCGGCGCGGCGAGGTCCTTAGCCCGGCCGAGGCGGCCCATCGGCACGCGCCGCATCAGCGCCTGGCCGGGAGGCGAGGCGAAGAATTCCGCATTCAGGTCGGTCAACACATAGCCGGGCGCGAGCGTATTCACCCGCACATGCTCGCGGGCGAGTTCCGCCGCCATGACGCGCGTGAGGTGGTGCAACCCGGCCTTGGAGGCGGCATAGCCGACCGCGCCGCGTCCGGTACGCAGTCCCAGCAGCGAGCCGATATTCACGATGCTGCCGCCCTCACCGCGCGCAACCATCCGCTTCGCCGCTTCCTGCGCCACGAACCAGGCACCGGTGAGGTTGGTGTCGATGACGCGGCGCCAGTCTTCCTCCTCCGTTTCCAGAAGACGCCGGGTCACGGCGACGCCGGAATTGTTGACGACGGCATGAACGGGCCCGAGCGCGGCCTCGGCGGCCTCGAAACCGGCGGCCACCCGTGCGCGGTCGGTCACATCCATGGAGATAACGGCGGCGTCCTCGATCCCCGCCGCAACCTCAGCCAGCGCTTCCCTGTCGCGCGCCGCTAGCGCCACACGCGCGCCCGCCGCCGCCGTGACCTCCGCGAATCCGCGCCCGAGGCCGCGCGATGCGCCCGTCACCAGCACCGTCATGCCGTCAAGCCGCAGCATTCCATCGATCGACACGCTTTCCTCTCCCCGGGGCCGCTCCTATATTGCCGGCCCATGCTGATAGAGATTTTCTCCGACGTCATCTGTCCCTGGTGCTTCATCGGGCGCCGGCGCCTCGCCCGCGCCCTGGAAACACGGCCCGGACTGGACCCGGTCATCCGCTGGCGGGCGTTCCAGCTCAACCCCGGAATGCCGCCCGAGGGCATGGACCGGCAGGATTATCTGACGCTCAAATTCGGCGCCGAGCGCGGCGGACCGGTCTATGACCGTATCCGCGATACGGGCCGGTCGGAAGGCATCGACTTCCGCTTCGACGCCATCGGGCGTACGCCGAGCACGCTCGCCGCGCACAGGCTCATTCGGGAGTCGGGCGAACGGCAAACGGCGGTGGTCGATGCGCTGTTCGACGCCTATTTCCTGAATGGCGAGGACGTAGGCGACACGCAGCAATTGGCGGACATCGCATCCCGCGCCGGCTGGGAGCGGGACGATGCGAAAGCATTCCTCGCATCCGAGGCGGCGACGAGCGAAGTCCGGCAGGAAGACGCGCGGGCGCGCGCAATGGGTATTCAGGGCGTGCCCTGTTTCGTGGTGGACCGCCGCTACGCCATCTCCGGGGCCCAGGAACCCGAATATTTCGCGCCTCTCTTCGACCTCGTGCAGAACGGCGAGGCTGCGGCCGACTGAGCTTCAGCCAGCCGCAATTGCGGCAAGGTCTCTTAGCAGACGTTCCGTGCCGGCAATGCGGGCGGGCTCCTTCTCCCAGCTTCGGCCGATGACGAGCTTGTGGTCGGGCCTGAGCCGGACGGTGCCTGCCTGCCTGCCGATAAACTCGATGAGGCCCGCCGGATTCGCGAAGTCGCCCCGGAAGGAGACGACGGCGCCTTTCGGGCCCGCATCGACCTTCTCCACGCCGGCCTCCCGGCAAAGCCTCTTGATCGCGACGATCCGCAACAGGTTCTCCAGCTCGTCCGGCACCGGCCCGAAGCGGTCGATCAGCTCGGCGGCGAAGGCGTCCGTCTGCTCCCGATCCTCGAGTGCGGCGATCCGCCGGTAGAGCGAGAGGCGCACATTCAGATCCGCAACATAGCTCTCCGGGATGAGCACCGGCGCGCCGACGCCGATCTGCGGCGTCCAGGAGCTGTCCTCTTCCGCCTCCTCAGCGCCCGACCGCGCGGCGGCGACGGCTTCCTCCAGCATGTGCTGGTAGAGCTCGATCCCGACTTCGCGGATGTGGCCGGACTGCTCGTCGCCGAGGAGGTTGCCGGCGCCGCGAATGTCCAGGTCGTAGCTCGCAAGCTGGAAGCCGGCGCCGAGCGTGTCGAGTGTCTGCATCACGGCCAGGCGTTTCTCCGCCGCCTTGGTCAGCTTGCGGCGCTCGGGCAGCGTCAGATAGGCGTAGGCCCGCTGCTTGGCGCGGCCGATACGGCCCCGCAACTGATAAAGCTGCGCCAGACCGAACATGTCCGCCCGGTGGACGATCAGGGTGTTCGCCTCCGGAATGTCGAGGCCGGACTCGACAATATTGGTCGAGACCAGCACATCGACCCGCCCGTCATAGAAGGCGCCCACCGCCTCCTCCAGTGCCGCGGCCGCCATGCCGCCATGGGCGACGCCAATGCGGGCGTCCGGCATCATGGCGCGCAACCGCTCGGTCACTTCCGGCAGATCGCGCACCCTCGGGCAGACATAGAAGCAGCGCCCCCCGCGAAGCAGTTCGCGCTTGACCGCTTCCCGGATCACCAGCGCGTCGAAAGGACCGACGAAAGTACGCACCGCCAGCCGGTCCACAGGCGGTGTCGCGATCAGGCTCATCTCGCGCACGCCCGAGAGCGCAAGCTGAAGCGTGCGTGGAATGGGCGTTGCCGTCAGCGTCAGCACATGGACATTGCTGCGATATTGCTTCAGCCGCTCCTTGTGAGCCACGCCGAAATGCTGTTCCTCGTCCACGACCAGAAGCCCAAGCCGCTTCATGCGCACCGATTTTGCGAGAACCGCGTGCGTGCCGATCACGATGTCAAGCCTGCCGTCCGCGAGGCGCTCCTTCACCCGGCGCGCTTCCTTGCCGGAAACGAGGCGGGACAGCTGGGCGATCTCTACCGGCAGGCCTCGGAATCGTTCGGCGAACGTCTTGAAATGCTGGCGCACCAGCAGCGTCGTTGGCGCCACAACTGCAACCTGGAACCCGCTCATCGCGGTCACGAACGCTGCCCGGAGCGCCACCTCGGTCTTGCCGAACCCGACATCGCCGCAAATCAGCCGGTCCATCGGCCTGCCGGTGGCGAGGTCCTCCAGCACATCCTCTATGGCCTGCAACTGGTCGTTGGTTTCCGGGAAGGGGAAGCGCGCCGCAAATTCGTCATACAGCCCCGCGGGGGGCTGCAGTGTTTCGCCCGGCCGCAAGGTGCGTTCCGCCGCGACCCGGATCAGCTGCTCGGCCAGTTCGCGGATGCGCTGCTTCATCCGCGCCTTGCGCGCCTGCCACTGGACGCCGCCGAGCCGGTCCAGCGCCACCGCGCTGTCGGAAGCGCCGTAACGCGATAGCGTCTCGATATTCTCCACAGGCACGAACAGCCGCCCGTCGCCCGCATACTGGATGCGCAGGCAATCATGCGGCGCGCCGGCGGCGGTCACCGCTTCCAGCCCCTCATAGCGCCCGATGCCGTGCTCCACATGCACAACGATGTCGCCCTCGGCGATTTCGGAGAGCTCCTGGAGGAAATCGCGCGCCCTGCGCCGGCCGCGTGCCCGGCTGGAAAGGCGCTCGCCCAATATGTCCTGTTCGGTCACGACCGCGAGGTCAGCGGTCTCGAACCCGCCTTCGAGCGGCAGCACGGTCGCTGCGAGCCTGTCGGGCGGCAGTCCCTCCAGTTCCTCAGCGGTCTCGACCGGGGTCGCCAGGACGTCCTGTTCGCCCAGCAGCCCGGCCAGCCGATCGCGGGAACCCTCGCTATAGGCGGCGAGCAGCACGCGCCGACCTGCCGCGGCATGGGCCGCCAGCCGGTCGGCTACGGCGCCGTAGAGATCGATGTCGGGGCGCGCCCGCGCCTCGGAGAAGTCCATGATCGGCCGACCGCCGGCATCCGGCCCGTCGGGAGTCGCCGCAGGCAGCAGCAAGGCGGCCGGTCGGTCCTGAAGGCAGGCTTCCCAGCCGGCTTTGTCGAGATATAGCCGGTCGGGCGGCAGCGGCCGGTATGGCGTCTCGCCCGAAGGCGGGTCGAGGCGCGCAGCATAATGGTCTGCAATCGCCTCGAAGCGGATATCCCGCGCAGCGCCCGCCTGCTCATCCTCGACTACGGCGGCATCCGGCAGATAGTCGGCGAGCGTTTCCAGCCTCTGATGGAAAAGCGGCAGCCAGTGCTCGATCCCGACCGCGCGGCGGCCCGCCGACACGGCTTCGTAAAGCGGATCATCGGCCGTGACTGCGCCGAACGCCGCCCGGTAGCCTTCCCGAAACCGGGCAATGCTATCTCCGGTCAATACGACCTCGCTTGCCGGGGCGAGATCGAAGCGCTCCAGCCGGTCGGTGCTGCGCTGGTCGACGGGGTCGAAACAGCGGATTTCCTCGATTCCGTCGCCGAACAGATCGATCCTGAGCGGCGCGGCCTCGCCGGCCGGGAACAGATCGATCAACCCGCCGCGGACCGCATATTCCCCCGGCTCCATCACGGTATCGGCGCGCTGGTAGCCATGCCGATCCAGGAAGGAGAGCAGCGCTTCCAGGTCCATGACGCTGCCGGTCTCTCCGGAGAAGCGGCTGTCTGCCAGCCCGGCCCGGGGCGGCACGCGCTGGAGGAAGGCATTTGCGGTGGTCAGCAGAATATCCGGCCGTGCCCCGTCAGCGAGTGCTGCAAGCGTTGCGAGACGCTCGGACACGAGGTCGTTGCGCGGCGAACTGCGGTCGTATGGCAGGCAATCCCAGCTCGGGAACCTCAAAAGCGACAGATGCGGCGCGAAGAAGCCAAGGCACTCGGTCATCCGCGCCATTTGCGCATCGTCGCGCGAGATGTGGATAACCTGGGCGCCGCGCGCGGCCAGAGACGCCAGCACGCGCGCGTCATGCCCCGGCGGCGCGCCGCCCAGGTAAACCCGCCCCGCACGGTCGAGCGGCGGGATCATCCGGCCTTGCGCGCCGACGCGATCAGGCTGGCCACGACCGGGTCGTCGGGCGGCGCGGCCGCGCCGGTCACCCAGTCCATTATTTCCGGGTCGTGGCGGGCCAGAAGCGCCTCGAAGCTGGCAAGGCCCTCCTCGTCGAGGCTGTCCAGGCGGGCGTCTGCAAAGGGGCCCAGCAGCAGATCGGCTTCCTTCGTGCCCCGGTGCCAGGCCCGGAACCGCAGCCGCTTGCGCCGGTATTCGAGCTCGTTGTTCAACGCTTCGCCCCCTCGATATGCCGGGTGGTATAAATTGCCGGCCGAGGGATGTCAGCACAGAGACGGGGCGTTGCGACCGGAAATCCTGTTCCCCCTGTTCGAGCCGGTCACGGCGATCCCGGGCGTCGGGCCACGCATTGCCGGGCTGATCGGCAGGGTTGCGGGGCCGCGGAAGATCGACCTTTGCCTTAAATTGCCGACGGGACTCGTGGATCGGCGATTTGCGCCTTCCGTCGCCGAGGCGCCGGACGGACGCATCGCCACCTTTACCCTTGTTGTCGAGGAGCACCGCCCGCCCCCGCGCGGCACGCGCATGCCCTACAAGGTGCGTTGCCGGGACGAAACCGGCGTGCTCGACCTCGTCTTCTTCAATGCGCGCTCAGACTATCTGGCGTCGGTGCTCCCCGTTGGCGAGAAGCGGGTGGTCAGCGGCCTCGTCGAGTGGTACCGCGCGGCGCCGCAGATAGCGCACCCGGATGTGATCGAGCGGCCGGAGCGCTGGACGCCGGCCATGGCGGTGGAGCCGGTCTATCCATCGACGCAAGGGCTCGGCCCGAGGGTTTACCGCCGTGCTGTGGCCTCGGCGCTCGATGCAGCCCCGGAGCTTCCGGAGTGGCAGTCGCCCTCCGTGCTGGCGCGCGAGGCATGGCCCGGTTGGCGGCAGGCGCTACTGGCCGCGCACCATCCCGAAGATGCGGCCGGCGTGCTGGCGGCGCATCCGGCCCGCCGCCGTCTCGCCTATGACGAATTGTTGGCAAGCCAGCTCGCCATGGCGCTGGTCCGTCACCATCAACGCCGCAGCGCCGCCCGTCCCTATCGCCTCAACGGACCCGCCTGTCGGACCGTCGAGGCGCATTTGCCCTTCGCCCTCACCGGAGCGCAGCGCCGGGCTCTGGCGGAGATCGGCGGCGACCTCGCCTCAGGCAAGCGCATGATGCGCCTGCTCCAGGGGGATGTCGGCAGCGGCAAGACGGTCGTCGCCGCACTGGCCGCGGCGGCGGCCCATGACGCCGGCGGCCAGGCGGCAATCATGGCGCCCACGGAGATATTGGCGCAGCAGCATTTCGAAACCCTTTCCACACTTTTGGCGCCCGGCGGACTGGAGGTCGGCCTTCTGACAGGCCGGGGCCGCGCCGGACCGCGCCGCAGCGTGCTGGCGGCGCTGGCATCCGGCGCCTTGCCGGTCGTTGTCGGCACGCATGCGCTGTTCCAGGAGCGCGTCGCCTTCGCCGACCTGCGCCTCGCCGTGATCGACGAGCAGCATCGCTTCGGCGTCGAGCAGCGCCTGGCGCTCACCGACAAGGGCCGTGACGTTCACACGCTGGCGATGACGGCGACGCCCATCCCCCGGACCCTGCTGATGACGGCTTACGGCGATCTCGACACCTCGCGCCTCGACGAGAAGCCGCCCGGCCGCAAGCCGGTGGAGACGCGCGTGTTGCGCATGGAACAGCTGGACAGGATCGTGGAGCGCATCGGCGCGGCCATTGACGCCGGGCGCCGCGCCTATTGGGTCTGTCCGCTGGTGGAGGAGAGCGACAGGACAGACGCCGCCGCCGCGGAGGCCCGTTTTGCAGACCTGCAGCCGGTCTTCGACGACCGGGTGGCGCTCATCCACGGCCGCATGGCGGCGGACCGAAAAGCGCTTGCCATGGCGGCGTTCGCGGAAGGAAGGGCGAGCCTGCTCGTGGCCACCACAGTGATCGAAGTCGGCGTCGATGTTCCCGCGGCCGACATCATGGTCATCGAACAGGCGGAGCGGTTCGGCCTTGCGCAATTGCACCAGCTTCGCGGCCGCATCGGCCGCGGCGGGCAGCCAGGCGCCTGCGTTCTGCTTTACGGAGAGCCGCTCGGTCAGGCGGCGGAAAAGCGGCTCAGGCTCCTCAGGGAATGCGACGACGGCTTCCGCATCGCCGAAGCCGACCTCGAACTGCGCGGCGCCGGCGAATTGCTGGGCACGAGGCAGAGTGGGCTGCCGGCGTTCCGCATCGCCGATCTGGACGAGCATGGCGACATGCTACGCATGGCCCGCGACGAAGCGCGCCTGATCGTGGAGCGCGACCCCGACCTCTCCGGCGCCCGCGGAGGCGCGCTCAGGACGTTGCTCTATCTCTTTGAGCGCGACGCCGGCGTCAGGCTGCTGCGCTCCGGCTGAAACCGACGTTCGAAGCGCGCGCGGTCCGCCGGATCAAGAGCAACCGTTAACGACACCCGCTCGTCGCCGTCCTCGCGCCGCTGCACATCGCCATGCCGGTAAAGCCACGCAATAGCCGCCCCGTCGCCCGGCGGCAGGACGAACTCCGACACAGTCTGCGAGTGCGAGAGCACCGTATCCACCGCCTCCAGCAGACTCCGGACCCCCTGCCCCGTCACCGCCGATACCGGAATGCCGCCGCCATTCGCCGCCGGAGCGGCCGTCAGGTCTATCTTGTTCCACACTTCGAGCCGGGGCGTGAGATGCGCATCCAGCTCGTCCAGCACGAGATCGACGTCGTGCTTCTGCGCGGCCGTGTCTGAGTCGGCGATGTCGCGGACATGCAGGATCAGGTCTGCCTCAATCACCTCTTCCAGGGTTGCCCGAAAGGCGGCGACAAGCTGCGTCGGCAGGTCCGAAATGAACCCCACCGTGTCGGAGAGGATGGCCCGCCGGCCCGATGGCAGGTCGAGCCCGCGCATGGTCGGGTCCAGGGTCGCGAAGAGCTGGTCCTGGGCAAGAACGCCGCTGCCGGTCAGGCGGTTGAACAGGGTCGACTTGCCGGCATTGGTGTATCCGACCAGGGCAATGACCGGGAACGGCACCCGCCGCCGGGCCCGGCGCTGGATGCCCCGCGTGCGGCGGACCTCCTCAAGCTGGCGCTTCAGCTTGACGATCTTTTCGTCGATCAGCCTGCGGTCGATCTCGATCTGGGCTTCGCCCGGCCCTCCGAGAAAGCCCGCCCCGCCCCGCTGTCGCTCGAGATGGGTCCAGGAGCGGACGAGACGAGTGCGCTGGTAGCTGAGCGCGGCCAGATCCACCTGCAACACGCCTTCCCGCGTTCGCGCCCTGGCGCCGAATATTTCCAGAATGAGGCCTGTACGGTCGATGACCTTTGCGGCCCACGCTCGCTCCAGATTTCGCTGCTGCACCGGCGTCAGCACGCCGTCCACAACAACGAGGCCGGCTTCCTTCTCGGCAAGCGCGTCCTTCACATCGTCTATCGCCCCGTTGCCGAGCAGGGTTGCAGGGCGCGGCCGGGCAAGGCGCACAATGCGCGTCGCCGGAACCTTCACGCCAATGGACTCGGTCAGCCGAACGGCCTCCGCCAGACGCGCCTCGGGCGCTCTCAGCGCATCCCTGCGGACAACCGGGTGGACGACGAGGGCTGCTTCCGTCAAGCGGGATCGTCTTCGCGGTCGAAGAGCTGGATCGGCGTCGACGGCATGATGGTCGAGATCGCGTGCTTGTACACGAGCTGCGAATGGCCGTCGCGGCGCAGCAGCACCGAGAAATTATCGAACGAAACAACCAGGCCCTGCAATTTGACGCCGTTCACGAGGAATACCGTAACCGGCGATTTCGCCTTCCTGATATGGTTGAGGAAGAGATCCTGGAGGTTCCTGTTTTTCTGGGAGGACGACATCGGCGTTGACCCCGGCTGACGCTCGGAAGGCCGCCCGGCCGTTGCCGCGGCAGCTTCCTTCCCAGTTTTAATTGATGCAGCGCGAGAACACGACAAGGTCCGGAATTGCGGCCAGACTGTCGCAGCGCGCATCGGCGCGCATGTCCGGCGGGGAACCGCCGGGATAAGGCACGACGGCCGAGCGCAGGCCCGCATTGCGCGCCGTGCGGATGTCGGTATCCGAGTCCCCGACCAGCCAACACCCCGCCTGCCCGCCGAGAGCCATTCTGACAGGCGCGGCGTCCGGCTTGTCGCGGCATGCGTCCCCCGCGCCCACCAGCGCCTCGAAGCGGCCGGTCCAGCCCAGGCGGTCCGCCTCTCGCCGCAGATAAACGCCGTTCTTGTTGGAAACGACGGCAAGCGCGAAGCCGGCGGCTTCGAGGCGGTCCAGGCACGCCCCGGCGCCGGGCAACAGTGTCAACGCATCCAGATGGCGGGCCTCGAATGCCGCGTAAAACATGTCGCTCGCCCGCCGCCAGTCAGTGCCGAACATGGTCGGGAAACTCTCGCGGCCCGAGCGGGACACATGCTGCAAGGTTTCGGCGAAGGTCCACCGCCGCAATCCGAAGGATTTGCGCGTGGCCGCCAGCGCTTCATGAATGACCGGCCAATTGTCCACCAGCGTCCCGTCCCAGTCGAAAAGGACGACCGGACGGGTCATGCAGCGGCGTCTCCGTGCTCCATATAGCGCGCATAGACCTCGAACAGAGCGCGTGCGGTGGAGCCGGGTTTTCCGTTGCCGATAACCGCCTCGTCTATCCTGACCACGGGCGTGACATAAGAGGTCGCGCTGGTGACGAAGGCTTCCCGGGCCCGTCTCGCCTCCTCGATGGTGAAGCGGCGTTCGGCGAAGTCGAGGCCCAGGCGCTCGGCCAGCTTCGAGACGGTTCCGCGCGTGACGCCCGCCAGAATGCCGTGGTCGAGTTCCCTTGTAAGAAGTTCGCCGCCCGAGGTCACAATCCAGACATTGGTCGAGCTGCCCTCGGTGACGAACCCCTCCTCGTCCACGAACACCGCTTCATAGGCGCCGGCCTCCCTCGCCGTCTGCTTGGCCAGGATGTTGGGCAGCAGCGAAACCGATTTGATGTCGCAACGCTTCCAGCGATTGTCCGGCACCGAGACGGCGTCCACGCCGGTTTCCAATATCCCGGCATTTGGCGGTGATTTGCGGCTGCCGGTCACCACCAGCGCGGTTTCGGCGTCTGCCGGAAACGGATGATCCCGGCGCGCAACGCCGCGTGTCGCCTGAAGGTAAACAATACCGTTTTCTATACGATTGTGGCGTCTTACCTCATCCAACACATGATAAAGGGCCGGGCGATTCATGGGCGGGGCAATCCGCAATTCGCCGAGTGAACGGTCCAGTCGGTCGAGATGCGGCTCGGCATCGACGAACCGGCCGGCGCGCACCGCGATGACCTCGTAAACCCCGTCGGCGAACTGGTAGCCGCGGTCCTCCACATGCACCGCCGCCTCGCGATGCGGCACATAGCGGCCGTTGACATAGGCGATTCTGGCCAAGTCCGTTTCCTCCCCGTCTCTAGAAGAACTCCAGACGCACAGCGAACATCTGCTCGACCCGCTTGAGCACCGCCGTCATGGAGAACAGAACGACTCGGTCTCCCGCGCGGATCATGGTGCGCCCACGCGGAATCATAACCCGGTCGCCACGCAGAATGGCCCCCACAATGGATCCGGCGGGCATCTTGAGCATCCTCAGGTCCTTGTCTGTCACCATGGAGGTCTCAAGGATTTCCACTTCCAGCGCCTCGCCGAAATCGTCCCCGATGGAGAACGCCGCCAGGACCCGTCCGCGGCGTACGTGCTGCAGGATTTGCGAGACGGTAATCGCCCGGGGGTTTATGACGACGTCGATATCCAGGGGGCTTATCAGCGCGCTATAGGCGGACTTGTTGATGAGCGCGACTGTGCGCGACGCCCCGGCCCGTTTCGCCAGCAATGACGCCAGAATGTTGGTTTCGTCGTCATTCGTGAGCGCGATCGTCAGGTCTGCGTTTTCGAAATTGGCTTCCTCCAGAAGATCTTCGGAGAGAGCGTCGCCCTGCAACACGGTGGTCCGCCGCAAGGTATCCGTAAGCTCGGCGGCCTTTTCGCGGTCGCGCTCGATCAGGCGCAGGCGCACATGCGGAAGCTCTTCTTCTATCAGGCTTGCAAGCCGGTGCCCGATATTGCCGCCCCCGATTATGACCGCGCGCTCGGCTTCCTTTTCTTCGTGGCCAAACGCCGTCATGGCGCGGGTCGCATGGGCGTTGTCCACGATGAAATAGACTTCATCCCCGACCAGCATCTGATCGCGCGCCCTGGGAACGAATTTCCGCTCGCCGCGGATGATTCCGACTACGTTGATGTTCAGGTCCGGGAACAGCGCCGTCAACTGGCGCAGCGGCGTATTGACGATCGGGCAGGCATCGTCGAGGCGCACGCCGATCAACCGGACCCGTCCGTCCGCAAACGGGATCATCTCCGTCGTTCCCGGCCGGGACAGCCTGCGCATGATCGCGCTTGCCACTTCGCGCTCGGGAGAAATGATCGTGTCGATAGGCATGGCTTCGCGCGCGAACAGGTCCGCCCAGTGACCGTCGAGGTAGGACGGGCGGCGGATGCGTGCGATCCTGGTCGGGATGTTGAACAGTGAATGCGCTACCTGGCACGCGATCATGTTGATCTCGTCCACGAGGGTAACCGCAATCAGCATATCCGCGTCTTCCGCGCCGGCCCGCGCCAGCACGTCGGGACTGGACGCATGACCGGCAACCGCCCGGATATCCAGGGTTTCCGCCAATTGCTCGATCAATTCCGAGGATCGGTCCACCACGGTGACGTCGTTGCGCTCCGCCGCCAGATAGCGGGCAATGTTCATGCCGACCTGACCGGCGCCGCAGACGATTACGCGCATGGCCGCGACGTCATGCCTGCCGGTCCGGTTCGACGGCTTGTGCGGGACCGAAGGCCCTGAGCTTGCGGTGAAGGGTCGAGCGGTCCATGCCGATAAATTGCGCAGTTTGGGAAATATTGTTGCCGAAACGGCGCATCTGGGCGAGCAGATATTCGCGCTCGAACATCTCGCGCGCTTCCCTCAGAGGCAGCGACATCATCGCATCGCCTTTTTCGAAATGCGAGATAACCGGCGCATCCTTGTAGAGTTCGGGGGGAAGCGCACTGGCGCGCAACACTAAGGAACCCTCGCCCAGCGCCAGGATCGAAAGCCGCTCCACAATGTTGCGCAGTTCGCGGACATTTCCCGGCCAGTCATAGGCCTGAAGCGCCGCCATTGCATCTTCCGCCACCGTCAGCGGATTCGTGCCCGCCTGTCTGGCGTATAATTCCAGAAAATGCTCGACCAGAAGCGGGATGTCTTCCCGCCGCCGGCGCAGAGGCGCAATTTCAAACGGCACGACATTGAGCCGGTAGAAAAGGTCCTGACGCAGGCGTCCCTGCGCGACTTCGGCGGCAAGATCCCGGTTCGAGGTTGCAATGATGCGCACATCGACGCTCACCCTCTGGGCTCCCGCGACGCGCAGAAATGTCTGCTCCTGGAGGACGCGAATGATCTTGCCCTGGGTTTCGCGCGGCATGTCGGCAATCTCGTCCAGCATCAGGGTGCCGCCATGGGCGCGCTCCAGAAGGCCGGTCTTGCCGGCACCTTCCTCGCTCCCGAACAGCTCTTCCTCGAGCCGCGCCGGGGCCATGATGGCGCAGTTCGCCACCACGAACGGCCCTGCGCTCCGGCGCGAACAGCTGTGAATCATGCGTGCAGCGACCTCCTTGCCGCTGCCGGGCGGGCCCTGGATGAGAACGCGGCTGCCGGTCGGCGCCACACGCTCGATCAGGCTGCGCGTTTGTGAAATCTCGGGCGACCGCCCGATCAACTCCGTCATGGCGCCCGTATGCAAGCGGAGTTCGGCATTCTCGCGTCGCAGGCGGAAAGCCTCCATCGCCCGGGAAATAGCCAGAAGCAGCCTGTCGGTGGTGAACGGCTTCTCGACGAAATCATAGGCCCCGTCGCGGATTGCCGCGACCGCGGTCTCGATGCTGCCATGGCCGCTAATCATCAGCACAGGCAGGTCGTCATGCCGTTTACGGACATGGCGCAGCAGTTCCATGCCGCTCAGGCGGCTGCCCTCCAGCCACACATCGAGCAGCAGCACGCTCGGCTGGCGCTTCTGCAGCTCCTCCAGCGCCCTGTCACTGTTGCTCGCGCTGCGCGCTTCGAACCCTTCGTCCTGCAGCACGCCGGCAATCAACTGCCGGATATCTTGCTCGTCATCGACAATCAGGATGTCATGCATTGTGAGGTCGGCCCCGTTCCGGCTCCGCAGCGGCCTCGCCGCGCCGGAAAACAATCCGCACACGGGCGCCTCCAGCCTCGCCATCCTCCAGATAAAGCGCCGCCCCTTGATCCTCGACGATCTTCTGGACGATGGCAAGTCCGAGGCCCGCGCCGCGCCGTCCCTTGGTGGTGACATAGGGTTCGGTCAATCGGTGGCGCAGCTCCGCCGGAAAGCCCGGCCCGTTGTCCTCCACCGATATCTCTACCGTCTCCGGCAGTTCGGCGAGCGCGACGAGGATACGGTCGCCTCCGTTTTCGAGAGCCTGCACCGCATTCAGAATAAGGTTGGTCAAGGCCTGGCCCAGAAGTTGCGCATCACAGACCTGCAGGACGGGACCGCCGGGCAGGCGCATGTCGATATCGACGGCGGCGGCTTCCTTTTGCAGAAAGGCCGTCCGGCGCACGATATCGGCAAGGTCGGTTTCCACCAGCGCCGGAGCCGGCATACGCGCGAAGGACGCGAATTCGTTGACCATCCGGCGCATGTCGTCCACCTGGCGCACGATGGTGTCGATACAGAGCGAGAAGGTTTCCGGATCGTCCTCGATCTGTTTGGCGTAGCGGCGGCGGAGGCGCTCGGCGGCGAGCTGTATCGGCGTCAGCGGGTTCTTGATCTCGTGGGCGATGCGGCGCGCGACGTCGGACCATGCCGCCATGCGCTGCGCCGATTGAAGGTCAGTGATATCCGCGAATGTCAGCACGAACCCTCCCAACCCATCGGGCGAAGGCTCCGCAGTCACGCGAAGCTGGAAGGTGCGAGGCTCGGCGTTGCGCTCGATCGCGACCTCGGTTTCGACAGACCGGTCGGAGCGCTGCGCCGCCTCGTCCAAAGCGGCTCCGAACGCGGGGACGAGCTCCGTCACCGGGCAGCCGAGATGTTCGCCGAGGTCCAGGCCCAGCAGGTCGGAAGCGACCCTGTTCGGCAGATGCACCCGTTGCTCCGCATCCAGCCCCACCACACCGACCGCGACGCCGGCGAGTACAGCCTCCGTAAACCGGCGCCGCTCCTCCAGTTCGAGATTGGCATCGACGAGCGCAGCGCGCTGGCGGACGAGTTGACCGGTCATGCGGTTGAAAGCCCGGCCGAGCGCCCCGATCTCTCCCCGCTCCGTTGCGCCTACCGACGCCCGCGCAGTCAGATCGCCGCCCCGCACCCGGTCGGCCGTAGAGATGAGGTCCGTAATCGGCTCCGCCAGCTGGGCGGCCAGGTTAAAGCCTACCCAGATCGCAGCGAATATGAACAGCGCCGCCACCGTCGCGAACATCATTGCGAAGGTGAATTCGATATTGGTGCGCTGCCCCTCGAAGGCTTCGTATTCGGCCACGGCCGCGCGCACCCGTGTCACCTGGTTGACGACGATGGGGTCCACATAACGCCCGATATAGAGGAAGGTCTCGTCGAGGCCGGCAATGCGAAGCAGCGCGCCCAGGCGGTCTCCGTCCGCGTCTTCCACGACGGCGACCTCGCCGCGCCGGGCTGCCTCCAGCGCCCATTCGGGGACGGGCGAAAAGACCGCCTCGAAAGAGAACATCGAACGCGCCAGGACCCGTCCCCCGGCCTCGAGGACCTGGGCATCGGAAAGGGACCGCGCATTTGCATGCGCCTCGAGGACATTCTCCAGGCCGCGGGTATTGGCGAACAGCAGAGGGCCGCCGCGGCTGAGGTCGTTCGCCATGGCCAGCGCATCGGATACGAGCACGCGCCGGTGCTCCGTCAGATAGGCTTCGGCGACTGCAAGCGAGCGATCCAGAGCCGTCTGCACCCGCTGGCTGAACCACCCGTGCAACCCGTAGTCGAAAAACAGCACGGTAAACAGCGCGACAAGAACCGTCGGCACGAGCGCCACGGCAGTGAACAGCACGGCGAGGCGCACATGGAGCTGGGAGCCGCCGCGCCGCCGCCGCCTCTGCCTCCACAGCGCCACGACCCGGTATCCGACAACCGTCGCCAGCAAGACCAGCAGCAACAGATCGATGACCAGCAGGACGACGACATTCGGGACGGTCGGCGGAATGAAGGGCACTGCGCCCGTCATCGCCAGATAGGTAAGCACGCCGGAGAAGGCCGCGAGGCCGGCAAAGGCGAAGGCCGCCCATCTTCTCACCACCGACAGACTTCCGAAGCGCCCCGGCATCAGCGCAAACCGCGGACCACCGGAATTTCGAGATAACGGATTTTCTTGCGCAGCGTGTTCCGGTTGAGGCCCAGAATTTCCGCGGATTTAATCTGGTTGCCGTTCGTGGCTGCGAGACAATGCTGGATCAGCGGGCGTTCGATCTCGCGGACGATTCGTTCGTAGAGGCCCGACTCCGGAATGCCGCCGCCCTGCAACGGGAAATACCGGCGCAGATGGATATCCACCGCTTCGCCGAGCGATTCGGCCCGTTCCGCGCTCGCTCGAAATTCCTCGACGGCTTCTTCGGCGATCTCCGCAAGCTCGGCCTCGACGATCTCCGTGCCGACCGTGTCCTGGGGATAGAGTGCGGCGATCCGCCGGATGAGGTTTTCGAGTTCGCGGATATTGCCGGGCCATGAATAGGCGCGGAGGCAGCGCATCGCTTCGCTGTCGATCGTCTTCGCGCCGAGGCCCTCGCGGCGCGCGACGGAAAGGAAATGCGCAACGAGTTCGGGAATGTCCTCGCGCCGCTGGCGGAGCGGCGGCACGCGCAACGGCACGACGTTCAGCCGGTAAAACAGGTCTTCGCGGAACAGCCCCTGCCGGATGGCGAGGCGGAGGTCGCGGTGGGTGGCGGCCACGATGCGAACATTGGCGCGGAGCGGCCGCCGGCCGCCGACCCGCGTGTATTCGCCCTCCTGCAACACACGCAGCAGCCTGGTCTGCGCCTCCATCGGCATGTCGCCGATCTCGTCGAGAAACAGCGTGCCGCCTTCCGCCTGTTCGAACCGTCCGGCCATGCGCTGCGAGGCGCCGGTGAAGGCCCCCCGCTCATGCCCGAACAGTTCGGCCTCGATCAGGTCCTTCGGAATCGCCGCCATGTTGATCGCAACGAACGGCCCGTTGCGTCGGGCGCCGTAGTCGTGGAGCGCCCGTGCGATCAGCTCCTTGCCCGTTCCCGACTCGCCTGTGATCGTCACCGTCAGGTCCACGCCGACCAGACGCGCGACGACCCTGTAGATTTCCTGCATGGCCGCGGAACGGCCGATCAGCGGCAGGCGGCCGGCCTCGTCGTCTTCCCCTTCGGCGGGCGGGTCGGCCGGCGGCGCGCTCAGCGCCCTCTTCACGATTCCGATCAGTTCCGCGATGTCGAACGGCTTGGGCAGATAGTCGAACGCGCCCCGCTCCGCCGCCTTGACGGCGGTCTGCAAGGTGGATCTGGCGCTCATCACGATAACGCGCAGTTCCGGCCTTCGCCGGCGTATCCGGGGCACCAGGTCGAGGCCGTTCTCGTCCGGCATCACGACATCGGTTATCGCCAGGTCGCCCTCGCCTTCCTGCACCCAGCGCCACAAAGTGGCGGCGTTGCCGGTCGCCCTGACCTCGTAGCCCGCCCGCCCGAGCGCATGACTGAGCACGGTGCGCACGGCGCGGTCATCGTCGGCGACAAGAATGGTAGCGCTCACTGCGCACCTCCTTCCTCGGTATCTACAGGCAGCAGGACGCGAAAGACAGTGCGCCGGGGTTCGCTCTCGAATGCGACGGCGCCCGCATGCTCGTCCACCACCTTGGCGACGAGCGCCAGGCCAAGCCCCTGCCCGCCCTGCTTGCCGGTCACGAACGGGTCGAACAGCGTCCTGTGCAACTCCTCCGGAATGCCGCCGCCATTGTCTTGCACGGAGACTTCGAGCGGGAGATGAACACGCCTGCCGCTTCCGGAAACCGCAAGCCGCTGCCCGTGCCGATAGACGCTGCGCAGCACGATCTCCCCCCCCTCTTCAGAGCAGGCTTCGGCGGCGTTCTTCACCAGGTTGAGGAACACCTGCACCAGCCGGTCACGATCGCCCGGAACCGATGGCAGCGACGGGTCGTATTCCTCCACGAACGAGACGTTCGATGCGAACCCCGTTTCGGAAACCCGGCGCACCCGGTTCAGGACTTCGTGGATGTTCACGGGCTTGCGTTCCAGCCCGTCCGGCCCGGCGAAGGCCTCCATCCGGTCGACCAGCGCCGCCACCCGGTCGGCCTCTTCGCGGATGAGCGCCGCCAGTTCCCTGTCGCCCGCATCGACATTCGCCTCGATAAGCTGGGCGGCGCCCCGGATGCCGGCAAGCGGGTTCTTGATTTCATGGGCGAGCATGGCGGCCATGGCGCCGACGGACCGCGCCGCGCCGCGATGCGAAAGATGCCGGTCGATCTCGCGCGCAAGGGTCATCGCCACAAGCGTGACCGCGATGACGCCGGCGTCTTCGGTGACCGGAGACACCTGCGCAACGACCACGGGCAGCTTCACGCGCGGCGTCTCGATGGAAATCTCGTACTCCGTCAGATTGACGCCCCGGTCGCGCACGATCCCGATCATGCCGAACAGGGGGTGGTCCGCCGGCAGGATCCGGCCGAGAGGCTGCCCCAGCGCCTGGGGAGCGCCGATGTTGAGCAGCCCTTCTGCGGCAGGGTTGAACGAGGTGACCGTCCCGGCACGGTCCACCGTCAGCACCGCCGCATTCAATGCGGAAAGTATCGCAGCAGGGTCTGTCATGGCTCCTCAATTTGCCCATTTTATAGGGGATTATAAATGCTAGTTGACGGAAGCGCGAATCCTGCCAGCATGGCGGGATGTGGCGGCTCGCAACATTCGTGGCGGCGGAGGGATTCCTATTCGCCGCCGGGAACTGGATAACCAAGATGCTACCGGAACTCTCGGCAGCTATCTGGCTCCTGATCGCGATGGTAATGGCGATAGCCGCCTTCATCTTCTGGCGCCTCGACGGGCGAGACGATGACCCGCACCGTTCCGTGCGCGCGTTCGTGAGGCGGCAACAGTGGAAGCATGACATGCCGATCCTTCTGGGGATGCTGTGCGACTTTGGCCGGGGGATAGCTCTCTTCATCGTGCTCATCGCCGCTTTCCTGATCGTCAGAACCTTACTCACATAGCCGGGGACTGGGATGGCTACGCCAAATTTCGCGAGCGGCACGGTCTGGACGGGCGACAACCTCCCTATCCTCCGGGGCATGAATTCGGAGTGCGTTGACCTCATCTATCTCGACCCGCCGTTCAACAGCAATCGTCACTACGAGGCGCCGATAGGGAGCAAGGCGGCAGGCGCGGCGTTCAAGGACGCATGGACGCTCGATCTCATAGATGTGCATGAGCATGGGGAACTGGCCGACAGGAACCCGGCCGCATACGCCGTGATCGAGGCGGCCCGGCAGGCGCATGGTAAGGGCATGCAGTCCTACTGCATCATGATGGCCGTCCGGCTGCTGGAAATGCGCCGTATCTTGAAGCCTACGGGAAGCATTTACCTCCATTGCGATCCGACCGCCTCGCACTACCTCAAATTGCTGATGGATGGCATCTTCGGGCGAGCGGCTTTCCGCAATGAGATTGTCTGGAAGCGGTTCAACTTTCACGCCGATGCAAAGAGGTTTGGCGCGATTACCGACCGCATCCTCTTCTACACGAGCGGCGAGACCTTCAATCCTGTTCGCCTGCCCTATTCTGCTGAATATATCAGGACGAAATTCACGCATCGGGACGAAGACGGGCGGCGGTATCGTCTCGAAAATCTCAATCCGCCGGGCGGGCGCGGGCCAGTTTATGAATTCCACGGCGTGACCAAAGCATGGCGCATGACGCAGACGAAAATCGAGCAGCTTGACGCAGAGGGGCGCATTTACACGGGCAGTCCGGTTCCACAACTCAAGCGGTATCTCGACGAAATGCCGGGACAGGCGGCGCCCGATCTTTGGGCCGACATTCCGCCCATCAATCCGCGTGCGAAAGAGCGCACGGGCTATCCGACGCAGAAGCCGCTTGCCCTGCTTGAGCGCATCCTGAAAGCGTCCAGCAGCCCCGGCGATGTTGTCTTGGACCCGTTCTGCGGTTGCGCAACGACCCTGGTTGCGGCGGACCGCCTGTCGCGCCAGTGGGCCGGCGTTGACCTATCCCCGCTTGCCGTGAAGCTGGTGAACGAGCGGATCGCGGCGGACCGGCCCGGCGGGCTGTTCGGCGGCGCGACTGTTCCAGAAACGCCGCCGCAACGGTCGGACCTTGGCGAGCTTCCGAACTACCGGACGCACCGGCATCGCCTCTATGGCGAGCAAGAGGGCGTTTGCGTCGGGTGCAACACACACTTCCCGTTCCGCGTCATGGAGGTGGACCATATCCTGCCCCGGTCGCAGGGCGGAACCGACCATGCCGACAACCTTCAACTGCTTTGCTCCGGCTGCAATCGCAGCAAGGGCGGACGCACAATGGCCGAATGGAGGGCCGCACAATGACAAGAGGCGTTCCGATGATTGACCCGGCGCGCGACCTTGCCGGCGCAACGCCCGTGACGCTGGCGCGCGCGCTGCTGCGGAATGAGAACCCGGCCTTACGACCGGGCGCCAGAAGGAAGGCCGTTGTCGGCGACAAGGTCGCGGCGGAGAAGGTTGCGACCGACGAGCCGGGCGACGGTATCCCGCATTTGCGCGAGGGTTCCTAAGTCCCTGATGTTGTGCCGCCCCGCAAACTCATCGACATACCGCTCAAGATGCTTCGGGCTGATCTTGTGGAAGGTGCCTTTATGAGCGCGCTTCAACATGCTCCAGAAGCTCTCGACGCCGTTGGTATGCGCCTTGTCGCGGAAGAACTCGCCGACGCCGACAAGGTGCGTGACCGGGCGGACATACTCATCGTCGCTATGATTGACGGCTTCGTGCTTGAACTCGCCCATGCCCTTATAGGCCGTCGCCTCGTCGGTATAGAGGATCGCGCCGGCTTCCGTGTTTTCCCGAACGAAGCCTTTCAGCGTCGCGGCGGTGGTATCGGTCACTACCTCGGCGCGGACCTCGTTGGTCGCCCGGTCACGAATACCGACCACGGCAGTCTTGCCGACCGCGCCGCGCCCGGCTCCGGCTTCCCGGAGCGCCTTGCGCTGGGCATTGGTCATGTTCTCGCGCTTGCCGCCGAAATAGGCTTCGTCAACCTCCACCGGCCCGTCAAAGCGCTCGTCATCGTCTTCCGCCCATGCCTCGCGGATACGGTGCAGCATGAACCACGCCGTGGGCTGCGAAACGCCGATGTCCCGATGCAGCTTCATGGACGAAACGCCCTTCAAGTCCGTCAGGACGAGATAGACGGCAATCGCCCATTTCCGCAGCGGCACATTGGAACGGGCAAGCGGCGTGCCGGTGCGGACGCTGAAATACGACCGGCAGTCCTTGCACCAATAGGGCATCGTGCGATGCGAGGCGTCGCGGGTATGGACGCTCCCGCACTTTGGGCAGTAGCGGCCGTCCGGCCAGATCACGCTCTCGAACCAAGCCGTGGCGGCTTCCTCGTTCGGGAACATGTCCATGAGCTGGACCAAGGTGACGCCTTCGCGGTCGGCTCTACCGGGGGCTTTCTTCGTCATGGTCGGTCACTCCCTTCCAACACCTTGGAATATAGGGATTGCCTGCCCACTTGTCAACTAGTATTTATAATCCCCATTTTATAGGACGAAACATTAAATGAGCAAAACATAACCATATCAGGGTTGGTTTACTCCGCCCGTTGCGCCGCCCGCCCGGTTCTGGAATATGCTCCGCCGTCATGCAGGACTGCATCGCCCTCGTCGTTGCGGCCGGCCGGAGCACGCGCTTCGGCGGCCCGAAGCCCAAGCAGTACATGCCGTTCGGCGACAGGACGGTCCTGGCTGCCGCGGCGATGGCGCTCCGCCCCTTCATGCCGGTGGCGTGCGTCATCCATCCCGACGATACCGGGCGCTACCGTTCGGCGACCGCCGGTCTCGACCTGCTGCCGCCGGTCTTCGGCGGAGCGAACCGGCAGGAGAGCGTCCGCAACGGCCTGGAGGCGCTGGCCGGCGATCCGCCGAGGCATGTGCTGGTTCACGATGCCGCGCGCCCGGACCTGCCTGCGGCGGTTGTGCTGCGGCTGCTGGAGGCGCTGGAAACGCATGACGGGGCCGCGCCCGGCCTGCCGGTCGCCGATACGCTTAAGCGGGTCGAGGACGGCCAGGCGGTCGGCACCGTCTCCCGCGACGGCCTCTGGCGCATACAGACGCCCCAGGCCTTCCGGTTTGCCGCCTTGCTGGACGCGCACAGGCAGGCCGCATCAGGCGCCTATTCGGACGACACGGCGCTGGCCGAGGCCGCCGGGCTTGGCATCGCCGTGATTCAGGGCGACACCCGGCTCGAAAAAATCACGGGCCCCGACGACGTCGCTCGGTATTCGGGCCCCGACATACGCACCGGCCACGGCTTCGATGTCCACCGGCTCGCGCCCGGCGACGGCGTCACCCTTTGCGGCGTCCGCATCGCGCATGACAGGACACTCGCCGGCCATTCCGACGCCGATGTCGGCGTACACGCCCTCACCGACGCGATTCTCGGCGCATTGGCCGAAGGCGACATCGGCCGGCTCTTCCCGCCGTCCGACCCGCAATGGAAGGGCGCGGCTTCGGAGATTTTCCTGGCCCGCGCGCGCGACATGGCGGCGGCGCGGGGCGGGCGCATCCTGCATTGCGACGTGACGCTGATCTGCGAGGCGCCGAGGATCGGCCCCCACCGCGACGCCATGCGCGCCGAACTCGCCCGGATTCTGGCAATTCCGGCGGATCGTGTATCCGTCAAGGCGACGACTTCGGAGAGGCTGGGCTTCACCGGGCGCGGCGAGGGCATCGCCGCGCAGGCGACGGCGACCCTGTCGCTGCCGTGAACCTGCTCGCCACGGTTTTCGGGCTGGGGCATCTTCCTTGGGCGCCGGGCAGCTGGGCTTCGCTTGCCGCCCTGCCTCCGGCCTGGGCGATTGTCTGGACGGGCGGACCCTGGGCGCTAGCCGCCGCCGCCGTGCTGCTGGGCCTCGCCGGCTGCCATGCGGCCTCGCGATACGAGCGGGAAACGGGCGAACGCGACGCCAGCGCGGTCGTGGTCGATGAAGTCGTGGGGCAATGGCTGGTGCTGGCGACGCTGCCGCTCGAACTCCTCGCCTACGGTCTCGGGTTCATCGCATTCCGCTTTTTCGACATCGCCAAGCCGCCGCCTGTAGGATGGGTCGAGCGGAAGATTCCTGGAGGACCGGGCGTGATGGCTGACGATGTGGCGGCGGCGGCCTGCGCCGCTGCGCTGCTCCATCTTGCCGATTGGGGGGTGGGACATGGCGTTCTTTTCGGATGACCTGCTGGAAGCGGCGGAAGGCCTGCTCGACTCCTGCCGCGCCAGGAGGCTCCGGGTAACGACGGCTGAATCCTGCACCGGCGGCCTCATCGCCTCGCTGATGACCGAGATACCGGGGTCTTCCGACGTAGTGGGGCGCGGCTTCGTCACCTATTCCAACGAAGCCAAGCAGGACATGCTGGGCGTGCGGGCCGAAACGCTGGCCGCCCACGGTGCGGTGAGCGGCGAAACAGCGCGGGAGATGGCCAGGGGCGCACTCGCCCGCGCCGGCCCGGACGCAAACCTCGCTATCGCCGTCACCGGCGTGGCCGGGCCGGGGGGCGGTTCCGCGGAAAAGCCGGTCGGCACGGTCTGGCTGGCGGTCGCAGCCGCCGGCGGCGAAACCGTGGCGACGAGACGCCATCTCGATGGCGACCGCGCACAGATACGCCGCGCTGCGGTCGAATGCGCCGTCGCAATGCTAAATTCGGCTGTGGAGCGCGCCGACTGACAGCGCCCGAAACCACAAGGAAAGACGTATGGGCTGGTCCCGCGAGATCGAGGATATTCACGCCAAGCGCAAGGCGGCGCTGGAACAGGGCGGCGCAGAGGCGGTAGCCCGCCAGCACGCGCAGGGACGTCTGACCGTTCGCGAACGCATCGACGGCCTGGTCGATCCGGACAGCTTCCGCGAGCATGGGCGCGGCGCGGGCGGCGTCGAGCGCAATGCCGACGGGACGCTCAAGAGCTTTACGCCTGCCAATTTCGTGGTTGGCATGGGCCGTATCGACGGCCGGCTCGTGGCTGTCGGCGGCGAGGATTTCACGGTGCGCGGCGGGTCGCCCAATGCGGCGGGTCTGCGCAAGAGCGTCTATATCGAGGACCTTGCGCTGCAATACCGCGTGCCGCTCATCCGTCTGCACGAGGGCGGCGGCGGCAGCGTTACCGGCGCCGGCGGCGGAGGCCCGGTCGGCGAGCCGGTCCATGCGCCGCGCCGCTTTGCGTCGGTGGCCGAGTGTATGGGCGCGGTGCCGGTCGCAACGGCGGCGCTCGGCCCGGTCGCGGGCCTGCCGGCCTCCCGGCTGGTTGCGGCGCATTTTGCGGTGATGACGAAGGAAACGGCCCAGGTGCTGATCGCCGGGCCGGCGGTCGTCAAGCGGGCGCTCGGCGAAGACGTGACCAAGGAAGAGCTGGGCGGCGTCCAGGTCCATGCCAGAAGCGGCGCCATAGACAATGTCGCCGAGGATGAGGCGGATGCGCTCGCGCAGATCCGCCGGTTCCTTTCCTATCTGCCGCAAAATGCCTGGCAGGTGCCCGTCCGCATGGATACGGGTGACGATCCGGCCCGCGCCGACGACGAGCTGCGCAGCATCGTGCCGGAGAACCGGCGCAAATTCTTCAACATGCGCCGCGCCATCGCGATGATCGTGGACAGGGACTCGGGATTCGAGATGTCGCGCCAGTACGGCCCGGGCCAGATCACCATGCTCGCGCGGCTGAACGGCTACCCGGTCGGCGTCTTTTCCAACGATTCGCGCTTCTATGCGGGCGCGATGACTGCGGACGGCGCGCGCAAGGCGCGGCGGTTCATCGAGTTCTGCGAGACTTTCAACCTGCCGATCGTGAGCTTCGTCGACGAGCCCGGCTTCATGATCGGCAGCCAGGCAGAGCAGGAGGGCGCCATCCGGGCCGGCACGGCCGCGGTGCTGGCGGCGGCCACATGCCGGTCGCCCTGGGCGTCGGTCATCATGCGCAAGTCCTACGGCGTCGCCCAGGGCGCGCATTACGGCCCCGGCGCCTATGTTCTTGGCTGGCCGTCGGCCGAGATGGGCGCCCTGCCGCTCGAAGGAGGGGTGGCGGTCGCCTTCGGGCGTGAGATCGCCGCTGCGGAGGACCCGGAAGCGAAGCGCGCCGAGATTGAGGCGCGTATGGCGGCGACCCTTTCCCCGGCCCGGCGTGCGGAGAGCTTCTCCATGCACGAGCTCATCGACCCTTGCGAGACGCGCTCCATGCTGTGCGAATGGGTCGAGTGGAGCCAGCAGCAGCTGGAGGCGCAGCGCGGACCGTCCCGCTTCGCCATCCGTCCTTGAATCGCCGGCAGCCCGCTCGGCGCCGGAGGGCGCAGATTTGACATGAAGGAAACCGTGGTAAGCTGGGAGAGTACAAAGGCGGCTTCTTCCGGGAGCCGCTTTTCGATTCCGGGGCGAACGGAAGACGGTGAGATATGTCGGAAACGAACGTGGATTATGCATCTTGGGCAAGGACCTCATGACATTGAATGACAAAACATGACACATCATGACATTCTGGCAGGCGCGCCGTGTCGCAAACCCGCCGCTCGAAGCAAGTGGGTGGAAAACGGCTCGCCGGTTCCAGGGAGATAAACTGCATGCCTTTTCTTACCGCACAGCATGACTATGTCGCGGTTGCGACGCTGAGCCGCCCGGAAGCCCGCAATGCCTGGGGGCAGGACTTTTATGACGGCATCGCGGGGCACTTCGCCCGCTGGGCGGACGATGACAGCGTGCGCGCCGTGGTGGTGACGGGCGATGAGGAAGGACGTGCTTTCTCGGCGGGAGCCAACCTGAAGGACCCGAACACGCATGCGATGCCGCCGGTCGCGGAATTCGTCAAGGGACTGTCGAAGCGGGAGCGCTTTCCCTTCGATGTCTTCATGGACTTCCCGAAACCGATCGTCGCGGCGGTCAATGGCTATGCCATCGGGATCGGCTGCATCCTGACCTTCTGCTGCGATCTTGTCGTGGCGAGCGACCGGGCGGAGTGGCGGCTGCCGCAGACGGCGCTCGGCATTTTGCCCGCCTATGGCGGCTCCGTGCGTCTCGCCCGGCTCGTCGGCAAGGGCCTCGCCATGCGCCTCGCAATGGGCTTCCCGCTCGACGCAGAGGAGGCGCACCGCATCGGGCTCGCGCAATGGCTGGTGCCGCATGAGACGCTGATGGGCAAGGCGATGGAAATTGCCGAGCATGTCGCTGCGCTGCCGCCGCTGGCTGTGCGGCTCACCAAGGAGTCGCTCAACCGCGGCATGGACATCCCGAACCTCAAGGACGCCGCCCTCGTTGACCTTTACCGGTTCATGACGCTGGAATTGACCGAGGACAAGGAAGAGGCCCACAGCGCCTGGCGGGAGCGGCGCACGCCGAACGTCAGGGGCGCCTGACCGGAGCAGGGAGATCAGTTGCTATGGCTTTCGAGATTCGCCCGCTGCCGGGAGTCGTCGGCGCCGAGGTGCTGGGGTTCGACATCGGGCGCGACGGCGCTGACGAGGCGGCCCGCCGGCGCCTGCTGGAAGCCTGGACCGACCGGGTCGTGCTGGCGTTCCGGGATATGGATATGGACGAAGCGGGTTTCATGCGGCTTGCCGGCCTTTTCGGCGAGAACGTGCCGCAGCCCGTGCAACGGCCGGAATACCGCGTCGAGGGATTTCCGTTCATCCGCCTGCTTTCGAGCAAGCACAGGGACACGCTTGGTGACAACAAGCCGCTCAATGTCGGCGGCACCTGGCACACAGACCATTCCCACCTGCCCGACCCGCCCCGCGGCACGATGCTGCGCGCCATCCGCCTGCCCGGCGAAGGCGGCGACACAAGCGTCACCAACCAGCGCGCCGCCTATGAAGCGCTGGATGAGGAGACGCGCCGCGAAGTGGACCCGCTGGTCGGCCACCATGTCTATAACAGCCGCTATGCGCCGCGCCGCATGGCGACGATGACGTCGGAGGAGGCGCGCGAGGCGCCGAGCGCCCGTCATCGGCTGGCGCGGCCCCATCCCGTCAGCGGCCGCAAGGCGCTTTATTTCAACCCGATCCGCATCGAGCGCTTCGACGGCATGGACGCCGCCGCCTCGCAGGCGCTGATGGACCGGCTGATCGCCCATTGCGAGCAGGACCGCTTCGTTTACCGCCATCGCTGGCGCGCGGGCGATGTGCTGATCTGGGACAATGCCCAGGCGCTGCATATGGTCCGGCACGACTACGACCCCGCCGAAGAGCGGATCATGCACCGCACCCTAGTCGGCTGAATGCTCCTGCAGCACGCCGTCCTCCAGCCGGACGATCCGGTCCAGCTGGCGGGCAAGGTTTATATTGTGGGTCGCGACCAGGGCGGCGACGCCGGCTTCATGCGCCAGTTCGAGAAAGGTCCGTATGACGAGGCGCCCATTGGCTTCGTCGAGATTGCCGGTCGGCTCATCAGCCAGCAACAGGCGGGGCGCATTGGCGGTGGCCCGCGCTATGGCGACGCGCTGCTGCTCGCCGCCGGAAAGCCGCGCCGGGCGGTGGTCCGCCCGGTTCGACAGGCCGACCATGGCGAGGAGGGCATCCGCCCGCGAGCGCGCCTCGCGTTTCGACCGGCCGGTGACGAGCTGCGGGATCACGAGGTTCTCGCGCGCCGAGAATTCCGGCAGCAATTGGTGGAACTGGAATACGAAGCCGAGATGGCGCGCCCGCATGGCGCTCAGCTTCTTGTCGGCGAGGCCGGCGGCGCTTTCGCCGCAAATCCGGACTTCGCCGGCGTCCGGCTGGTCCAGCAGGCCCGCGATCTGGAGCAGCGTCGTCTTGCCGGAACCCGAAGGTCCGATCAGCGCCACGGTTTCGCCTTCGCTCACGGTCAGGTCGACCTGCCGCAACACCGGCAACCTCGTGTCGCCCTGCGCGAAGGCGCGCTGCACGCCATCAAGTTTCAGCGCCACCCTACTCATAGCGCAGCGCATCCGCCGGATCCTGCCGCGCCGCCCGCCAGCAGGGATAGAGCGGCGCCAGGAAGGAAAGGAGAAGGCTCATCGCCACCACGGCCGCCACCTCCGTCGAGTCCACCCTGGCCGGCAGCCTGGAAAGGAAATAGATTTCCGCCTGGAACAGGTCCGTCCCGGTGAAGCTCTCGATCCACCGGCGCAGGCGCTCGATATTCACCGCGCAAGCGAGGCCGAGGCCGAAGCCGAGCGCGGTGCCGATCACGCCGATGGACGCCCCCGTAAGGAAGAAAATACGCATCATCGAACCGCGCGTCGCGCCGATGGCCCGAAGGATGGCGATGTCCCGCGCCTTGTCCTTCACCAGCATGATCATGCTGGAGAGGACATTGAACGCCGCCACCATGATGATGAGCGTGAGGATGAGGAACATGACATTCCGCTCGACTTCGAGCGCGCTCACGAAGCTTGCATTGGACTGGCGCCAGTCGAACACACGCACGTCAGGATCGGTCGCTGACAGGATGCGCGCGCCGACCTCGCGCACATTTTCCGGATCGGTAATCTTTACCTCGATATTGGTGACGCCGTTGCCGAGCTTGAAGAAACGCTGCGCCGTTTCCAGCGGCATGTAAGCATAGGTGTTGTCATATTCGTACATCCCGACCTGGAAGGTCGCGAGCACGCGAAACGCCTTGGTCCGCGGCATGGCACCGAACGGCCCGGCGCTGCCCTTTGGCGCCACCATGGAAATGCGTCCGCCGGGCCCCACCCCGATTCGGGCCGCCAGGCGGTCGCCGAGCACCACGCCAGACGGATCGCCGAACGCATCAAGCGCCCCGGAGCGCAGGTTGTCGGTGACGATTGCAAGCGAGCGCAGGTCCTCTGCCCTGATTCCCCGGGCAAGCGCCCCCGAAGCGACGCCTTCGCGCACAACCATCGCCTGCCCTTCCACAGAGGGATGCGCGCTCGTGACCCCCTCGACCGACCGCACCTGGCCGGTCAGCTTGTCGAAATCACCGAGCGGGCCGCGATCCGGCGCCATCACCGCGATATGGCCGTTCAGGCCCAGCACACGGTCGAACAGCTCGGCGCGAAAGCCGTTCATAACCGCCATCACGACGATCAGCGTCGCAACGCCAAGCGCGATGCCAACCAGCGAGATGATCGCGGTGAGCGATATGAACCCTTCCTGCCGCCGCGCACGCAAATAGCGGAAAGCGACGGTCCGCTCGAATGCCGGGAACATCAGGCGAGCCGCGCCAATGCCGATTCCAGCGAAATCTCCTCGCGTTCGCCGGTCGCGCGGCGCTTGAGCTCGACGTGTCCCTTGTCGAGGCCGCGCGGACCGACGATCACCTGCCAGGGCAGACCGATCAGGTCCATATCCGCAAATTTCACCCCGGCGCGCTCCGGGCGGTCGTCATAAAGCGGCTCCCGGTGGACAAGTTTGGCGTAAAGATCGTCGCAGACGCCGTCGCAACGCTCATCGCCCTGCCGCAGGTTGACGATCCCGACCCCGTAGGGCGCAACGGATTCCGGCCAGACGATACCCTGTTCATCGTGGCTCGCCTCGATTACCGCACCTACCAGCCGCGAAACGCCAACACCGTAGGAGCCCATATGCACCGCGGTCTCCTCCCCTCCGGCGGTCGTTATACGCGCGCCGAGCGGTTCGGAATATTTGGCGCCGAAATAAAAGATGTGGCCGACCTCGATGCCGCGCCCGACATAACGCCGCTCGGACGGCACCTCGGCCTCGAAGACAGCTGCATCGTGCTTTTCGTCGGTGCGCGCGTAGGGCCGGGTGAAATCCTCCACCACAGCCCGAACCGCCTCCGGGTTCTCGTAATCGACCTCACGGGCGAGCATGTCGAACTCCACGCAGTCCCGGTCGCAATAAACGCTGCTCTCGCCCGTATCTGCGAGGATAAGGAATTCGTGGCTGAGATTGCCGCCGATAGGCCCCGACTCCGCTTCCATCGGCACCGCCTTCAGGCCGAGCCGGGCGAATGTTCTGAGATAGGAGACGAACATCTTGTTGTAGGAGAGGCGGGCCGATTCGAAGTCGAGGTCGAAGGAATAATTGTCCTTCATCAGGAACTCACGGCCCCGCATCACGCCGAAGCGGGGCCGGACCTCGTCCCGGAACTTCCACTGGATGTGGTAGAGCATTTTGGGCAGGTCGCGGTAACTGCGGATGTGGGTCGCAAAAATTTCGGTAATCTGCTCCTCATTGGTCGGTCCGTAGAGCATGTCGCGGTCGTGCCGGTCCCGGATTCGAAGCATTTCCGGGCCATAGTCGTCATAGCGGCCCGAGCGGCGCCAGAGATCCGCCGATTGCACGGTCGGCATAAGCACTTCCTGAGCTCCCGCCCGGTCCTGCTCCTCGCGAACGACCTGCTCGACCTTCTTCAGCACACGAAAGCCGAGCGGGAGCCAGGAATAGATGCCGGCCGACGCCTGCTGGACCATGCCGGCACGCAACATCAGGCGATGCGAAACGATCTGCGCCTCGGAGGGCACATCCTTCAAAGTCGGCAGGAAAAGGCGGGTTCGGCGCATGAGAGGAAAGCTCGATTGAATGTCCCGGGAAGCGGCGCCAATCTACAGCGTCCGCCCCTGCATTCAACAGCTTGCCCGGCCGGCGATTCCGCGCATCCAGGGCGGATCGAGCGCAGCGATACGGGCATAGATCGGGCAATCGGGGTCGTGCGCGCCCGGCAGATAGCCCGTGCTCATCAAAAATTCGCCGACGATCTCGCCTCCCATGAATTTGAAGGTCTTCCTGAACAGCCTGACCCAGTCGTCCTTAGGCAAGGGATGATGCGCGTCGAGCCACGAGGCGAAGGAACCATATTCGGACTGGATGGCGACCACCCGGCTGGCGTTTTCCATGACGGCTGCGACCTTGAGACGGTTGCGGATGATCCGCGCATCCCCGAGCAGCCGCGCCCGGTCCGCCTCGTCGAAGCCGGCAACGACCTTCGGATCGAAGCCCTGAAAGGCTTCGAAGAACGCGGCCCGCTTCTTCAGAACTGTCAGCCAGGAAAGGCCCGCCTGGTTGATCTCCAGCGCCAGTCGTTCAAAAAGCACAGCATCGTCCCGGGTCGGGAAGCCGTATTCGCCGTCATGATAAGGCCCATGCCAGGGATGGCCGGGCGCGGTCTTGCAATAGCTCATCGGAGGATCAGGGTTTGCGGAATGTAAGCCATTCGCTGCCGATCAGCAGGAAGACAAGCAAGGTAAGCACGCCGGCGATCGCCGTGGTCACGGCGGCCTTCAGGCCCAGTCTCGGCCTCTCCGGCGCGCCGGGATCATTCCCGCGCTCGACGTCCGCCGCCCTGCGAACGCCGACCGGCAGCGCCATGAAGAAAACCAGCCACCAGAGGATGACATAGACGACAATGCCGGACAGCCAAGACATCAGGCCTGCTCGATCTCGACCAAGGTGCCGCAGAAGTCCTTGGGATGCAGGAACAGGACCGGTTTGCCATGCGCTCCGATCGTCGGCTCGCCGCTCCCCAGAACCCGGGCGCCGGCTTCCTTCAGCGCATCGCGGGCCGCCAGGATATCGTCGACCTCATAACAGATATGGTGCATGCCGCCGGCTGGATTTTTCTTCAGGAAGCCGGCAATCGGGGACTCGTCACCAAGCGGCTCCAGCAGTTCGATCTTCGTGTTCGGCAGTTCCACGAAGACCACGGTGACGCCGTGCTCCGGCAGGGCTTGCGGGGCCGAGACGAGCGCTCCGAGCGCGCCGCGATAGGCGCGCGCTCCCGCTTCCAGATCCGGCACAGCGATGGCGACATGGTTCAGGCGGCCGATCATCCGGAGTACCCTCCATCGAGGCGCATGACATGGACTTCCACAAGCGGGCGGCGGCCGTAATTTCCTCTGACATGCCGGCGCATAGCCGTCCGGACCGCGTCTTCCACTGCGCTGTCGTCGCGGCGTTGCAGGGTATTCAGCCGTCCGAGGGCATGGCTTCCGCGGGCCGCCAGTTCCGAGGCAAGATCCGCAACCTCGTCTTCAGCCACAATGCCATGGCTCGATACACGCGGCTCCGCGAGAGGCCTGCCCCGATCGTTCAGCAAAACCGACGCGGTAACGACTCCCTGTTCGGAAAGCCGCCTCCGCGCCCGGACATGCTGAGAATCGAGCGGCACGAGGCGCCCGCCGTCCAGACCGAGACGCCCGACCCGAACTTCGCCGAGACGCTCTACCCCGTCCTCCGTTATCCGCAGCAGGATCCCGTCCTCAATCTCGGCGACTGTCCCGACGCCACAGTCATGCGCCAGCCGGGCATGAGCCTGGAGATGGCGGAGTTCACCATGGACCGGAACCGCGGCATTCGGCCTTATCCACTCATACATGCGTCGGAGCTCGTCGCGGGCCGGATGCCCTGAGACATGCACGAACGCCTCCCTGGAGGTGATGATCTCGACGCCCATGCGCAAGAACCGGTCCTGGAGCCTGGCGACAGCGCGCTCGTTGCCGGGAATCGTGCGGGAGGAGAAGACGAGCGTGTCGCCGCTCTCCAGCGACACATGCGGATGAGACCCGGACGCGATCCGTGCGAGGGCAGCGCGCGACTCCCCCTGGCTCCCTGTACAGATCAGGACCGCGTTGGAGGGCGGCAGGTAGCTGGAATGCTGCTCGGACACAAAGGAGGGAATATCTGCCAGATAGCCGCATTGGCGGGCAATTTCGTTCATGCGTTTCAACGAACGCCCCACCAATGCTACAGACCGGCCGTCGGCCCCGGCGGCCCGTGCCACCGTGTCAAGTCTTGCCACATTGCTTGCAAAACAGGCGAATGCAATCCGGTTGCTTCGGGAAGCAATCAGGTCTGTCAGGCTCTCCAGGAGATCCGCTTCCGAACCGCTTGCGCCGTCTATTGTGGCGTTTGTCGAATCGCAGATCATTGCTACGACGCCCTCATCCCCGAGGCGGCGGAGTATCCGCTCATCCACCGGATCCCCAACGACGGGACCCGGATCTAGTTTCCAGTCCCCCGTATGGAAAACCGTGCCTGCTGCGGTGCGCAGCACCAAGCCATTCGGTTCCGGAATCGAGTGTGCCAAAGGCAGATATTCGAGTTCGAACGGTCCAATCGAAAAGCGTTCGCCCGGCCCGTGCTCAACGATTGGCACTTCGCCTTCCGTGCCTTCGTCCTGCAGCTTGCGGCGCAGGAACGCGGCGGAAAACGGCGTGACATGCACCGGCACCCCCAGATCGGGCCAAAGGTGTGGAACGGCACCGATATGGTCCTCATGCGCGTGGGTGATGACGATGGCGTCCAGCCGGTCCCGAATCAGCTCAGCAGCTGCAGTGTCCGGAACGATGACTTCGATACCCGGCGTGGTCTCATCGCCGAACATGATCCCGAGATCCACCAGAATCCAGCGCCCGGCATGACCGTACAGCGCGCAGTTCATACCGATATCGCCGACCCCGCCAAGCGGGACGAACAGAATTTCGTCTCCGGCGGGAACCGGTAGCTGCGTCACGGCGCGTTTCCGTTGCGTCGGTGGACTTCCAGCAGGCCACGCAGGGTCAGGTCGCTGTCTATATGGTCGATAACCCCGGTTGTGCCCGCAAACAGGGACGCAAGGCCGCCCGTGGCCACAACTGTCATGGGCTCGGCGGCCTCCCGCTCGATCCGCTGCACCAAACCTTCGATCATGCTGACATAGCCCCAGAAAACGCCGGACTGCATGGCGGCAACCGTATTGCTGCCGATTACCCGTTCCGGCCGGCCGACCGCAATCAGCGGCAGCTTGGCGGCAGCCTGATGGAGGGCCTCCAGAGACAGGTTTACACCGGGAGCGATAACGCCCCCGCAATAGTTGCCTGCTGCGTCCACGACATCGAATGTCGTTGCGGTCCCGAAGTCGATGACGATCAACGGACCGGGATAGGCGCTGTGAGCCGCAACGGCATTGACGATCCGGTCGGCTCCGACTTCCGACGGGTTATCGACCTTCAACACCATACCGAGGTCGATGCCGGGGTCGCCGATGACGAGAGGGGAAACACCGAAATAGCGCTGGCAGAGATGGCGCAGATTGAACAGCGACGCCGGCACGACGGTCGCTACGATGCCTGCGTCGACAGCCTCGGCATCGACACCTTCGAGGTCCATCAATTGCATCAGCCAGACGGCGTATTCATCGGCGGTGCGGTGCGGATCGTTTCCCGCTCGCCACAGGCCCTTGCGGACTTCGCCGTCGTAAACCGCAAAAACGATATTGGTGTTGCCGGCATCGATTGCGAGCAGCATCAGGCCTCCAGCGGGAAAACTTCTCCGGCGACAACGCGGCGTTCTACTCCGGCGGCATCGCAAACGACAAGCGATCCGTTCTCATCCACCGTCCGCATCACCCCTTCCACGGCGCCCTGCCCTTCTCCGACCCGAACGGTCCGGCCGATCCAGGCTGCCCGCCCCAGCCACTCGTCACGAATGGCGGGGAAACCGCCGGCCAGCCATTGCCGGTAGCGCTGCAGCACGGCCCCGACAACGCGCTCTAACGCCATCTCCACCGGCACACCGCGGCCTATGCAAGCCGTCGGGCGGTCAAGCGCCGGCGCCTCGGCCAGATTGAGTCCGATACCCACAGCCATCCAGTCCAGCCTGCCGCCTTCGGAGCTCGCCTCCACGAGAATGCCTGCCAGCTTGGCATCTTCGACCAGGACATCGTTCGGCCACTTTATACATGCATCGGCGCCCCACTCCCGGGCGCAGTCCGCTATTGCAAGACCGGCCGCCAGGGCCATGGAGCCGGTTTCGGCAGGAGCGCGGTTGGGGTGCAACAACAGGCTCACCATCAGATTGCCGGACGGGCCCGTCCAATTTCGTCCGCTGCGGCCCCGGCCACCCGGTTGTACCGCGGTCCACACGGCAAGCGGCCCGCGCCGGCCGACTTTCGCCAGACGTCTTGCTTCGTCATTGGTGCTCCCGAGAACCGAATAGGCGAACAGGTCGATGCCTGCCACCGACAGCTCCCGGTTCATCCCGCGAACAATGTGTTGGCGGCGGTTCCGGCAAAATCGGTAATCGTCCAGGGGACGATAACGAACAGGACGACCACTGCAGCGCTCAAGCCCGCCACAATACCGATTTCCGAGGGCAACGGGCGATCCATTTCTTCAATCGCCTCGTCGAAATACATCACCTTCACGATGCGCAGATAGTAATAGCAGCCGACAACGCTCGCGAGCACACCGAAAACCGCCAGCGGCACCAGTCCGGCATTTACCGCAGCCATGAACACGTAAAACTTGCCGAAGAATCCGGCGAGCGGCGGAATCCCTGCCATAGAGAACATGAGGGCAGCGAAAACTCCCGCTACCAACGGACGAGACTTCGAAAATCCGGCAAGATCGGCAATATTCTCGACCGCGTTTCCATTCTGGCGCATCGCCAGGATACAGGCGAAGACGCCAATATTCATGAAGAGGTATATGGCGAGATAAATCAGCACCGCGCGGACGCCTTCTTCGGTGGCTGTTGCAACGCCGACCAGCGCATAACCCACATGCCCGATAGACGAATACGCCATTAGGCGCTTGATATTCTCTTGCGCAATCGCGGTAAAGGCGCCGATAGTCATCGACAGGATCGCCACCATGATAATGATCTGTTGCCACTTATCGACAAGATCCCCGAAGGGCTCCATCAGGACACGAACGAACAGGGCCAGGGCCGCAATCTTCGGCGCGACAGAGAATAGCGCCGTTACAGGTGTTGGGGCCCCTTCATAGACATCCGGAGTCCACATGTGGAACGGTGCAGCCGAGACCTTGAAACAAAGACCGGCCAGCAAAAACACCAACCCCACGACGAGGCCGAGAGAAGGCTCGTCGCCTTCGCCCACGGCCGCGGCAATTGCATCGAAGCCTGTTGCTCCAACGAAACCGTAAACCATCGAGCAACCGTAGAGCAGCATGCCTGATGAAAGCGCGCCAAGGACAAAATACTTCAGCCCGGCTTCGCTCGAACGCAGGGTATCGCGACGAAAGGCAGCCAACACATAGAGCGACAGGCTTTGCAGCTCCAACCCAAGATACAACGCGATCAGGTCGTTGGCCGACACCATCATCAGCATGCCAAGGGTCGCGAACAGGATCACGATCGGAAATTCGAAACGGTCGAGAGACTCTCGTTCGTTGAATGTAAGGGACATGACGATGGCAAACGCGCTGCCGAGCAGGACCAGAACTTTTACATAGGCGGCGAATCCCTCGGTGACGAAAAGCCCGCCGAGGCCCACCACGCGGTCCGTCCCGCCCGCCAGCACGAGCAGGAGTGTGACCGCCAGGGACACGACACAAAGCCAGGAGACCGTTCGACCCCGCTCCAGCCCGAATACACCGGCCATGAGTAATGCCATGGCAAGACATGCCAGAACGATTTCGGGGACGGCGGGGATATAGGTCATATCCATGGCTTCAATGACCTTTCGCCGCAACGGCCGCCGCTTCGCCCACTGCATGCATGGCTGCCTGATGCTGGTCCACGAGGTTCTGCACGGACATCTGGATCGGATCGAGGAACGAAGACGGATAGATCCCCATCCAGAGCACCAGCACCACCAGCGGCGCGAACACCGCGATCTCGCGCGGATTGAGATCCAGCATTGTCTGGAGTTCCGCCCGCTCCAGTTTGCCGAAGATCACACGGCGATAGAGGTACAGCATATAGGCGGCACCCAGAATGACGCCCGTCGCCGCAAGAAAGCAGACCCAGGTGTTTACTTCGAATGCACCGAGCAACACCAGGAATTCCCCTACAAAACCGCTGGTACCCGGCAATCCGACAGACGCCAGCGTGAACACCATGAATACCGCCGCATAGGCAGGCATGCGATGGACGAGGCCACCGTAGCGAGCAATTTCGCGCGTATGCAGCCTGTCGTAAACCACCCCGACGCAGAGGAACAGTGCGGCCGACACAATGCCGTGGCTCAACATCTGAAAAATAGCACCGGCAATACCCTGATTGGTCGCCGTGAAGATACCGATCGTCACGAAACCCATATGCGCGACAGAAGAATAGGCGATGAGCTTCTTCATATCCTCCTGCGCCAACGCCACCAGCGATGTATAAATCACGGCCACACAGCTCAATACAAAGATCAGCGGAGTGAAAAAATCGCTCGCTTCCGGAAACATCGGTAGTGAAAACCGGATGAAACCGTACCCGCCCATTTTCAGCAACACGCCAGCCAGAATAACCGATCCGGCGGTTGGCGCTTCAACATGTGCATCCGGCAGCCAGGTGTGTACTGGCCACATCGGGATCTTTACCGCAAAGCTGGCAAAAAAAGCGATCCAAAGCCAAATCTGGAGGTCAGGAGCAAAGGAATAGGCGAGCGCTTCGACAATGCCGGTGGAGCCCACCTCCAAATATACCATCAAAAGGGCTAGAAGCATCAACACGGAGCCGAGTAAGGTGAAAAGAAAGAACTTAAACGCCGCGTAAATGCGCCTGGCTCCTCCCCAGACCCCAATAATGAGGAACATCGGGATCAGAACGCCCTCAAAGAAAATATAGAATACAACGAGATCCAAGGCACAAAACATTCCGACCATGAGAGTTTCAAGAGCCAGAAATGCAATCATGTATTCCTTTACCCGGACTTGAACGGCTGTCCAGCTGGAAAGAATACATATCGGGGTTAAAAATGTAGAAAGCAAAACGAAGAACAGAGAAATGCCGTCGATACCCATCCGATATGCGATATTGAATTCCGGTAGCCATTCCACATGCTCTACGAATTGAAATTCGGCAGTTCCCGGGTCGAATTTGAACCAGAGAAACAGCGACACCACGAAGGTTGTCAACGAGGTCCATAATGCGGCCATACGCGCATTTCTGATCGCGTCTTCACCTGTCCCACGGCAAAGAAGCAGGATCGCGAGCACGCCGACAAGCGGCAGAAAGGTAACGATAGAAAGCAAGCCAACCCCTGAGTTCATGCCTCTAGAACTCCGCCGAGAACAGATACCAGGAGACCAGGGCGACCACGCCTACCATCATCGCGAAAGCGTAATGGTAGATGTATCCGGACTGGAAAATGCTGGCACGACGAGCGAGTGCCCGTGTGACCGCGGCCAGTCCGTCCGGTCCGAAGCCGTCTATAATGAAACCGTCTCCGCCCTTCCAGAAGAGCCGGGCCAAAAACCGCGCCGGCCGCACGAATGCAACGTCGTAGATCTCGTCGAACCACCACTTGTTGAACGAGAGCTGGTACGCCGGCTCGAAATGCTTCCTGAGCGCGGCTGGTGCATCCGGTTTCTGGATGTACATGTACCAGGCGACCAGAATACCGATCACCGCAGCCGCGAGCGGCAGCTTCTTGATGTACCAAGGGGCGTGGTGCCCGTCCATCATTGCCGAATTCTGTTCCAGGATAAGGACGGACGTCCCCCAGAACCGATCCCAGTCCTCACCGACAAAGGCATCCACGAATACGAACCCCGTCACGACCGCTCCAGCCGCAAGGATGTAGAGCGGCACCAGCATCACGGCCGGCGATTCATGGATATGCGCCATGACCTTTTCATCCGCGCGGGGCGCGCCCATGAAGGTCATGAACAGGAGCCTCCAAGAATAGAAGGCCGTCATCACGGCAGCCAGAATCCCGAAGGTAAAGGCGTAAGCGCCAATGCTGCTATGCGCGCCCCAGGCACTTTCCAGGATGGAATCCTTCGAGAAATAGCCCGAGAAGACCGGCAGTCCAGCAAGAGCGAACGAACCGATCCACATCAGGACATGGGTCTGTTTGACGTGCCGCCATATTCCGCCCATGCGGCGCATGTCCTGCTCTCCCGACATAGCGTGAATAACGCTGCCGGCGCCGAGAAACAGCAGCGCTTTGAAGCAGGCATGTGTCATGAGATGGAAGATTGCCGCCGGATAGGCGGAAACGCCGATGGCGAAGAACATGTAGCCGAGCTGGCTGCATGTAGAATAGGCGATCACCCGCTTGATGTCTGTCTGCGTCAATGCGCATGTCGCGGCAAAAAAAGCGGTTGTCGCGCCGATGAAGGTGATGAAGGCTAACGTATCCGGCGCGAATTCGAACAGCGGCGACAGGCGCGCGCACATGAAAACGCCTGCCGTCACCATAGTCGCGGCGTGAATCAGTGCGGATACGGGCGTCGGGCCCTCCATGGCATCGGGCAACCATGTGTGCAGCCCGATCTGCGCCGATTTGCCCATCGCGCCGATGAACAGAAGGAAACACAGCAATTCTATGGCCGGGAGTTCCATGCCGAGGAAACCGACATTTTCGCCGGCATAGTCTGGAACAGCCGCGAAGATCGACGAAAATTGAACCGTTTCGAACACGAGCCAGATGCCGAATATTCCCAGCGCAAAGCCGAAATCCCCCACACGATTCACGATGAACGCCTTGATGGCTGCGGCATTTGCCGCCGGGCGGTCGTACCAGAAGCCGATCAGGAGGTAAGAGCAGAGGCCGACGCCTTCCCAGCCGAAGAAGAGCTGCACGAGATTGTCGGCCGTCACCAGCATCAGCATGGAGAAGGTAAAGAGGCTAAGATAGGCCATGAAACGCGGCTTGTGCGGATCGTGGCTCATGTAGCCGATCGAATACCAGTGGACGCAAGCCGACACGCCGTTGACGACCACCAGCATAACTGCGGAGAGCGTGTCGAAACGAAGCGTCCAGTGCGCCTCGAACCCGCCCGACCTGATCCAGTCGAGTACATGGATCGTTTCCGGAACGCTGCCGCCATAGGCTATACCGATGAAGATGATGACCGAGCAAGCCGCCGCAACGGTCACGGCAAGACACGTCACCAGCTGCGACGGGCGGTCCCCCATAAGGCGTCCGAACAAGCCGACAACGATTGCCGCCAGAAGCGGGAGAAATATAGAGGCCAGATACAACATGCGTTCTTGCCTGCCCCTCTTCAACCCTTCATCAGATTAACGTCTTCGACGGCGATCGACCCGCGATTGCGGAAATAGACCACGAGAATCGCCAGACCGATGGCAGCTTCTGCTGCTGCTACTGTAAGCACGAACATGGCAAAAACCTGCCCCGTCATGTCCTCGAGAAACCGGGAAAACGCGACCAGATTGATGTTGACCGCGAGCAGCATGAGTTCGATCGACATCAGGATGATGATGACATTCTTGCGGTTAAGGAAAATGCCGAAGATGCCGAGCGTGAAGAGGGTCGCAGCGAGGGTCAGGTAGTGCGCAAGGCCGATTTCCAGCATTACCGGCCTCCCCTCGCCGGAACCTTGACGACCTCGATAGTATCTTCCCGCCGACGGTCAAGCTGTGTCGCGATCCGCTGCCTGTGGACCCCTGTGCGTCTGCGGTGCGTAAGCACGATTGCGCCAATCATGGCGACCAGAAGTACGAGACCCGCAGCCTGGAAGAGATAGATGTAGTCTGTGTAGAGGACGTGGCCCAATGCATGAGTATTGGTCATTTTTTCGCTGGAAACCGGTAATGATGTCTTCCCGGTCTTCTCGGAAAGCGCCCAGCTGCCGCCCACCAGCACCAGTTCAGCGAGCAGCACCACTCCGACGATGGCGCCGACCGGAAGATATTGCAGGAAGCCTTCGCGCAGCTCCGCGAAGTTTATGTCGAGCATCATCACCACGAACAGGAACAGGACCGCCACGGCGCCGACATAGACTACCACCAGGATCATCGCGAGAAATTCAGCCCCCAACAGAACGAATAAGCCGGCTGCGTTGAAAAAGGCGAGGATCAGAAACAGGACCGAATGCACCGGGTTCCGGGACGAAATAACCATGACTCCGGCAGCAGTCGCGATCGCCGCAAAGACATAGAACGCTAGAGCTTCAATGGCCACTGCCTTCTCCCTGTCTCAGCGGTAAGGCGCGTCGAGAGCAAGGTTGTCGGCAAGTGCCGCTTCCCAGCGATCGCCGTTTGCAAGGAGCCTTTCCTTGTTGTACATGAGTTCTTCGCGTGTCTCCGTCGCGAACTCGAAATTCGGGCCTTCGACGATGGCGTCCACAGGACAGGCTTCCTGGCAGAAGCCGCAATAGATGCACTTCGTCATATCGATATCGTAACGCGTCGTGCGACGGCTGCCGTCCTCGCGAGGCTCTGCCTCGATGGTAATGGCCTGGGCCGGACAAATCGCCTCACAGAGCTTGCAAGCGATACAGCGCTCTTCGCCGTTCGGATAGCGACGCAGTGCATGTTCGCCTCGGAAGCGCGGGCTCAGAGGCCCCTTTTCGTAAGGATAGTTCAGCGTCACCTTCGGCTTGAACATATATTTCAGGGTCAACCACATGCCGGAAACCAGTTCCGCCAGCAGGAAACCGCGCATGCTGCGATCGAGAACTGCCATCGTTCGATACCCCGCCGTTTACGACCGCATCATGACCGGCTCGGGCACCCAGCCGAATGCCACCAGCACACCCGCCGTCACGATTACCCAAAACAGGGACAGCGGCAAGAACACCTTCCAGCCGAGTCGCATCAATTGATCGTAGCGATAGCGCGGAAAGGTGGCCCTTACCCAAAGGAAGGTGAACAACACCAAGGCCGTCTTCAGCGCGAACCACACGATGCCCGGGATCCAGGTGAACGGTTCGTAGGGGATAGGCGAAAGCCAGCCGCCAAGGAAAAGTACTACCGTCATGGCACTCATCAGGATCATGTTCGCATATTCACCAAGGAAGAAGAGCGCGAACGTCATTGCTGAATATTCGACATTATAGCCCGCGACGAGCTCCGCCTCAGCCTCCGGTAGATCGAAGGGCGCGCGATTGGTCTCGGCCAGAGCCGACACGAAGAACACTATGAACATAGGCAGCAGCGGCAGCCAGAACCAGGAGAACAGCCCGGCAGACCCTTCCTGGGCCTGAACAATGACAGAGAGATTCAGAGAGCCGGCGCATAGCAGCACTGTTACGATTACAAAGCCTATTGAGACCTCATAGGAAACCATTTGCGCTGCCGATCGCAACGCGCCGAGAAAGGGGTAACGCGAATTGCTGGCCCACCCTGCCATCAAGATGCCGTAAACGCCGAGGGACGAGATGGCGAAGAGATAGAGCACCCCGACATTGATGTCCGCCAGCACCCAGCCGAGATCGAAGGGAATCACTGCCCAAGCGACCAGAGCCAGCATGAAGGTCAGCATCGGCGCCAACAGGAAGACCACGCGATTGGCGCCGGCAGGAATGATCGTTTCCTTGGTCAGCAGCTTCAGCCCGTCGGCGACCGGCTGGAGCAAGCCGAACGGTCCGACCACATTCGGCCCCCTTCGCATCTGCATGGACGCGATAACCTTGCGCTCGGCGAAGGTAAGATAGGCGATGCAACCGAGAAGCGGCAGAACGATCAGCAGGATGTAGCCGACGATGGCGGCCGCCGGCCAAACATAGCCTGTCCAAAAGCTAACCATCGTGCGCTTCCGCGGCGAGGAAGGTCTCGGTGCAGACCGCCATCGTTTCCGAAGCGCGCGAGATCGGATCGGTCATGTAGTAGTTGGCGACCGGGCTGGCGAACGGCGCATCGTCGATCCCGCCTGCCGGAGCCGCACCGCCCCATTGAGCCGCCACGACTCCGCCTTGGGTGTCGAATACCGGATTCGCCCGGCCCATGCGGGCGCGCAGGGCCGGCAACGAATGGTATGGTAATGGCCTCCCGAGCGCATCAGACAGGGCGCGCAGAACCGCCCAGTCCTCACGCGCCTCGCCGGGCGGGAAGGTTGCTCGTTCACTGCGCTGCACCCGTCCTTCCAGATTGACCCAAGTGCCCGACTTTTCGGTGTAGGCCGCGCCCGGCAGGATGACATCGGCCTGCGCTGCGCCTGCATCGCCGTGATGGCCCTGATAGATCACGAAGGTATCGTCGAGGCCCGACAGATCGATCTCGTCGGCGCCTAGCAGGAAAAGCGTGTCGACAGCGCCGGACAACATGCCGGCCGTATCCGCTCCGCCCTCGCCAGGCACAAGGCCGAGGTCGAGGCCGCCGACCCGCGACGCCGCGCGGTTCAACACATTGAAACCGTTCCAGTCCTCGCGAATCAGGCCGTTCAGCTCCGCTATGCGTTGCGTTGCAGCCAGCACCGCCGCGCCGTCGGGCCGTGCCAGAGCGCCGGCGCCGACAACCAGCATAGGGCGCGACGCATTTTTCAACACGGCGCAGAAGCGGTTTCTGCCAGCGGCCACACCGCGCAAGGTCTGTCCGCCTTCCCCGAGATGGTCGTAGCGATAGCCGAGTTGATGCGGTTCGCCTATCACGCCGAGTTGCAGCCCGCCAGCCAACCACCGCTTGCGGATCCGCGCATTGAGCACCGGCGATTCCCAACGCGGATTGCATCCGATCAAAAGCAGCGCATCGGCTTCTTCGATACCCTGGATGGTGGAGTTGAAGAGATAGCTGGCGCGCTGGCCGGCTATGGCGGCTGCGCCATCCTGCCTGCAATCCAGGTTCGGGGACCCGAGAGCCTGCATCAGGTCCTTGAGCGCCTGCATCGATTCCGCGTCGGCCTGGTCGCCGACAATCGCGCCGATATCGGCGCCGGCCCTCCCCTCGGTCCGTTTCCGGATCGCCTCGAAAGCCTCGCTCCAGCTCACCGGATGCAACCGGCCTTTGCGGCGTGCATAGGGCCTGTCAAGACGCTGGCGTCGGAGCCCGTCATGCGCGAAGCGGCTCTTGTCGCCGAGCCACTCCTCGTTAATCTCTTCATTTAGGCGCGGCAGAATGCGAAGGACTTCGGGACCCCGGGAATCGATGCGGATGTTCGCCCCCAGCGCATCGAACACGTCAATGCCTTCCGTCTTGCGAAGCTCCCAGGGGCGCGCATTGAAGGCGTATGGCTTGGAGGTCAGCGCACCTACCGGGCAGAGGTCGATGATATTTCCGGACAGTTCGCTTTCCACCGCGCGTTCGAGCGTGGTGATCTCCATATGCTCGCTGCGTCCGACCGCCCCGATCGCCGGCACACCGGCCACTTCTTCAGCAAAACGAATGCAGCGCGTGCAATGGATACACCGCGTCATCGTCGTCTTGATGAGCGGCCCCATATCCTTGTCTGGCACGGCCCGCTTGTTTTCCTCGAAGCGACTTGTGTCCGCGCCATAGAAGAGCGCCTGGTCCTGAAGGTCGCATTCGCCGCCCTGGTCGCAAATCGGGCAATCAAGCGGATGGTTGATGAGCAGGAACTCCATCACCCCCTTACGCGCCTTCTGCGTCATCGGGCTGGAGGTGAATACTTCCATATTGTCGCCGGCCGGCATGGCGCAGGACGCGGCCGGCTTCGGCGGGCCAGGGCGTATTTCCACCAAGCACATGCGGCAATTGCCGGCAATCGACAAGCGTTCGTGATAGCAGAACCGAGGCACTTCCTTGCCGGCAGCCTCTATCGCCTGCAGCACCGTGCTGCCGGGCGGGACCTCGACCTCAATCCCGTCAACGGTAAGCTTCGGCATGCCCTCCGTCCTCCAGGATCAGGCCGCCGCGGCCCGATTTCGGTAACTCAGGATCCGTTCCTCCATTTCATGCCTGAAGTGGCGGATCAACCCCTGGATCGGCCAGGCGGAACCGTCGCCATGCGCGCAGATGGTGTGTCCTTCGATTTCCTTCGACACGTCCAGCAGCATATCGATCTCATTAACCCGGGCGCGGCCGGCCGCCATCCGCTCCATCACGCGCATCATCCAGCCGGTGCCCTCGCGGCATGGCGTGCATTGCCCGCAACTTTCGTGCGCGTAAAAGCGCGCCAGGCGCGCAATCGCCCGCACCACATCCGTGGACCGGTCCATCACGATCACAGCAGCCGTGCCGAGCCCGCTCTGCGCTTCCCGAAGCGCGTCGAAATCCATCAACACCTCGTCGCAAATGCCCTTCGGCAGGATCGGCGTCGAGGACCCTCCGGGAATGACCGCCTTAAGATTGTCCCAACCGCCCCGCACGCCGCCAGCATGTTTCTCGATGAGTTCCTTCATCGGGATGCTCATCGCCTCTTCCACATTGCAGGGGTGATTCACATGGCCGGAAATGCAGAACACTTTGGTGCCGGTATTGTTGCTGCGCCCGAAGCCGGAGAACCAGGACGCGCCCCGGCGCAGAATGGTCGGTGCCACTGCGATGGTTTCGACATTGTTGACCGTCGTCGGGCAGCCATAGAGGCCCGCCATGGCGGGAAAGGGCGGCTTGAGGCGCGGCTGGCCCTTCTTGCCCTCCAGGCTTTCGATCAGGGCGGTTTCCTCACCGCAGATATAGGCGCCCGCGCCCCTATGCACGAAGACATCACAGTCGATGCCCGAGCCGCAAGCATTCCGGCCGATCAAGCCTGCCTCATAAGCCTCGTCTACAGCGTGCTGCAGATGGCTCGCCTCGTTGTAGAACTCCCCGCGCACATAAATATAGGCAGCGTCCGCGCCCATCGCCGCACAGGCAAGGAGACAACCCTCGACCAGCTTGTGCGGGTCCCAGCGCATCATGTCTCGGTCCTTGCAGGTGCCGGGCTCACCCTCATCGGCATTGACCACAAGATAGGCCGGGCGCCCGTCGCTCTCCTTGGGCATGAAGGACCATTTGAGCCCGGTGGGGAAGCCTGCTCCGCCGCGCCCGCGCAGGCCCGAGGCTTTCACCTCCTCGACCAGCCATTCGCGTCCTCTGGCGATCAATTCGGCCGTGCCGTCCCAGTCGCCGCGGGCACGGGCACCCTTCAGCGTCCAGTCATGCTCGCCGTAGAGATTGGTGAAAATACGATCCCGGTCGCTCAGCATCGGGCGTCAGCTTCCAGCAGAGTCGTCTTGCCGCCTTCCGGCGCAGAGTTGAGACGTTTGGCCAAGGTGCCGTGAGGCGGCGGACGCTCTTCAGCCAGCGCATCGAGCAGCGCGGCCGTGCGCGCCGCATCCAGATCCTCATAGTAGTCGTCATTGACCTGGAGAATCGGCGCATTGACGCAAGCCCCGAGGCATTCCACCTCCAGAAGGGTGAAAAGACCCTTCTCGTCGGTCTCGCCGAAATCGAGCCCGGTCTTTTCCCGGCATACCCGGACGACGTCATCGGACCCGCGCAACCAGCAGGGCGTGGTCGTGCAGACATGCAGGCGATAACGTCCTACCGGTTCGCGGTAGTACATTGTGTAGAAACTGGCGACTTCCCAGACGCGGATAGCCGGCAGACCCAGAAAGTCCGCGACATGTTCGATTACGGCAGGAGACGTCCAGCCGAGCTGCCGCTGCGCCAGGTCCAGCAGCGGCATGACGGCGCTCTGTTGCCGGCCCTCCGGGTATTTGGCGACAATCGCCTTCGCCGTCTTCAGATTGTCGGCCGTGAAGGCGAAGCTCCCAGCCCCTTCCGCGCGCCCGCTCATCGATCGACCTCTCCGAACACGATGTCCATGGCGCCCAGAATCGCAACGCTGTCGGCAAGCATATGGCCACGAGACAGGAAGTCCATGGCGGCCAGATGCGAGAAACCAGGCGCCCGGATCTTGCACCGGTAGGGCTTGTTGGTACCGTCCGACACCAGATAGACGCCGAATTCGCCCTTGGGCGCTTCCACCGCCGTGTAGGTCTCGCCGGCCGGCACCCGGTAGCCCTCGGTGTAAAGCTTGAAATGATGGATCAAGGCCTCCATCGATTGCTTCATCTCGCCGCGTTTCGGCGGAGCGACCTTGTTGCTCTCCGTCACCACCGGCCCCTCCGGCATATCGCTTATGCACTGGTCGATGATGCGAAGCGACTGGCGGACCTCCTCCACCCGGACAAGGTAGCGATCATAGCAGTCGCCGTTCTTGCCGACCGGAATATCGAAGTCGATCCGGTCATAGACATCGTAAGGCTGCGCCTTGCGCAAATCCCACGGAACGCCGGACGCGCGCAGCATCGGTCCGGAGAAACCCCAGTCGAGCGCGTCCTCCGCCGACACACGGCCAATATCCACCGTCCGCTGTTTGAAGATACGGTTTTCGTTGAGCAGCGTTTCCATATCGGCAACGAATTTCGGGAAGGCGGCTGCCCATTCCGCGATATCGTCGAGCATGCCCTCCGGAAGGTCCTGATGGACGCCGCCCGGCCGGAAATAGGCGGCATGCAGGCGCGCGCCACTTGCCCGCTCATAGAACTCCATCAGCAATTCACGCTGTTCGAAGCCCCACAGCATCGGCGTCATTGCGCCGACATCCATCGCGAAGGCAGTCAGGTTCAACAGGTGGTTCAGGATGCGGGAAATTTCGGAGAACAGCACCCGGATATACTGGCCTCGCTCCGGCGCTTCGATGCCGAGCAGCTTCTCCGTCGCCAGCGCAAAGGCGTGTTCCTGATTCATCGGCGCGACATAGTCGAGCCGATCAAAATAGGGGACCGCCTGCAGATAGGTCTTGTGTTCGATCAGCTTCTCGGTGCCGCGGTGCAGCAGGCCGATATGGGGGTCGATGCGATCCACGACCTCGCCATCGAGCTCCATGACCATGCGCAGCACACCATGCGCCGCAGGGTGCTGCGGCCCGAAATTCAGCGTGTAGTTCCTGATCTGGGCTTCGGCCATCAGGCGCTCCCCGCCTTCTCATCGCCTGGCAACGGCCCTTCCCAGGGACTGAGGTAGTCAAAGGACCGGAACTCCTGCGTCAGGGAGACCGGCTCATAAACCACGCGCTTCTGTTCGTCGTCGTAGCGGACCTCGACATATCCGGTGAGCGGGAAATCCTTGCGCATCGGATAGCCCTCGAAGCCGTAATCGGTCAGCAGCCGGCGCAGGTCCGGATGGTCGGAAAAAAAGATGCCGTAGAGGTCCCAGGCTTCGCGCTCGAACCAAACCGCCGAGCTAAACAGTCCCGTTACCGAAGGTGCCGGCGTGTCCTCGTCCGTGGTCGTTTTGATCCGGATGCGCAGATTGTGACGATGGCTTAGCAGGTTATAGACAATCTCGAAGCGCTCAGAACGCTCCGGGTAATCGACACCGCAAAGATCCGCAAGACACTTGAAGTGGCAGTTTGCGTCGTCGCGCAGAAAGGCGAGTACCTCGAGCAGCGTGTCTCTGCCGACGCGAAACACCAGTTCCGCCCCCGCATCTTCGCGGGCGACCTTCCCGCCGATCGCCGCCTCGACATGTTCGGCGAGGTCTTTCAGGGCTTCGTCCATCTGTCGGTCCGGCTTAGCGCGTTATCGTGCCGGTGCGCTGGATCTTCTTTTGCAGCAGCAGCACGCCGTATAACAACGCCTCCGCCGTCGGCGGACATCCCGGCACATACACATCGACCGGCACGATGCGGTCGCATCCCCGAACCACCGAATAGGAATAGTGGTAATAGCCGCCACCATTGGCGCAAGAGCCCATGGAAATCACCCAACGCGGCTCGGCCATCTGGTCGTAAACCTTGCGGAGTGCCGGCGCCATCTTGTTGGTGAGCGTTCCGGCCACAATCATGACGTCGGACTGTCGCGGGCTCGGGCGAAATACGACGCCGAAACGATCGAGGTCGTAGCGCGAGCAGGCGGTGTGCATCATTTCCACGGCACAGCAGGCGAGCCCGAAAGTCATGGGCCAAAGCGACCCCGAGCGCGCCCAGTTCACCAGTTTGTCCAGCTGGGCAACGACATAGCCCCGGTCCTGAAGCTCATCGCTAACCCCGCGCAACAAGGCATCCTGTTCCGCTCCCGGCCCCAGCGCCGGCCCGCCGATCACTCCCATTCAAGCGCTCCCTTGCGCCACTCATAGATGAAGCCGACCGTCAGCACACCCAGGAAAATCACCATCGACCAGAAGCCCAGCATGCCGATGCCGCCAAGCGAAATCGCCCAGGGAAACAGGAATGCCACCTCAAGATCGAAGATGATGAACAGAATAGCCACCAGATAGAACCGCACGTCGAAGCGACTGCGAGTGTCGGTGAACGCCTCGAAGCCGCATTCATAGGTCGAGAGCTTTTCAGAGTCCGGCTTTTGCCGCGCGACGATCATCGAAGCGACAATGGCGCCCACCGCCAGTGCCCCGGCGACAGCCGTGAAGATCAGTATCGGGACATACTCGGCCAGAAACGCATCCATCGCCCTGGGTCCGCCTCCCTGTTTTCGGCGCCCGAACTGGGCGCACCATAAATCACCCGGCTTGTACCTGCAAAGCCCCGCAGGCACCCTCCGGTCGCACAGCTGCTAGCGAGTAAGAGTGGCGGGAGTGACGGGACTCGAACCCGCGGCCTCTGGCGTGACAGGCCAGCGCTCTAACCGACTGAGCTACACCCCCGCAGACGTAACGACGACCGTCTAACCGAGACCCGTCATTTGGTCAAGAATGCAGTCGTCACCATTCGCCCGTTGCCTACACGACTCTCTCGGACTCCGGATCGATCAGGTGCATCTGGCTCTTGTCCACGGTGAACTCCATCGAAGCGCCAACATCCGACACGCTTTTCGGCTCGCATCTGGAGCAGATTTCCGTCTCGCCGATATCGAAGAACACCATGGTGTCCATCCCCATCGGCTCTACAACCTTGACGCCTGCGCTGAAGTTCTCGAAGTCAGCATGGGTATGGGTGCGCTTGTTGGTCACATGCTCCGGGCGGATGCCGAGCACGAGATCACGGCCCGAGAAGGGCTCATACCGTTGCTCGCGCGCCGCCGGCACCGAGAAGGAAATCTCGTCGCCGAGGCGAAGCGACAACCCGCCAGCCGTCTTGTCGAGATGGCAGGGCATGAAATTCATGGAGGGCGAGCCGATGAAGCTCGCGACGAACTGCGTCACAGGCGCGTTATACATCTCGTCCGGCGTGCCGACCTGCTCGATCACACCGTGGTTCATGACCACGATGCGGTCCGCCAGGGTCATCGCCTCAATCTGGTCGTGGGTGACATAGACCACCGTGGTCTGGAGCCGCTGGTGGATCTTCTTGATCTCCGTGCGCATCTGCACGCGCAGCTTGGCGTCCAGATTGGAGAGCGGCTCGTCAAACAGGAACACCCTGGGCTGCCGGACGATGGCGCGCCCCATGGCAACGCGTTGGCGCTGGCCGCCGGAAAGCTGGCGCGGCCGCCTGTGCAGCAACTCGCCGATATTCAGGATATCCGCCGCCAGCTCGACCCGGGAGTCGATCTCCCGCCGGTCCGTCTTCCGCAGCTTCAGCCCGAACGCCATGTTGTCATACACGCTCATATGCGGGTAGAGCGCGTAGTTCTGGAACACCATCGCAATGTCGCGGTCCTTGGGCGGGACCTCGTTGACCACTGTGCGTTCGATGGCGATCTCGCCGCCGGTGATGTCCTCCAACCCGGCGATCATCCGCAGGGTCGTCGTCTTCCCGCATCCCGACGGACCGACCAGCGCGATGAATTCGCTGTCCGCAATGTCGAGATTGATCCCACGCACGGCCGGCACATCCCCGTAATATTTCCACAGATCCACCAGCTGGATATCAGCCATGTTCGGTTCCTCCCGGCTTCGGCTGCCGACGGTTACTTGATTGCGCCCGAGGTCAGGCCGGAGACGTAGTAGTCCATGAAGAAGGAGTAGAGCACGACGATCGGAATCGTGCCTGCGAAACACGCCGCCATCAGCGAACCCCAGTAATAGACATCGCCCCGGATCAGTTCGGTAAACACACCAACGCCGATTGTCTTTGCTTCCTGCGCCTGGATAAACACCAGAGAATACAGGAACTCGTTCCAGCTCAATGTGAATGCGAACAACACCGCACAGATGATTCCCGGCATCGCCATCGGCAGCACCACCCGGCGCAAGGCCCCAAGGCGGGAGCATCCATCGAGATAGGCGCACTCCTCGACCTCTACGGGGATTGTTTTGAAATACCCCAGAAGAAGCCAGATCACGAATGGCGTCAGAAATGTCGGATAGGTAATGATGAGCGACCAGTAGGTATCGCGTATGGGCACGATATCATCGATGAAATTAATGACGTCAATCAACGGTATGAACAACAGGGGCTGCGGCACAAGGTAAGTCACGAATACGGCAATGCCGAACACCTCAACGCCCTTGAACTTCAATCGAGCCAGGGCATATGCCGCGAGGATGCCGATCGACACCGAAATAATAGTCGATGCAACGGAAACGATGATTGTATTAATCAGCCAGTCCTCAAAGAAAGCTGTCTTTTCGGCCAGATAAACATAATTATCCACCGTCATGCCCGTCGCCCAGAATGGCGTCTGCCCGAGATTGGCAATCTCCTGGTCCGACTTGATCGACGTAATCAGGATGATGTAAAGCGGAAACAGGGCGAACGCGATGAACGGAATCAGCGCCAGGTAATTATATGTTGTCTTGCGCCGGCGCCAGACCGGAACCTTGTTCCGCAAGGTCTCGTTGACAGTCGGGTCCGTCGACGGGTCCGCCATCACGGTGCGACTAGAGCTCATAGGATGTATCCCGCCTCACGAGTCGAAGCAAGCCGATGACAGTCACCACGAGAATGGGGAACAGGAACAGCGAAATCGCCGCTCCGAGCCCGATTTCGTGATTGCTGATTCCGGTGACATAGGAATATGTCGCGAAGAGATGGGTCGAATTGATCGGGCCGCCTCGTGTCAGGACGAATACGATGTTGAATTCCGCCAGGGTGAAAATGGTCGAGAACAGAATGATGATCGCCAGGATAGGGCGGAGCAACGGCACCGTGACTTTCCAGAATTTGTCCCACGCCGTTGCGCCGTCGATGTCCGCCGCTTCGTAGAGATGCTCCGGAATGGACACCAGCCCGGCGAGAATCGTGATGATAAAGAAGGGTAGCCCGCGCCAGATATTCACAAATATACAGGTATAGAGCGCCAGGTCCGGGTCTCCGAGCCAGTGATACGGCCCGATGCCGAGCGCATAGAATGGCCATACATTTTCCAGTATCCAATTTATATGGCTGTATGTCGGATCGAAAATCAGCCACCAGCCGAGGGTCGTCAACGCCGTGGGCGCCACGAACGGGATGAGCAGCGAGCCTCGCAGGAATTTCTTGAGCCTCAGCGCCTTCAGCAAAAGCAGGGCGGCAGCCATGCCGAGCACAATCTTGAATGCTACCGAAATAGAGGCAAACAGGAGCGTATTCCGTATAGTTATCAGGAAAATGTCGTCTTCGGTGAGAATATAATGAAAATTCTCTAATCCGATAAATTCGGACTCTTCTCCGATAAAGGCGTCACTCAGACTGAAATAGACCGCAAGGCAAAACGGATAAACGACCAATGCAATCATAATGAAGGCGGCCGGCAGGATAAAGCCGTAACCATCGATGTCGGGGCCGGCCATCTTTCGCAACACCCTGAGGACAGGGCGCGCAGGCGGGCGGATCAGGTCCTGACGAGTTCGACTTGCGGCTTCCATGAACAACAGCCTCCGATGCAACGGACAGGCCGGTCCGGCGTCAATGCCGGACCGGCCCGCCGTCTAGCGGCTAACGACCTCAGTATTTGCGATTGAGGCGCTTGTACACCCGCTTCATCTGGGTTTCGAGCTTGGCGACAGCGTCTTCCGGCGACAACCGGTCGGTCGCGCATTCGGCAAGCGTGTCGGGCAGCAGATACTGGTCATAGACGGTCTGCGCCGCCGCCGTCGGCACGCCGGGCCAACCGAGCGAATGCGTGTATTTGCCGATCTCCGTTGCAAACGCGTATTTGGGTTCGGACGAATAAATCTCATGTTCCGCAAATTGCGCCAGCACCGGCTGGTTATAGCCTTTGCTCGCGACCAGAAGTCTGTTCTGGTTGTCCTTCTGGAAGTGATATTTCAGGAACTCCTTGGCGAGTTCCTTCTCCTTGGCGAACTTCCAGATGCCGACGCCGACGAAGGATGCGCACATATGCCGACCGGCCGGCCCCTTGGGCGGGATCACATGCTCGATCTGCTCGGCGATCAGGTTCTGTGTGCCCGGAATGAGCGCATTCTCGCGCACCGCCGCCCGATAGGCGCTGATCGGGTTGAGAATCATCGAGCACTTGCCGGAGATCATGCAGACATTGTTGTTGCGGTCGTCCCAGGCCAGCACTTCCTCTTCCATGCAGTCCTTGTAGAGCGCGCGCACGAATTTGAACGCCTCGACGGCCTCCGGAGTGTTGACCGCGACGGTCCGGCTGTCATCCTCGACCAGCTTGGCGCCGTGGGACCAAAGGATGCCGCGGTTGATCCAATTGGCGTCCGCAGAGTGCGCCAGCTGGATGCCGAGCGGGTGGCCCTTCGCTTTGAGCTTCATGCCCACGCGATGCACATCCTCCCAGGTGTCCGGCACGGTCTCGCCGATCTCGGCGATCAGGTCCTTGCGGAACACGAGCGGGAAGGAAATGAAATACCAGGGCAACGCCGACTGCTCGCCCTTGCGGCCCTTGCCCATCGTCTCGGCGGTCCAGCCGCCGCCATCCGCGCCGATTTCCTCGTAGATATCGCTGATATCCTCGAGATGGTCGGAATAGAGGTGCGGGTTGGAATTCGACACATTGACGATGTCATGGCCTTTCTGCCCCTGCACCTCGCCGGCAAGCACGGCAGGCAATTGCAGATGGGCGACACGGTCCATACGGACCGAGACTCCGGCTTGCTTGCCGAACTCTTTGAATTGGCGCTCAAGCTCGTCGTCCGACGCGGGCACGAAATGCGACCACACCAGCATCCGGAGTTCGCGTTCCTGCGCATAGGCAGGCGCCTGGCCGGTTGCAAGGATCGCGGCAATGCCGCCGCCCACCTTTGCCGACGTTCCAAGGAATTCGCGCCGCTTCTGGGGACGTCCGAGCAGGCCTCCCGTCGGCGTCAGCGTTGTCTTCTCCATCGGTTACCTCCTAACGTGATCGTCGCGGTCCCGTGATGAGCCGCGCCTGCGTCTCCCCGCGCCTCGCCACGAGGCCCTGCCCGGAATCGGTCTGGCGATGTTTACGATCACCTCTTCCCCCGGAGCGTGTGGAGAGACGCCCGGTCAGCACCCACAGCAAAGCAAGTTTGCAGACACAGGGCGGGCGGAGCAAGCGCTTTTGGCCCTACAGACGAATTTTCTACGCCGGGATGATCCCGGCGGTTGTCGATCGGGACCGATAGCGGAGCCGCTCCACCATCGCCCCAGAACCCGCCTGTCTCCGCCCCCGAGCGGGGAATCCAGGGCGTCCCTGCAATGGAGTTCCGGCCGCACAAGGCCCCGGATCGGGGTCCGGGGCGACGAATCACGGACGCCGGCTTGCAGCCGTTGGGATAATATCTTCAGATTACGGCTGACACATGCCCCTGCGCTTCGCGCGTGACAAATCGCCGAACGACAGAACAGTTCTTTACCTTAAAACTTAATTGTGGTGGGCGATGACGGGATCGAACCGCCGACCCCCTCGGTGTAAACGAGGTGCTCTCCCGGCTGAGCTAATCGCCCTCTGGGCAGAGACGCCCGACCGGCCGCTAATTCACAGCGTCTTTCAGGCCCTTGCCCGCCTTGAATTTGGGCTGGTTCGACGGGGCGACATCGATCGTTTCGCCTGTCCTGGGATTGCGCGCTTTCGAAGCCGGCCGATGGGCCACCGAAAAGGTCCCGAACCCGATCAGACGCACGTCCTGGCCATCGGCAAGCGCCTTTGAGATCGTGTCGAAAACAGCCTCCACGGCCCGCCCGGCTTCAGCTCTCTGCAAGTTCGCGGATACCGCAACAGCTCCGACCAGATCGTTCTTGTTCATTCTTTTACCTCCCATCTTCGCTGAGGGCAGCGCAGAGGCTGCCCCGATTCACCATAAAGGTCCAGAGAAACGATACACCAAAGGGTAACGATGTCGAACCCAATTGCATATCAATGCGTGACCATGCCCCCGAAAGTCGCTCCCTCGACCGCCGGCGGCGGCGTTTCCGCCAAAGCCGGAGGCTGCCAGTCTATCGGCGTCGGGATATCAGTCAGCGCCCGGCTTAGCACTTCATCGACGGTTTCCACCGGAATAATCTCAAGGCTGTTCGTCACATTGTCGGGAATCTCTTCGAGGTCCTTCATATTTTCCTCGGGGATCAGCACCGTAGCTATGCCGGATCGCAGCGCCGCAAGCAGTTTCTCCTTCAGCCCGCCAATCGGCAGAACGCGTCCGCGCAGCGTAATCTCTCCTGTCATGGCGACATCGCGACGAACCGGAATGCCAGTCAACGCTGAAACGATCGACGCGCACATGGCAACGCCGGCCGACGGCCCATCCTTGGGCGTAGCTCCTTCCGGCACATGGACATGGATATCCCGGCGGTCGAACTCCGGCGGCATAATACCGAACCGCAGCATGCGGGAGCGGACGAAGCTGCGCGCCGCCTCGACGGACTCCTGCATCACATCGCCAAGCTTGCCCGTGTGCTTGACGTTGCCCTTGCCCGGCATGATAACCGCCTCGATCGACAGGATCTCCCCGCCGATCTCCGTCCAGGCGAGGCCCGTCGTAACACCGACAAGATCCTCCAGTTCCGTCTGTCCATAGCGGAACTTGCGCACGCCCGCATAGGTCCCGAGATTGTCGCTCTCGACGCCGATTGCTCCGGCATCGCTCGTCGCCAGCGCCTTCACCGCCTTGCGCTGGAGATTTGCGATCTCGCGTTCAAGGTTCCGGACGCCCGCCTCACGCGTGTAGTAACGGATAAGGTCGCGCAGGGCGTCGTCCGAAATCGTCCATTCTTCTTCTTTCAGTCCGTGCGCAGCCAATTGTTTGCCGATCAGGTGGCGCCGGGCGATCTCGACTTTCTCGTCCTCGGTGTATCCGGGAATACGAATCACCTCCATCCGATCCAGCAAGGGCTGGGGGAGCCGAAGCGTATTCGCCGTCGTGATGAACATCACATCCGACAGGTCGTAGTCCACTTCCAGATAGTGATCGTTGAACGTGCCGTTCTGCTCCGGATCGAGCACTTCCAGCAGCGCCGAAGAGGGATCACCGCGCCAGTCGGCCCCGAGCTTGTCCACCTCGTCCAGCAGGAAAAGCGGGTTGGACGACTTGGCCTTCTTCATGCCCTGGACCACCTTGCCGGGCATCGACCCGATATAGGTGCGCCGATGGCCGCGAATCTCGGCCTCGTCGCGCACTCCACCCAGTGACATGCGCACGAAATTGCGCCCCGTAGCGCGCGCGATCGACTTGCCCAGCGACGTCTTGCCAACGCCGGGCGGGCCGACCAGGCAGAGGATCGGGCCCTTTAACTTCCGCACGCGATTCTGGACCGCCAGATATTCGACGATCCGCTCCTTGACCTTCTCAAGACCATAGTGGTCTTCGTCAAGGATGTGCTCCGCGGCCCGCACATCCCGCTTTATCCTGGTCCGCTTTTTCCAAGGGATGCCGAGCATCCAGTCGAGATAGTTGCGCACGACCGTGGCCTCAGCCGACATCGGGCTCATGCTGCGCAGCTTCTTGAGTTCAGCAGTCGCCTTTTCCGCCGCTTCCTTTGAGAGGCGGGTGTTCTTGATCCTTTCCTCGATCTCGGAGAGCTCATCGCGGCCTTCTCCGCCGTCGCCCAGCTCCTTCTGGATCGCCTTCATCTGCTCGTTCAGATAGTACTCGCGCTGCGTACGCTCCATCTGCCGCTTGACCCGCGAGCGGACCCGTTTTTCGACCTCCAGCACGTCCATCTCGCCCTCCATAAAGGCATAGACGCGCTCCAGACGTTCGAAGACCGGTATCGTTTCGAGCAGTTCCTGCTTCTGAGCGATTTTGAGGCTCAGATGCGCCGCGACCGTATCGGCGAGCTTGGAAGGGTCCTCAATTTGGCCGACCGTGGCCATAACCTCAGGCGGGATCTTCTTGTTGAGCTTCACATAGTTCTCGAAATGCGAGACCACGGAGCGAGCTAGCGCGGACAATTCCTGCGGGTCGGCTTCGGTGCCCTCCGGAATATCGCGGGCCGCTGTCTCGAAGAACTCCGCCCGCTCCGTATAGGCCAGGATCTCGGCACGCCCCTGCCCTTCGACCAGCACCTTTACGGCACCGTCCGGCAGCTTCAGAAGCTGGAGCACGGAGCCTATCGTGCCGATCCGGTAAATGTCGTCCGGGCCCGGCTCATCGGTGGTTGCGTCCTTCTGCGTGACCAGAAGGATGTGCTTATCGTTCTTCATCGTCTCTTCAAGGGCCAGCACGGACTTCTCGCGCCCGACGAAGAGCGGCACGATCATGTGCGGGAAGACCACAATGTCCCGCAAGGGAAGAACGGGATACAGGTCGCCGCTGGAACTACTCATGATGCATCCTCGAGAGGCTCTGTGAGTGGCAAGGCTGTCTCCATGATCGCCATTCGGAACGCCTCGCAATCCTTATCTGGGAAAAGGCCGCCGCCCGTTCAAGCGCCCGCCTTGGTCTCGTTGCCCCGTTCCACATAGATGTGCAGGGGCTGCGCCCGCCCTTCGACCACCTCACGGCTGATAACGATCTCCTCCACGCCCTCCATGCTCGGCAGTTCGAACATGCTGTCGAGAAGAATGCCCTCCATGATGGCTCTGAGGCCGCGCGCACCCGTCTTGCGCGAAATCGCCTTGGAGGCGATGCCCTTCAACGCGTCCTCTGCGAACGTCAACCGCACGTCCTCCATGTCGAATAGACGCTGATATTGCTTGACGAGCGCGTTCTTGGGCCTGGTGAGGATCTCGATCAGCGCGCCTTCCTCAAGGTCTTCGAGAGTGGCGATGACCGGCAGCCGGCCGACAAACTCCGGAATGAGACCGAAACGCAGCAGGTCTTCCGGCTCGATTTCCTTCAGAACCTCGCCCGTCTGTCGGTCCTCCGGCGCACTCACATCGGCGCCGAATCCCATCGAAGACCCCCTGCCCCGCTGCGAGATGATCTTGTCCAGCCCCGAAAACGCACCGCCGCAGATGAAAAGGATGTTCGTCGTATCAACCTGGAGAAACTCCTGTTGAGGATGCTTGCGGCCGCCCTGCGGGGGCACCGAGGCGACGGTGCCTTCCATGATCTTTAGCAGCGCCTGCTGTACGCCTTCACCCGAAACGTCCCGCGTGATCGAGGGGTTGTCGGACTTGCGGGAAATCTTGTCCACCTCGTCGATATAGACGATTCCGCGCTGGGCCCGTTCCACATTGTAATCCGCAGCCTGCAGCAGGCGCAGGATGATGTTCTCCACATCCTCGCCGACATAGCCCGCTTCGGTCAGCGTCGTCGCATCCGCCATGGTGAATGGCACATCGAGAATGCGCGCGAGCGTCTGGGCCAGAAGCGTCTTGCCGCACCCTGTCGGGCCGATAAGCAAGATGTTCGACTTCGCGATCTCGACATCGCCGGCCTTGGCGTTGCTGCCGAGGCGCTTGTAATGGTTGTGCACGGCAACAGAGAGAACGCGCTTGGCCCGGTCCTGGCCGATGACATAGTCGTCGAGGACCTTGCAGATACGCGCCGGCGTCGGGACGCCGTCCCTGGACTTCACGAGGGAGCTTCGATTCTCCTCGCGAATGATGTCCATGCAGAGTTCGACGCACTCATCGCAAATGAACACCGTGGGCCCAGCTATCAGCTTGCGGACCTCGTGCTGACTCTTTCCGCAGAACGAACAGTAGAGCGTGTTCTTGGAATCGCCGCCCGATTTGCTCATCTTCGATCCCAACATTCCCCGAAGCCGCAGCCCGAAAGCCACGCCGGTATGTTAGCGGGGTTTGCCCGCCGGGCCAACGCTTTCCGTGTCAGCATGCTTTGCCACGCCTGCATCGGCTTGTTCAGGCCGGCTCCGGCTCGCTCGCAATGCGGTGCTCGACCACCTCGTCCACAATGCCGAATTCCAGAGCTTCCTCCGGGCTCATGAAGCGGTCCCGGTCAAGCGCTTCTTCCACCTTTTCAAGCGTTTGACTGCAATGTTTCACATAGATTTCGTTCAATCGTCCCCGCAGGGCGAGAATCTCGCGCGCATGAATTTCGATATCGCTGGCCTGGCCGTGGAAACCGCCTGAAGGCTGATGCACCATCACCCGCGCATTGGGCAGCGCATAACGCTTCCCCGGCGCCCCGGCAGCCAACAACAGCGATCCCATCGAGGCGGCCTGCCCAATGCATACCGTCGAAACGTCGCAGCGGATGTACTGCATGGTGTCGTAGATCGCGAGACCGGCTGTCACCGCGCCACCAGGCGAGTTTATGTAGAAGGAAATGTCCTTGCTGGGGTTTTCCGCCTCCAGGAACAGCAACTGCGCCGCGATCAGCGCGCCGACCTGATCGAAGACCGGCCCCGTCAGAAAGACGATTCTTTCCTTGAGCAGGCGGGAATAGATGTCGTAGGCACGTTCGCCCCGGTTGGTGCTCTCCACCACCATCGGCACGAGCGTGTTCATGTAGACTTCGTTCCGATCGCGCATGGCGGTCGTCTACTCCTTTTCGGAAACGCCTTCGGACGCCGCAATCAACTCCTCGGCGCTCACCTCACGGGCCGTAACCCGGGCGAGCTCGAGGATGAAATCGACCACCTTGTTCTCCAGAATCGGCCCTTCGAACTGCGACAGGGCCGAGGGGTTGTTGCGATAAAAGTCCATTACGACCTGCTCCTGACCGGGAAAGCGGACCATCTGGGCGACCATGGCCCGCTGCAGGTCGTCCTGGCCAACCTCGATATTGTTCTGACGGCCAACTTCGGCAAGCAGAAGACCCAAACAGATACGACGCTCCGCCAGCTTCCTGTATTCATCCTTCAGCTCGTCATCGGTCTTGCCTTCGCGGACCTCTTCCTCGTCCGGTCCGTCCAGCCGCTTCTCAACCTCGCCCCAGATCGACTCGAACTCCTGCTCTACCATGCTCTCGGGCAACGGAAAGTCGTGCGTCTCCTCCAGCCGGTCGAACAGCTGCCTTTTGACGACCATCCGGGACACGTCCGCATAGTGTCCCTTGATTCGGTCGACGATGCTCTGGCGCAGCGCCACCAGATCGTCGAAACCGATCCGCTTGGCCATCTCATCGTCCGGATCGACGGCACGGCGTTCCCGGATTTCCTTGATCTCGACCGAAAACACCGCTGTTTTACCGGCCAGATGGGCTGCGCCGTAGTTCTCGGGAAACTCAACCTCCACATCGCGGGCCTCGCCGGCGTGCGCGCCGGCGAGCTGGTCCTCGAAACCGGGAATGAACTCACCAGTGCCAAGTTCGATCTCGTAATCCTCCGCTGCGCCGCCCGCAAACGCCTCGCCGTCGATCCTGCCTTCGAAGTCGATGGTCAGCGTATCGCCTTCGCTGGCACCGCGATCCTCCTCCACCGGCACCAATTCGGCAGCATTCTTGGCGATTACGCCTATTTCTTCCTCTACGGTCTCATCGGCAGGTTCCGCTTCCAGGCGCTCAAGCTCCAGAGCGGCAAAGTCGATGAGCTCGATATCCGGCAAGGCCTCAACGCTGACCGTATATTCGAGATCCATCCCGGCCGGCAGCCCGTTCGCAAGGTCGGAGACCATGTCGATCTGCGGCATGACCGCCGGCTTCAGGCCCTTTTCCTCTATCGCCTGCTGCGTGCCGCGGTTGATGGTTTCTTCGAGGATCTCTCCTTCGACCGCCCTGCCGAAACGCTGACGCAGGATCTTCAACGGCGCCCTGCCCGGGCGAAATCCCGGAAGGCGCATGGTCGCGCCGTATTCGACGAGTTTGCTGTCGATCTCCGTGCGCAGGTCATCGGCGGGTACGACAACGCGAAAGTCGTGTTTCAACCCGTCGGCGAGTGTCTCTGTAATCTGCATGAGAAGGGCTTCAACTGGTTACGGTCGATGGCCTCCGGCCGGGTAGTCCCTGGTGCGGGCGGAGGGACTCGAACCCCCACGGCCGCAAGCCGCCGGAACCTAAATCCGGCGCGTCTACCAATTCCGCCACGCCCGCCGGGAGGGCCGGAGACTTATATCGAAACGCCGGTTGGCTCAAGAGCGAAACAAAAGGCGCGCCGAAGCATCGAGAATGGCGTCCGTATCCAACGCGTGAGTCCGATAAAGGTCGGGAATATCGCCCGACTGCCCGAAACTCGTCGTCCCGAGGGTCTGGACACGGTGCCCGGCGACCGAGCCGAGCCATCCGAGCGCGCTTGGATGGCCGTCCAGAACGGTCACCAACCCTCCTCGGCGTGAAACCGGCGCCAGCAATTGCGCCATCCGGCTTTCGTCGCCATGCGCCAACCAGTCGCAATACAAACGGTCGGCCGAGATGATCGCCAACAGGCCGGCGCCCGGAATGTCCTCGCGAACAGCCGCAAGCGCAGCGAGCGCCTCCGGCAACACTGCACCCATGGCGACGATAGCCAGGTCCGTCCCGCCGGCCGGCGGTTCCAGCCAGTAGCCCCCGGCTATCGCGGCCGGAATGTCCAACTCCCGCTCCGGCTGATCGAGCGGCCGCGTCGAAAGGCGCAGATAAATCGCCCCGCCGTCCTCCGCCTGCATATGGCCGAAACCCCAGTGCATGATTGCGGCAACTTCGTCGGCATAAGCAGGCTCGAATGCGATTAGTCCGGGCTGGGCGAGGCCGATACCGGGGGTGGTACTGGACTGGTGCGCGCCGCCTTCCGGGGCAAGCGTAATGCCTGAAGGCGTCGCCACTACCATAAAGCGCGCGTCCTGGTATGCGGCGTAATTGAGTGCGTCCAGGCCGCGGGCGATAAACGGGTCGTAGAGCGTTCCGACCGGAAAGAGGCGTTCCCCGGTGAATTCAGCCGACAGGCCGAGAGCGGCGAGGCAAAGGAACAAGTTGTTTTCCGCGATGCCGAGTTCGACATGCTGGCCAGTCGGCCCCTGCCGCCAGCGCTGCGCCGAGACGACGTTCTCTTCCCGGAAGACATCCTCCACAACCTCGCGCGCGAATATGCCGCGCCGGTTCACCCAGCCGCCCAGTCCCGTCGATACCGTGACATCGGGCGAGGCGGTTACAATACGGTCCGCCAACGGGCCGCCTTCCCGGGCAATTTCGACCAGAATCCGTCCGAACGCCTCCTGGGTGGACATGCGTGCGCCGGCCGGCGCCGGCAAACGGTCCGGGAGGGCGACCGGGTCCGCTTTCCACCGGCGAGGCGGACTCCGGTAGAACGGCGACCCCTTGATGACTGCGCGAAGCCTCTCGGGTGCGATGTCCAGCCCGGCCCCGGGGTCCCACTCCTCGCCCGGACGAATGCCGACCGATGCCCGAAACGTTTCCATCTGGCCGGGATTCATGAGGCCCGCATGATTGTCCTTGTGTCCCGCGAAGGGTAGGCCATAACCCTTGATCGTATAGGCGATGAAGCAGGTCGGCCGGTCGTCCTCGACCGTGGCGAACCCTTCGAGCAAGGCGGCCATGTCCTGGCCAGCGAGATTGGTCATAAGACTGTGAAGCTGCTCATCGTCGTGCTGCTTCAGCAAGGTGCGGATGCCGGCCAGATGGCCCAGGTCCTCCTGCAGCGCCTCCCTCCAGGCTGCCCCGCCCTTATATACGAGGGCCGAGTATCGGGAGTTAGGGCAATCGTCGATCCAGCGCTCCAGAGCCTTCCCGTCCCGCTTCCGGAAGGCTGCCTGCAGCCGCTTGCCGTATTTGAGCGTGTGGACCTGCCAACCCATTGCCCGGAAAATGCCGTCGAAACGCCGGAACAGGCGATCAGTGACGACCGAGTCCAAGCTCTGGCGGTTGTAGTCGATGATCCACCACAGATTGCGGACATCGTGCTTCCAGCCTTCGAGCATCGCCTCGAAGACATTGCCTTCGTCGATCTCCGCATCGCCCATTACGGCCACCATGCGCCCGGGCGGGCTGCCGTCGCCGAGGCCTTTCAGACGCACATAGTCCTGCATGATGGAGGCGAATGTGGTGATCCCCACCCCGAGCCCGACCGAACCGGTGGAGAAATCGACATCGTCGCTGTCCTTGGTACGCGAGGGGTAGCTCTGCGCGCCGCCGAACGCGCGGAAACGCTCCAGTTTCTCGCGGGACTGCCTGCCGAGCAGATACTGAATGGCATGATAGACAGGGCTCGCATGGGGTTTCACCGCCACCCGGTCGCCAAGCTTCAGCGTGTCAAAATAAAGCGCCGTCAAGATCGTGGCAGCCGAGGCGCTGGATGCCTGGTGTCCTCCGACCTTCAGTCCGTCGCGGCTGTTGCGCAGATGGTTGGCGTTGTGGATCGTCCAGGAAGAGAGCCAGAGCACCTTGCGCTCCAGCGCTTCCAAGGCTGCAAGGCGTTCCGGGTCCATGCTTCTTTTCAAGCGCTTTCCAGACTGGTTCAATCGCCGCCGGGAGGAAACGCCATGACCGTCACCTTCAGGCAATTGACCTCGGTTTTAGGCGCCGAAGTCTCGGGCGTCGATATCGCCGGGGGCGTAAGCAATGCCGACTTTGCCGAAATCGCCCGTCTTTTCAACGATTATTCGGTTCTCGTGTTCCGGGGCCAGCATATCGACGACGCGCAGCAGGTCGCATTCTCCCGGCGCTTCGGGCCCCTGGAGGGCACGGTGCGCTCGAATCTCGGCGCCGGCTCGGAGGTCGCGGTGATCTCCAATGTCGATCCGGAAACCGACACGATCCTGCCGGTGGAGGATTGGCGCAATGTGTACAACTCGGGCAACGAGATGTGGCACACGGACAGTTCGTTCAAGCGCGTGCCTGCTACGGCCTCGTTGCTGTCGGGGCGCGAGGTGCCCCCGGAGGAAGGCGATACCGAGTTCGCCACCGGCCGCGCCGCATGGCACGATCTGGAGGACTCGCTGAAGGAAGAATTGGACGGCCTGGTCGCCATTCACGACTTCGCCTATTCGCGCGGGCTGATACGCGACGACCTGGTGGATGAGGCGCAACGCCGGGAGACACCGCCGGTGCCGCAGGCCCTGGTCCGCCGCAACCCGGCGAATGGCCGCCGCAACATTTATGCCGGCGCCCACGCAAGCCATATCCGCGGGCGCGATAAAGAAGAGAGCCGCGCTTTGCTGCGCAGCCTTACCGGCCGCATCGTGCAGGAACGCTATACCTATACCCATCGCTGGCGGCAGGGCGACCTCGTCATGTGGGACAACCGCTGTTGCCTGCACCGCGGGCGCCCCTGGAACAAGGGAAAGCACCGCCGGGTGATGCACCGCACGACCGTTGCCGGAATCGGACCCACCGCCGCGTGAGGGGAGGCTGGGGCGTCGTCGGGGCGACCTTTATCGTCCTGTTCGTCGGATTCGGAGCGGCCTACACTTTCTCGACCTTCTTTCCCTCGCTCGAGCGGGAGTTCGGGGCAACGCGCGCCGAGACGAGCCTGGTATTCTCGCTGGCGGCGTTCCTCTATTTCGGTTTCGGCGCGGTCTCGGGGCGGATTGCCGACATCGTCGGGCCGCGCGAGCTGTGCATCGCTGGGATGGCCGTGGTCGGGGCCGGCCTGCTCCTCGCCGCCCATGCGACAACCCTGTGGCAGGTCTGCCTGGGATACGGCCTTGGCGTCGGCTTCGGGGTAGGACTCGCCTATGTGCCGGCGGTAGGGGCGGTGCAGCGATGGTTCACGACCGGGAGGGGAACGGCCTCCGGATTCGCAGTCGCCGGCATCGGCGTCGGCACGCTTGCCGCGCCGCTTATCGCCGTCGTCCTGATCGAGGCGGCGGACTGGCGCTTCGCCTATCTGGCGATTGCGGTCGGCGTCCTGCTGCTGGGCGGCGGCGCGGCGCATTTCATCACCGCGCCGGCGGCAGGGCCGGCGGGCGGGCCTGCACTGCCGGGCTTTACGGTCGGCGAGGCGCTGTCCGGGCGCACCTTCTGGATCCTTTACCTTGCGACACTTGTGCTCGCTTTCGGCATCTTCATCCCCTTTGTGCATGCAGTGCCCCATGCGCTTGATCGGGGCTTTTCCCTCGTCGAGGCAAATGCCCTCGTGCCGCTTGTCGGGGTCGGCAGCACGGTTGGACGGTTCGTCCTGGCGCCGGTAGCCGACCGTATCGGGCGCAAGCTTTGCCTGGCGCTGCTTTACGCCGGTATGGGAAGCATGCTGGCGACATGGATGCTTGTCGGGCCGTTCTGGCACCTTGCAGCCGTCGCCGGCATGTTCGGGCTTTGCTATGGCGGCTTCGTTGCGCTGGCGCCGTCCGTGACGGCGGACCTGTTCGGGCTGCGCTCCGTCGGCGCCATAATCGGGCTGCTCTATTCGAGCGTCGGTATCGGCACACTGTTCGGTCCGCCTCTGGCCGGTCTCGCCTATGACGAGTTCGGCAGCTATGAGCTGCCGTTCTTTGCAGTCGCCTTTCTTGCAGTGGCGGCGGCCTGCGCCATCGCCTTCATCCCGCCAGCGGACCGGCGGCATCCGGGCTGAAGCAACCCGGCCGCTTGCCGGATGCGCCCGCCGCAGTATGCTTTGCGGCGCGGGGCGCGGCGACCCGCGTCGATCGGCCTTTCGCCTGATGAAGACAGAAGCCCATGGAAATGCGGGAAGCCAAGTTCGGAATCGGCCAGGTGGTGCGGCATCGCCGCTACCCGTTCCGCGGCGTGATTTTCGATGTCGACCCGACCTTCTCCAACACGGAGGAATGGTGGGAATCGATCCCGGCCGAGGTGCGGCCGCGCCGCGACCAGCCCTTCTACCACCTGCTCGCGGAAAACGCGGAGACCACCTATATCGCCTATGTTTCCGAGCAGAACCTCCTCGAAGACCAGTCAGGCCGTCCCTGCCGGCATCCGCAGGTCGATGAGATGTTCGGCGACTACGAGGACGGCCACTACGCGCCCCTGCCCCACTACAAGAACTGAATGCAACCGGAGGAAGCCGCCATGGCCGAGCCGCTGTTCGCGGGCCTCAAGGTTCTCGATGTGGCCAGCTTCATCGCTGCGCCGGTGGCGGCGACCATGCTCGCCGACTTCGGAGCCGACGTCATCAAGGTCGAGCCGCCGAGCGGCGATTCCTATCGCGGCCTGTCTGCGTTTCCCGGCTTCCCGTCTTCGGATGTCGATTACGCCTACATGATGGACAACCGCTCGAAGCGCGGACTTGCGCTCGACCTGCGCCAGGAGGCCGGGCGGGCGGTGCTGCGGGAGCTCGCCGCGACGGCGGATGTCTTCATCACCAACTATCCGCCGCGCGTGCGCGAGCAACTCGGGGTTCGCTACGAGGACATCGCGCCCCTCAACGAGCGGCTGATCTACGCCTCGCTGTCGGCCTATGGCGAAGAAGGGCCGGAAGCCGGCAGGACCGGGTTCGATTCGACGGCGCTCTGGGCGCGCACGGGGCTGATGGACCTGGTGCGGCCCGACCCCGAGGGCGCGCCGGCGCGCTCGCTTCCCGGCATGGGCGATCACCCGACAGGCGTGGCGCTGTTCGCCGCGATCGTGACCGCGCTCTACCGCCGCCAGGTCACCGGCAAGGGCGGCAAGGCGCATACCAACCTCATGGCGAACGGCGTGTGGTTCAACGCCTTTTATGCGCAGGCGGCGCTTTGCGGCCTCGACATCCCGACCCGGCCGAAGCGCGAGAACTGGGCGACCGGCGTCGCCAATCATTACCGCTGCGCGGACGGACGCTGGTTCATCCTGAGCCTGGTCAACGAGGACAAGCAATGGCCCAACCTGCTGCGGGCGCTCGACCGTCCGGACCTCGGCGCGGACCCGCGCTTCGCGGAAAAGCCGGCCCGGCACCGCCATGCGCGCGAACTGATCGCCATCCTGGACGAGGTCTTCATCCGCGAGCCCTGGGCTTTCTGGCGGGAGCGGCTGGAGGCTGAGGGATTGGCCTTCGGCGTGGTCGGCAAGACAGAGGATATTCCGGACGATCCGCAGATGCGCGCTGCGGCGATTGTCATCCCGCATGAAGACCCGTCCGGGCTCTCCACCCACACGGTCGCTGCGCCCGTCTGGGTGGAGGGTTCGGAGAAAACGGCGCCCCGCCCCGCGCCGGAAACCGGCCAGCACACGGACGAAATCCTGGCGGAACTCGGCCGCGCGCCGGAGGACATCGCCGCGCTCAGGGCCTGCGGCGCCGTCGCCTGAAACCGCCGGTCGCGCGGGGCGAGCGGCTTCCACCTTCCCGCCGGAGACTTTCCGCCGTCACGCCGGATGGAGCGCAGCGGAAGTCCGGCCGGTCCCGATTACGACAGGTCGGGCGCAAGACCCTTCAGACACGCCTGGGCCAGATCGCGATCGGGCTCTTCGGAACCAGGCATCGTGGCCCAGCCGGACTTCATGACGGCATCGCGCCGCCTGTAGCTCGCGGTGTCCCGTATGACAGCAATTTTCGCCACACGTTCCGGGTCTTCACGGGACAATTCGAGGCAGACCGGAACCATCGCGGACATGACTTCGTCATGCGCCTTGTTCGTCGCCATCCTGTTGGCCTCGGAGCCGGTCACCCAACCGGCCCACGAAAATCCAACGAGGGCCACGAGCGCGCCGCCAACGACAGCGCCGCAGATACCGGGCTTTGTCCAGCTGGGTAGGGTCATATCAAGTCCTCCTGCGGGCGGGTCCCCGCATTTTTTCCGAAGAATTGTCGGGAAAGCGCCCGGTTGCGGCTCAAGGCCGGTTCCGGATCGCCTGGATGGAGCGAACGCATGTCAGTGCGTTCGGCATGGCCGGGTCGGCCGCTGCGCGAATGAATGATGGCTGTTCGACGATAGAAACGGAGGAGCGGATGCGGCGGCCGAATTCGTCGTGTGCATGTCGATCGTCAGCCCTCCGCGCAATCGGCGCCTTATCGAAACGCGATGTCTCGGATATTCGTGGCGCCAGATCAGCGAATCGGCGGAGGTCATCGAACGCTCGGGCGCCATCCGACGACATGATCAACTGACCGTTGACAGGTAATACTGTGCCTCGGATTGTAATTTTCAAGCCAAAGACGGCATTTCATTTGAGATTCCGAGCCCCTCGTACCTAAAGGATTGATTCAGAAAAGAAGTTCAAAAGCCGATAGTCGCATGCGTTTGCGGTGACGGCTCGACGCCGGCGGGCGCCCTGCGCACATGCTGCATGAGCGGCGACCCCTCGCCGGCGGTTGACCCGCTGCCGGCTCTGAACCAGTTTCCGTCCGGTTCTCAACAGGTCCGGTGCCCCGTGCTCGATCTTCCTGCATCCTCCCGCGTGGTCGTCGCCATGTCCGGCGGCGTGGACAGCTCCGTCACGGCGGCGCTGCTCGCTGAGGCCGGCTATGAGGTCATCGGCGTAACCCTGCAGCTTTACGACCACGGCGCCGCGACCGGGCGCAAGGGCGCCTGCTGCGCCGGGCAGGACATCCACGACGCCCGCGCAGTCGCGGACCGGCTCGGCGTCCCGCATTACGTGCTCGACTATGAGAGCCGGTTCCGCGCCGCCGTCATGGACGATTTCGCGGACAGCTACCTCGCCGGCGAAACGCCCCTGCCCTGCGTGCAGTGCAACCGGACGGTGAAGTTCCGCGACCTGCTGGCGACCGCGCGGGACCTCGGAGCGGACGCGCTCGCCACCGGCCATTATGTGCAGCGCCTGCCGGGCCCGGAACTGCACCGGGCCGCCGACAGCAGCAAGGACCAGAGCTATTTCCTGTTCGCGACCACCCGCGGGCAGCTCGATTTCCTGCGCTTCCCGCTCGGCGGCATGGCCAAGGACCGGGTGCGGCGGGAAGCCGCCAGGCTCGCCCTGCCGGTGGCGGAGAAGCCGGACAGCCAGGACATCTGCTTCGTGCCGGACGGCCGCTACGCCGGTATCGTCGCGCGGCTGCGCCCCGGCGCACTGGAGCCGGGCGAGATCGTGGACCGGGACGGCCGCGTGCTCGGCCGCCATGAGGGAATCGTCAATTTCACCGTCGGCCAACGGCGCGGGCTGGATCTGGGCAATGCCGCCGGCGGCGAGCGGCTTTATGTGCTGGCGCTCGACCCCGAGCGCCATCGGGTCGTGGTCGGGCCCCGCGAGGCGCTCGGACGCCGACGGCTCCGGGTGCGCGAGGTCAATTGGCTCGGAGACGGCCCGGAGCCGACGGACGGGCAGAAGATCGAGGTGCGTATCAGGTCGAGCGCAGCGCCCCGGCCGGCGAGCCTCCATCCGCGCGGCGACAGTGTGGACATCCTTCTGGACGAGCCGGAATACGGCGTCGCCGCCGGACAGGCCGCCGTCTTCTACGAGAACGGCCGGGTGCTCGGAGGCGGTTGGATCGTCCGGGAGCCGGCCGGAGCGCAGCCCGACCCCGCCTGACCGACATCGCCGTTTCCGACCCGGAGCCGGCGGGCCCGGAAGCAGTGCTCCGAAAGAGGCAAGACGACGCGCCTGCGGGAACACCCCGAAAGTGTCATGAAATGTCATGATCTCCATGCGCGCGGCTCATGCCGTGTTGCTCTTCCCGTCATAACGCGTCCCTTTGAACCCGGATTCCGGCACGCCGTAAGGGTCTCCGACCACCGCATCCCCGGACACGGGCTGTTCCTCTTATTCTGTTATTGTTCGAATCGTCCTGCCGCGAGCCGGACCGCAATGCGACCCCGACCCGCGCGCATCGCGTGTAAGCAAATCTCAAGCGCAGGACACGCTTTTCCTGTTTATTTTCTGGCGGTTTTGTGCTGCGGTCAGCATAGAAGACGGACAGCTTCCGGGCATCGCTCCACCCGGTCCAATATAGGGCGCGATTTTGTCGTGTCAAATTATTTTAGGAATTATTACCTGATATCACCTGCCGACCAGGCAATGGCGGCTTGACCGAAGTCCGCTTCCGTATCGCGACGCCCGCTCAGCCCTTGCGCTTCGCCAGCCGCTCCAGCGTGTCGGCGATCATGCGCTTCGGCTCGTCGGTCTCCATGGCGCGCACGAGGCTGCGGATGCCGGCCTGGATCGCGTCGCTCACGGGCATGGCCTCCCACTCGCGGATCAGCTCCTTCTGCAGCCGGATGGCGCGCGGGCCGCCCTCCAGAATCTGTCCGACCCAGTGCTCCACCGCACCGTCCAGCCCCTCGGCGGGCACGACCTTCTCCACCAGCCCCCAGGAGAGCGCCTCCGCCGCGTCGATATTCTCGCCCGTGTAGCAGAGCAGCTTCGCCCTGCCCCATCCGATGAGTTGCGGGAAGAGCGCCGCCTCCACCACGGACGGCAGGCCGACTTTCACCTCGGGCATGCCCAGCACGGCATTGTCGGAGGCGACCCGCATATCGCAGGCCGCCGCGACCTCGAGGCCGGCGCCGAGACAATAGCCGTTGATCCGCCCGATCACCGGCACCGGGCAGTCCCGAAGCGCCTTCGACATGGCGTGGATGCGGCTGATGAACGCACGGCCCGACACCGGGTCGAGGCCGCCGAGTTCGCGCAGGTCCGCGCCCCCCATAAAGGCCTTCGGGCCATTGCCCGTCACCACCACCGCCCGGAGGTCGTCTCGCTCCGAAAACCCATTCACCGCATCGGCGAATGCCTGCGCCGTCGCGCCGCTCAGGCAGTTCAGGCGGCGCTCATTGTCGATGGCCACGCGCGCCACGCCGCGCTCATCAATGCTTGCTTCGATCAAACTTTCGTTCATGTCCGGCACTCCGGTGGCTCGGCGCGCGTACCGAGGACAAGGCCTGCACTATAAACCTGTTCGACTAGCGAATCCCACAGGTGGTACAACCGTCCCATGGCGACTTCGCGCCCACGTCCCTTGGGAACCCGTTGACTTTTTGGGTTAAAATGCTCCCTTCGCAGCGTGATGAATGGACGCGGGAAACTCGACGACGATTCGCTGCCGGCGGCTATTGCGGGAAAGAAGCTGAACATCTTGCTAACCGGGTCGTCCGGCGTTGCACCGAAATACAGTCGCAAATGACCCTTGCCGCCGCCGTCGGCAATCGGTCTGGCAGTCGCCGCTAAGAATGCGGCTGGCGTACAGTCTTGTAGCATTTCGATTGCCTCCGACTCCTGGTAGTCGCAGTAGCTCTTCACTACGAACACGGTATCCAACATGTATCTTCCATCTTTAGTACTTCCAAATGCTATCACAGAACCTCGAGCAAGATGCTTCATACCGCAGTTACTGGTTTTCTTTTGATGACAATTCGAGTAGAGAAATCGTTCACCAAAAATGAATGGATCGGTGTTGTATAGGCCTTTGTAGCTTTCCCGCTCGATGTAGTAAGGATCCCATAGGTAGCGAGGGCCGTACGGTTCACTGTTGTTAAATCTGCGGAGAACAGTCGACTCCGGCTCCCATTCGCCCCACGCGCGCAACTCCCCTGTGTGTCGGCTACCAGTACTATTGATCCATTCGCCGCATAATTGCATGAACTTGCGCTTATGTTTCCGTTTACTATCGTCCCTATTCCAGCTTATTCGATCATTACTATCCGGTTCGTGCTCACTACCCGGATGCGGGAATTGAATGAAAGACCGCTTATCTTCCATTTCGGTATCTCTCCGCGACAAGCAGACCCACCTTCCGTTTCCGGCGGTCGTCTATATTCATAAACGGCTTTACGTTCGCTCTCCCGAACACGAACAACGACTCTTCACCAGCTATATCGTACCAGATTGCACTAATTTTGTACGGCTTCAACCGATCTGCACCACTTTTTGTTTTCTTGAAAATATGGATAGTTTCCCAATCAGATAATGCTGAGAAGTCAATATGATGAAGATGAGCCTCTGCTATCGACAATAACACGATTTGTGGTTTCAAGGACTCTAGAAACATACGCCAAAGCGGTACGCCATCTTTCGCAAGCTCCGCACGGTAGGATTTTCTGAGTTCATTCCATGTCGGGTCAGTCGCAACCGGCGAGCAAATGTCTGTATGGAGTGCCGTCGAAACGCTTCCTGTGTAGTAGCTTGCCCCCATGCCATTGAGTAGCGGCTCGAAAGCGTTGAACCAATTACGATAGGGATCCGTGCGAAAATAGGCGGACATTGCGTCGAGATAGCGGGACGGCTCCCGGCCGCGGCTGTCCTCTACCATGGGAAACCGGCGATATGGATCGTCAATCGGAAACTCGTCCAGCGAAGGATTTAGCCCAACCGTCAGGATGCGTACCGGTGACGCCTGGTATGCGTTCAGGTCCCCGAAGAACAGAATCGGCGCAGCTTCGGTCATGCGGCACGGCAAATTAGCTGCGCGGTCGAAAGCGCGCCATGCTCCCGCCACCGCTTGCTCAAGACTCATCTGCTATTGCCGTCTCTCGCGCCACCAACGACCTTAGAAACAACAGCTAGAACAGCGAATAGGCGCCGTCGATGACGAAGGTATCGCCGGAGTGGTAGCGGCTGGCGTCGGAGACGAGATAGACGGCGATGCCGCCGAAATCCTCCTTCTCGCCCCAGCGCCCGGCCGGCACGCGCGGCAGCACGGCGTCGCGGAAACGGTCCCAGTTGAAGGCCGGCGCCGTCATCGGGGTTTCGATCCAGCCGGGCAGAACGCTGTTGGCGCGGATGCCGTTGCGACCGTATTCGACCGCGAGCGCGCGCATCATGGCGACCAGCGCGCCCTTGCCGGCGCCGTAATGCTCGCCGCGCGCCTGGCCCATAATGGCGGCGAGGCTCGATGTCGCGGCCAGCGAGCCGGCGATGCCCCGTTCGACCATATGGCCCGCCGCCGCGCGCAGCGTGAAGAACACGCCGTCCAGATTGACATCCAGCACCCGGCGCCATTCCGCCGTCGTCATGGTCGAGAAGCCGCCCTTGAGCGCGCGGCGGTCCGAGGAGACACCTGCATTGGCGAAGCAGGCCGTGACCTTGCCGAGTTCGGCCACGGTCTCCGCGAAGCGCTCCGCGACCTCCTCTTCGTCGGACACGTCGCAACGCAAGGCCAGCGACTTCACATCGTATTGCCGGAGGGTTTCGAGCGCGGCGGCGTTCTTCTCCTCGTTTGTGCCCCAGATACAGACATCGCCGCCCGCCTGGGCGATGGCTTCCGCGAAGCCGAGGCCGATGCCGCTGTTGCCGCCGGTAATCAGCGCCGCCTTGCCGGCGAGGTTGAAGGGCTCATAGGCCATGGACTGCGCTTCCTTTCACGCGCTTGGCTCAAATGCCCGGAGGGGTCCCCAGGCGGCGGGAGGCCGGGCCGATAACGGCTTCGACGGCGAGGCCGATAGAAATCAGCCGCTCGTCCATGCCGTGCCCGGCGAGGAGTTGCAGGCCGACCGGCATGCCGTCGCCGTCCAGGCCCGCCGGGATCGTGAGCCCGCAAAGCGCCAGCATATTGCCCGGCATGGTGTTGCGGAGCGCGGCCATGTTGTGCGTCCGGTAGCCTTCGCCTTCGGCCGCATGCTGCAACAGCGGCGCGGTAATCGGCGTCGTCGGCCCGACAACAGCGTCGATATCGGCGAGGCGGGCGCTCGCGGCCGCCGCGGCGCGGGCGAGGCGCATCTTGCGGCCGAGATAGTCCGTGGCCGTCGTCGCTCCGAAGATCTCGAAGCGGCTGCGGACATTGGGGTCCAATGTTGCCTTGAACTCCGGCAATTCGTTCTCGATGAATGCCACGAATTCCGGCACCGCCAGCCCGCCCTTGCCGAAGACTTCGTTGGCGGCGGCGACTTCCGGGAAATCGAAAGACCGCACTTCCGCGCCCCGGTCCTCCAGCTCGGCAAGAGCGGTTCGCACGACCTCCGTCACGCCCGGTCCGCAATCCTCGAAGAAGCCCTCGACCACACCGAGCTTGAGGCCGGCCGGCCCCGCCGGCGTGGGCGGCGTCCGGCAGACCGGGTCGATGGCGGCGAAGGCGAGCGCTGCATCCTCGACCGAGCGGGTCAGCACGCCGGCCGTGTCGAGCGAGGGGCTGAGCGGCACAATGCCGTCCAGCGACCAGCGCCCGTAGCTGGTCTTGACGCCGACCGTGCCGGTAAAGCTTGCGGGCACGCGCACCGAACCCGCCGTGTCGGAGCCGAGCGCCGCAACCGCCGTGCCTTCCAGCAGGGAAACGCCCGCGCCGGCGCTGGAGCCGCCCGGCACCCGGTGCGACTCCCCGCCCCAGGGGTTGCGCGGCGTGCCCCAATGCGGGTTGGACCCGACGCCGCCAAAGGCGAACTCGACCGTGTGCGTCTTGCCGGTAATGACGGCGAGCCCCTGCCTCACCGCCGCGACGACCGGTCCCTCGGCTTCCCAGGAGGCGGGCAGCGGCTTCGGGGCGCCGGCATGGGTCGGCGTTCCGGCAAGGCCGAACAGGTCCTTCACCGACACCGGCAGGCCCTGCAGCGGCCCGAAATCGAGCCCCTCGGCGAAAGCGGCGTCGGCCAGCGCCGCCGCGCGGGCGGCCCGGTCCGGCATCCAGAGCTTGTAGGCGCCGAGCGCCTCCTTGCGGTTGGCAAGCGCCTGCTCCAGCAGGCCGTGCGCCGTCACCCGGCCGGCCCGAAGCGCCTGGCCCAATTCGGCAATAGTGGCGGAGGAGATGTCGGTCATGGCGCTCCGACTGTAGCCCGGACGTCTCGCCGCTGTCATGGCCTCAGCGACGCTGTTGTGGCGACAAGCCCCCGTGACCTTCACGAAAAATCCGGGTTAGATGCCGGCTGCCGCAAATGGCGAGGAAGGCCGATGCCGAGCTTTACCGTGGAACTCGAAGCGCCCGATATATCGCCCTACAGGGTCGGCAATACAGGTATCGACTATGTCCACCGTTTCGACAGCGGCGAGCCGGGTCCGCATGCCCTTGTCAACGCGATCACCCACGGCAACGAGATTTGCGGCGCCATCGCGCTCGATTTCCTGTTCAGGCAGGGCATCCGGCCGCGGCGGGGCGTGTTGACGCTCTCCTTCGCGAATATCGCCGCCTATGAGCGCTTCGATCCGAAGAACCCCGGCGCATCGCGCTTCGTCGATGAGGATTTCAACCGGGTCTGGGCGCTGGATGTGCTGGACGGGCCGCGGCAGAGCGTGGAGTTGGAGCGCGCCCGCGAGCTTCGGCCCGTATTCGAGCAGGCGGATTTCCTGCTGGATGTCCACTCCATGAGCACCGCCTCGCCGCCGCTTATGCTCTGCCACGACCTGGAGAAGGAGCGCGCCTTCGCAATCGATGTAGGCTATCCGGAAACCGTCGTCTGCGGCCCCGGCCATGTGGAAGGCCTGCGGATGATCGAGCACAAGCCTTTCAACGATCCGGGAAACCCGCAAGTCGCGCTGCTCGTGGAGGCGGGCGAGCACTGGGCGTCCGCCACGGCCGTGCATGCGCTGGATACCGTATTGCGCTTTCTCGCGGCTGCGGGAAGCCTCGACTTCGCTGATGTCGAAACCCATATCGCCCGGAAGGCGCCGCCTCGGCCGCGCCTGCTGGAGGTGACCGATGGCATCGTCGCCCGGACCGACCGGTTCCGCTTCGCCGCGCCCTATATCGGCTGCGAGGTCTTCGAAGAGGCCGGCACGGTCATCGCCCATGACGGCGACCGGCAAATCGCGACGCCTTACGACGGAGCCATCCTGATCATGCCGAACCATTCCGGACCGGGGCCGGGCCGCAAGGGGCGCATCTGCCGCCCTGTCGATGAAGGGAGCGTCGATGGCGCGTAGCGCCCGGCAAAAAGGGGCGCGGAGGACGCGCCTCCGGGCCGTCCGCTTCGGGCGGAGTCTCCCGTTGCGGTTTCGCAATTACGTGATTGCGGGAGTCCTCGTCACCGCTCCCATCGGCATCACCGCCTGGCTGGCCTGGCAGATCGTCCAGTTCTTCGATGCCAGAATCCGGGCCATCATCCCGGAAGGCTACAATCCGGAGCAGTATCTGCCCTTCTCGATACCGGGCATCGGGCTCATCATCTTCGTGATAGCGCTGTCGCTGGTCGGCTATCTGGCAGCGGGCCTGATGGGCCGGACCCTGATCCGGGCCGGGGAACGCCTGTTGAGCGGCATGCCCGTCGTACGGACGGTATATGGCGCGCTCAAACAGATTTTCGAGACCGTGCTGGCGCACAAGTCCACGGCCTTCCGGCAGGTGGTGCTTGTGGAATATCCCCGGCGCGGTCTCTGGTGCCTGGCCTTCGTCTCCGGCGTGACCAAAGGCGAAGTGCAGAACCTGAATGAAGACGAGCTGGTGAACATCTTCCTGCCGACGACGCCCAATCCCACTTCCGGCTTCCTGCTGTTCGTGCCGAGGCGCGACCTGACGCCGCTTTCCATGACCGTCGAGGAAGGCATCAAGATGGTGGTTTCCGGCGGCATCGTGACGCCGCCCGACCGGCGCCCCGAGGAAGAGCGCAATATCCCGAAGCTTTCGGCCGAAGCGACGTGAGAGTGGACCTCGACAGGGTCGCGTCGGTCATCCGAGAGACCGCCGCAGCCGAAATGGTGCGGCAATTCATCGACCTCGACCCCGGCGATATCGGCGAGAAGTCCCCCAACGATTTCGTCACCGCCGTCGATCTGGCGATGGAGGCGCGGTTTGCCAAACGGCTGCCGGACCTGCTGCCGGGTTCGGTGCTGGTCGGCGAGGAAGCCGCCGCGGCCGATGCCGGCGTGCTCGACCGGCTGGCGGGAGACGATCCCGTCTGGGTGGTCGATCCGCTGGACGGGACCGCGAATTTCGCGTCCGGCTACCCGCTCTTCTGCACGATCGTGGCGCTGGTCGTCGGCGGCGAGACGGTCGCCGGCTGGATTTACGATCCCTTCTCGGAACGCATGGCGGCGGCGGAACGGGGCGGCGGGGCCTTCATGGGCGAACGCAGGCTCAGGATCGCCCGGCCCGCCAGCCTCCGGGACATGAACGGCGCGATCTACGGCTACAAATTCCGGACCAGCGACGCCTATCGCGAAATCTGGGGGCGCGGCCGGGGGCGCCTCGGCCACTGTTTCAACACGCGCTGCGTCGGGCAGGAATATCTGGCGCGCCTTATCGGGCGGGCGCATTTCGGCCTCTATACCCGGCTCAACCCCTGGGACCACGCGGCAGGCTGCCTGCTGCATGAGGAAGCGGGCGGCGCCGTGGCGATGCACGACGGCACGCCCTACCGGCCGCTGGGGCCGCGCCAGGGCCTGCTGGTAGCGCCTGACCGGGACATCTGGCGCATGATCGAGACTGACCTCATCCGCCGCATGCCGTTATGATGGCGCAGGTTTCCGAAATGCGGACTTCACTGTCATGAACACTGCTTCGCTTGCCTTCATCGGCCTGGGCGTCATGGGTTTCCCGATGGCGGGGCATCTCGCCGCCGCCGGCCACAAGGTCACTGTCTATAACCGCACTCGCGAAAAGGCCGAAGCCTGGGCCTCCGCGCACCAAGGCAGCACCGCCGCAACGCCCCGCGAGGCGGCGGCGGGCGCGGACATCGTGTTTTCATGCGTGGGCAATGACAACGACGTGCGCAGCGTCGTTTACGGCGAGGACGGCATCTTCGCCGGCATCCGGCCGGGCTCGGTGTATGTGGACCACACCACCGCTTCCGCCGACCTTGCGCGCGAGCTTTATGCAGAAGGCAGGGAACGCAGCATCGCCTGCATCGACGCGCCCGTCTCCGGCGGCCAGGCAGGCGCGGAAAACGGTGTGCTCACCGTGATGTGCGGCGGCGACAGCGAGCCCTTTGAGCGCGCCCGCCCGGCGATGACCTGCTACGGGCGCGCGGTGACGCTGATGGGAGCGCCCGGCAACGGGCAACTCACCAAGATGGTGAACCAGATCGCAATCGCCGGCCTGCTGCAGGGGCTGTCCGAGGCGTTGAACATGGGCCTCAAGGCCGGGCTCGACATGCCGCTCGTGCTGGAAGTCATTTCCAAGGGCGCGGCAGGGTCCTGGCAGATGGACAATCGCGGCCAGACCATGGTGGAGGACAAGTTCGACTTCGGGTTCGCCGTGGACTGGATGCGCAAGGACCTCGCGATCTGCTTTGCCGAGGCCGAGCGCAACGGCGCACGCCTGCCGATGACCGCCGCCATCGACCAGTTCTACAAGCATGTCCAGCAGGAAGGCGGCGGCCGCTGGGACACCTCCGCCCTCATCCACCTGCTGCGGAATACCTAGCCGGTCACGAGTTTGGCGACAGGCCCATCTGCCAGAAGTCGATCTCGAGTCGCGTCGCGTCGCCGAAGACGCGTTCGAGCGCTGGCAGCCGCGCCGGCCCGCCGCGCCGGGCGAACAGGTCGTCGAGCCGGGCAATCGCCGCCGCCGCCGTCTCCTGGTAGTCCGCGCTCGCATACATCTCGATCCATGCACCATAGGGGTTGCCCCGCGCCGACCCGGCGAGCGCGAGGCCGATCTCGGCATAGCCGACGATGCAGGGCGCAAGCGCCACATGCAGGTCGAGCAGGTCGCCCGCCAATCCGCGCTCCAGCACATAGCGCGTATAGGCCATGGTCGCCGGCGCTTCGGGCAGGGCCGCCATCTCCGCCTCTTCCAGCCCCCAGCCTTTGCAGAAGGAGACATGCAGGCGCATTTCGGTGTCGGCGATGGCGAGCGCGGTTTCCGCGCCGTGGCGTATGTCCGCAAGCGTCTCGCCCTTGAACGCCGCCAGCGCATAGGCGCGCGCGAAATGGACCAGGAAGAGGTAGTCCTGTTCGAGATAATGGCGGAAGCAGGCCTCCGGCAAGCTGCCGTCGCCTATGGCGCGGACGAAAGGATGGTCGATATAGGCCTGCCAGTCCGCCGATACGGCGCCCTTAAGCCGGTCGAACAGGCCCATCAGAGCAGCGACCGGGTCTCTTCGGGCAGGGCGACGCGGATCCCGTCCAGCTCGTCCGTCACCGCGATCTGGCAGCCGAGGCGCGAGGTCGGCGTCAGACCGAAGGCAAGGTCCAGCATGTCCTCTTCGTCCTCGTCGGGCTCCTCCAGCCGCTCGTACCAGTCCTCATCGACAATGACATGACAGGTCGAGCATGCGAGCGAGCCCTCGCAGGCGCCCTCGATATCGATGTCGTATTTGCGCGAGATTTCCAGAATCGTCATGCCCGCCGGCGGCTCGACCGTCTGCTCGCTCCCGTCCGGGCTGACAAAGGTAATCTTCGGCATTGCACCCACCTTGTGAGCCGCGCCTTCTACCCGCTTCGCAACCGCGCCGCAAGGCGGTTCCAGGCCTCTGCGAAGGCGTCGATATCGTCTTCCGCCAGGCCCGGCCCGAGACTGACCCGGATCGCCTCGCCGGCCGCCGCTTCGTCCACGCCCATCGCCAACAGCACATGCGAGGCCCCGACCTTCCCGGAGGAGCAGGCGGCGCCAGCGCTCACCGCGAAGCCTTCGAGGTCGAAGGCCATGACCTGGGTCTCGTTCGGGACGCCGGGCATGCCGATGCAGCTCGTATTGCCGAGCCGGGGCCCGCCGCGGCCGTAAAGAACGGCGCCGTCGAGCCGGGCCTCCAGCCGGTCGCGCAGCACCGACATGTCGGCGAGCGACCGTGCCGCCGCGCCGAAACCGGCGATGCCGACGACATTCTCCGTGCCGCCGCGCCGCCGGCGCTCCTGCGCGCCCCGGATCAGGCCGTCGAGCGCGCGATCCGTCCGGAGCACCAGCGCGCCCACGCCCATCGGCCCGCCGAGTTTGTGTGCCGAAAGCGCGAGTGAATCGGCGTCGATGGCGGCGAGGTCGAGCCGCCCGGCCGCCTGCACGGCGTCGCAATGCCAGAGCCCGCCGGTCTCGCGCACCCACCGTCCGACTTCCTCAAGAGGGTGAATGGCCCCGGTTTCGTTGTTGGCGGCCATCAGCGCGACGGCCGCCCCCGCCGGGATCGACTCCGGGCGGATGCGCCCCCCGCCATCCACGGCCAGGCACGGGCCCGCCGCATGGTCCAGCACCGAGACATGCTCGCTCGCCCCCGCCAGCCAGTCGCGCCCGGCCAGTGCCAGCGCATTGGCCTCCGTGCCGCCGGAGGTGAAAATCACCTGCTCCGGCGCCGCGCCGGCGAAGGCCGCAATCCGCGCCCGCGCCTCCTCGACGAGGCGCCGGGCCGCCCGCCCCTCGCCATGCACGGAGGAGGGGTTGCCAAGCACGGCCATCGCTTCCGCCATGGCTTCGCGCGCGGCCGGGGCCAGCGGCGCGGTGGCGTTCCAGTCCATGTAAATGCGGCGTTTTGCCATGATGCGGCCTCTTGACGACCCGAAGCATGCAATCCAGTTAGGTTATGCTTACCCGCAAAATAAGCCCTTCCGGCGGCAGGCTTGCCGGCCGAACCCAAGGAACGGGATCCCACGCCCATGCCCGACGTTATCGTGAACGGCCCCGAGGGCCGGCTCGAAGCGCGCTACCACCATGTCGACGACCAGGCGGCCCCGATCGCGCTGATGCTGCACCCGCATCCGCAGCATGGCGGCACGATGCATAACAAGGTGGTTTACAATCTGTTCCATTGCTTCGTCCGGCGCGGCTTCTCGGTCATGCGCTTCAATTTCCGCGGCGTCGGGCGCTCCCAGGGCGAATACGGGCGCGGGGAAGGCGAACTCGCCGACGCGGCGGCCATTCTCGACCACATGCAAAGCCTCAGGAAGGACCCCGTCAAGGTCTGGATCGCGGGCTTTTCCTTCGGTGCGTGGATCGGCATGCAATTGCTGATGCGCCGCCCGGAGATTTCCGGCTTCATCTCCGTCGCCCCGCCGGCAAACATGTACGACTTCACCTTCCTGGCGCCCTGTCCGTCCTCCGGCCTGATCGTTAACGGCACGCGGGACGAGGTGGTGACGACCGAATCGGTCGAGAAGCTGGTCGAGAAGCTGCGCACCCAGCGCGGCATCGTCATCGACCACAAGGTCATCCCCGGCGCCAACCACCTGTTCACGCGGCATCTCGAGCAGCTAAACACAGCGGTGGAAGCCTATCTCGACAAGCGCCTGGCAGAGACCGGCGCCTGACCCAGAAGCGCTTCAACCGGCCCGGAACGGGGCACCGAAGCTCTCGGCCGTAAAGCGGAAGGCGCGCAGCGTGTCCGACGGACTGTCCGGTGCCATGCCGGCCTTGCGCTTCAGCAGGGCCACGAACCGGTCCGCCCTGGGGATGGTTTCCCAGACGCCCGGCAGGAAGAGCGAGCGGCGGTCGCCGTCCTGCAGGATGAGCCCGTCCGCGTCCGGCCGGAGCCGGCGCGCCAGATCGGTCTCGTCGGCAAAGCGGATCGGGCGCGGTGTGGACAGCACCGAGATATCGAGTTCGGCACGGGCCAGTTCCTCCATCGTCGCCGGGCCGAAGCGCGGATCCCCGAAACCGGCCTTCCAGGCATTGGCGGCGACATCGAGCAGGAGCGGGCGGTGCGCGCCCACCGACCCCATGCAGCCCCGCAGCCGTCCGCCGATCTTCAGCGTCACGAAGGATGCCCGCATCGCGGTGAGCGACGGCGGCAGGCCGGGCGACAGCCGGATTTGCGGCGCCCGCCCGTGCTTCGCCCCGTAAAGGAGCGAGCGGCGCGCGCCGGCCAGCAACCGGGCGCGGTCCCGCTCGCCGATCCGCGCGGCTTCGGCATATTCCATCGCGAAGGCGCCATAGCCCACCACCCGGTCGCGCCGGCCCTGCGTGTCGCCCGAATTGCGGATGTCGAGCGCCGTCACCCTGAGATCGTGCTCGCGCGCCAGTTGCAGAACGGCGCCGAGGGGCCGGTGGCCGCAGGCGTTCGCGCTGCCGATCTCGCCGGGCTTCAGCAGTTCCACGAGCCGGGCCGTGCCGGCGTCCAGGCGGCTTGCCGTGTCGTAATCGCGGTAATGCGACAGGTCCGAGGAGATCGAGATCAGCGTCTCCGGGCCGCCCCAGACTGCACGCAACGCCTCGAGGACGTCCTTGGCCGAGGCGTCGCCGACCAGGATCGGCACGATGCGGAACCCGTCGAGCACGCGCTGCAGGAATGGCAGATGCGTTTCGAGGCTGTGTTCGCGCGCATAAACGGTGTCCGAAAACCGGAAGCCCGGCAATCGCATCAGCGGCTGCATTGCCTGCCAATCGACCCCGACCGGACCGAACGGCGTTTCCCAGACATCGGCCGTCGGCGCCGCCAGGCCCCTGAACCGAACCCGATGCGCCGGGCCGCAGATCACGACCCGCCGGACTTCGCGCCGACGGGTTGCAAGCGGTGAAAACGCCGTTCCCGCAATCGGGCCGGAAAAGGCATAGCCCGCATGCGGCGCGACGATGACCTTGGCCGGGCCCGGCGGCGCCGGGCGCGCGGCGGCGAGGCAGCGCGCCACCGTCTCTGCGCAGACCTCCCGTCCGGCCGGGTAAAACGCGCCGGCCACCTGCGGCGCGCGGACTTTCAGCGTCCCGGCGGCGGAAACCATGCCACTCCCCTGTTGGACCCGACGCACCCGAAGACGCAGGCGCCTTGCGCCGTCCGGTGAATGCCCGGATCGTCCGTGTTCCGGGCTTGCGGCAATGTTACGATGCGGCTCCGGACAGGGGAAGGCAGGGATGCCCGCCATCGGGAAAGGCGACATGCCGACGCTCGGCGAGAGCCGGCCGCCGGCCATAAGAGGGCGCGGCCCCGTGGTGCCGACGGAATACTGGCGGATGCTGGAGGACGGCCGGGTCCAGTGCGACATGTGTCCCCGGCTCTGCAAGCTCGCCGAAGGCGCGCGCGGCCTCTGCTTCGTGCGCGCCCGGGAGAACGACCGGATCGTCCTCACGACCTATGGGCGCTCCTCCGGCTTCTGCATCGACCCCATCGAGAAAAAGCCGCTCAACCACTTCCTGCCCGGCACGCCGGTGCTGTCCTTCGGGACCGCCGGCTGCAATCTCGCCTGCAATTTCTGCCAGAACCACGACATCTCGAAGAGCCGGGAGATGGACCGGATGCAGGCGGAGGCGCGGCCGGAGGCCATTGCCGCCGCGGCGGCGCGCTTCGGCTGCCGCTCGGTCGCCTTCACCTATAACGACCCCGTCATTTTCCACGAATACGCCGCTGATATCGCCGATGCGTGCCGCGAGGCGGATATCCGCACCGTCGCGGTGACGGCGGGCTATGTGTCCGGGCGTGCGCGGGAGGACTTCTTCCGCCGCATCGACGCGGCGAATATCGACCTGAAGGCGTTCACCGAGCGCTTCTACCGCAGGGTGGTGAAGGGCCATCTTGAGCCCGTGCTGGAAACGCTGCTCTATCTCCGGCGCGAGACGAAGGTCTGGTTCGAGATCACCACGCTCATAATTCCCGGCGAGAATGACAGCGAGCGCGAGATCGACGATATGACAGGCTGGGTGGTCGAAACCCTGGGGCCCGACATCCCGATGCACTTCACCGCCTTTCACCCGGACTACCGGATGCTGGACAAGCCGCGCACGCCGCTGGAGACGCTGGCGATGGCCCGGCGGCGCGCGCTGCGGAACGGCGTGCGCTACGCCTATGCCGGCAATGTCCACGATCCCGGACGGCAATCGACCTATTGCCATGTCTGTGGCACGCGCACCATCGGTCGGGACTGGCACCTGCTGTCTGAATGGCGTCTCGACGACCGGGGCTGCTGCACCGCCTGCGGCACGCCCGCTGCCGGCGTCTTCGAAGCGAAGCCGGGAAATTGGGGCCGCAAGCGCCTGCCCGTCGAGATCGGCTGATCCGTCTCCGATACCGGGCGCGAGACTGGAAGGCGGGCGGCGAACGGGTTAGGCTCGCTCCCGATGGGAGGCGGGCGGCAAGCCTGCAAGCTTCGTCGAAAGGGAGAGAAGCATGAAGAAGAATATCGGAACGCTCTGGAAATCGGCCGTACTGGCCGTCTCGGCCGCTGCGGCCGGCAGCGCGGCGCAGGCCGAGGAGATCACGCTGCGCTGGGGGCACTATCTGCCGAACAGCGCCTTCGTGCAGGTCGAGAAGGACTTCGCCCGGAAGATCGAGGAACGCACCGATGGCCGGGTGAAGATCGAAATCACCTTTGCCGGCGGCCTCGGCAAGGGGCCGGAAGTGGCTACGCTCGCGGGCCGCGGCGCCATTGACATGGCGTCCGTCGCGCCGGGCTACTATCCCGACCAGCTTCTCTTCTGGAAGGCTTGCCAGATCCCCTTCGTCTTCGACGAACCGAAGGAAGCGATCAACATCCTCTACAAGTCCTATCAGGAGTTTCCGATCTTCAAGGAGGAGCTCGACAGGATCAACGTCATGTACCTGTTCCAGCAGCCGCTGGGCTCCTATTACATGACCGGTCCGGACCCGAACTGCGATACTGTCGAAGGACTTAAGGGCAAGAAGATCCGCAGCTTCGGCGCGGATTTGCCGAAGATGCACGCCGCCATCGGCGCGGTGCCGGTCACGGTGCAGCCGACAGAGGTCTATGAGGCGCTGCAGCGCGGGACCATCGACTATTCGTTCCTGAATGCCGGCAATGTCGAGAGCCTCAGGCTCTACGAGCCCGGCAAATACAGCTGCGGCACCGCCATGACGATTGCCGGCCACCTGATCGTTATCGGCAAGCGGAGCTGGGACAAGCTGCCGGCGGATGTGCAGGAAATCTTCGCGGACCAGGCGCGGAAGAGCCAGCAGGACTATCTCGACTGGCTCGAGACCGGCACAGCCACCTCCATCGCCAATATCGAGAAGGAGGGCGGCGTCTTCAAGGAGTTCCCGGCATCCGAGCTGGCCAAATGGATGGACGCCACGCCCGACCTGCTGCAGGGCTGGGCGGAGAACATGGCCGAGCGCGGCATGGGCGACCAGGCCAAGCAAGTCGCCGCAGCCTGGCGCGAGTGGGCGAAGTAGAGCCCGCAGGCATACGGCCTCCTCTACGGGAGACTAAGGAAACCGCGGCTCCGGCGCATGCCGGAGCCGCGGCCGCGCGGCCCGGGGGGCTAGTCCGCCATGACGATGAACAGGCTTTCCCGCCTGCTCGAACCGGTCGCGTTCGGCATTCTGCTGTTCGGCGGGCTGGGCCTCATCGTTTCCACATTTCTCGGCACGGCCGACGTGGTCGGCACGCAGATGTTCGGCGTGCCGGTGCCGGGCGCCACGGAAATCACCGAGAGCACGATGGTGCTCATCGTGTTCGGCGCGCTCACCTACACGCAAATCCGGCGCAGCCACATCCGGGTCGAGCTGCTCTACATGCGGGTCGGCGCGCGCGGGCAGGCGGCGATGGACGTGTTCGCCAGCCTAATGGCGATGCTGTTTTTCTCGCTGCTGCTCTGGCAAGCCACCAATGAGGCGCTGTTCAGCATCCGGATCGACGAGGCGACATTCGGCCTCGTCCGCCTGCCGCTCTGGCCGGCACGCATCGTGCTCGCCGCCGGCACGGCGCTGCTGATCGTCCAACTGCTGCTGGACCTGACGGTGGACCTGAACCGCCTGGTCAAGGGCGGCGAGGCGCTGTCCGTCCAGGACATCATCGAACGCGACATAGGCGGGATCGAAAACATCCCGGCGGCGGCGGATGCGGCGGACGATTTCGGGGACGGAGAGGACCGCTAGCCCGTGCTGGACCCTGCAACCACGGGCGTCCTCGTCGCCATTGCGCTCGCCGCGATGCTGGGCGCCGGCGTGCATATCGGCGTGGCGCTCGGCCTCGGCGGGGTCTGGGGCACCTTCCTCGCCATCGGGCCGGACGCCGCCTGGGCGCAGCTTGCGACCATTCCCTTCAGCACCACGAACTCCTTCACGCTCGCGGTCATTCCGCTGTTCATCCTGATGGGCTCGCTGGCGACCCAGGCGGGGCTGACGACGGACCTCTACCGCGCGGCCTATAACTGGCTCGGTCGGCTGCCCGGCGGGCTCGCCATGGCGACGACGCTCGCTTCGGCCGCCTTCGGCGCCGCCAGCGGCTCCACCGTGGTCAATGCCGCCGTCTTCACCAAGATGGCGCTCCCGCAGATGACCTCCTTCGGTTATGACCGGCGGCTGAGCGCGGGCTGCATCGCGGCTTCCGGCACGCTCGCCTCGCTCATTCCGCCGAGCATCCTGATGGTCATTTACGCCATTCTGACCGAGCAGTCGGTGGCGCTGTTGCTGGTGGCGGGGCTGGTGCCGGGCGTCCTGTCCGCAGCCCTTTACATGGCCGGCATCTACGCCATCGCGAAACGCTTCCCGGACCTTGCGCCACGCTCCGAAATCCGGGTCTCCTGGGCCCGGCGCTGGCGCTCGCTCTATGGCGTGTGGGGCATCGCTTTCCTGTTCATACTGGTCATCGGCGGCATCTATACCGGCTTCTTCGTGCCGACCTATGCCGGCGCCATCGGCGCGTTCGGCGCGTTCCTGATCGTCGTCTTCAAGCGCCGTCTCAACGCCCGCACCGCCGTCGATACCGTCAAGGACGCCGGCATCACCACCTCGTCGATCTTCATCATCGTCATCGGCGGCATCGTTTTCGCGCGCTACCTGACCTATACCGGCATCGTCAACGACATCACCGACGCCCTGCTGGCGCTGGAGCTCGGCAAATACACTTATCTGTTCGCGTTTGCGGCGATCTATCTGGTGCTCGGCATGCTGATCGACCCCATTGCGATCATGGTCATCACGCTGCCGGTCATGTATCCGATCCTTACCAAGGCCGGCTTCGACCCCATCTGGCTCGGAGTCATTGCGATCAAACTCGCAGAGATCTCGCTCATCACGCCGCCGGTCGGGCTAAATGTCTATGTCGTGCGCAGCGCCTCGCCGATTCCGTTGAAGCTGGAGGAAGTCTTCGCCGGCGTGATGCCGTTCCTCGCCATCGACATCCTGGCGCTGCTGCTGCTGATCGCGATACCCGAGATCAGCCTCTTCCTGCCGTCGCTGATGCGGTGACAGCCGCCCGCGGCTGCATCCGGATGCGGCTCTAATAGACGCGCTCGACGCAGAAATCGGCGATATCCGCCAGAACCGCGCGCACCGGTCCGTCCGGGAAGGACGCAAGCGCCCGCTTGGCGTCCTCGGCATGCGACCGCGCCCGGTCCAGCGTCTCCGACAGGGAAGCGTGGCGCTGCATCAGGACGACGGCTTTTCGGAAATCCCCGGCCCGCCGCTCCTCCTCGCACAGGACCCGGCGCCAGAAGGCCCGCTCCTCCTCGCTGCCCCGGTCATAGGCCAGAATAACCGGCAGCGTGACCTTTCCTTCCGCGAAGTCGTCGCCCACAGTTTTGCCGAGGTCCGCCTGGCGGGCGGAATAGTCGAGCACGTCATCGACAAGCTGGAAGGCGGTCCCCAGGTTCATGCCATAGGTCTGCAGCGCCTCCGCCTCGGCCGGCGGCCGGTCTGCGATGACAGCGCCGATGCGGCAGGCAGCAGCGAAGAGCGCGGCGGTCTTGCCCTCGACAACCTTCAGATAGTCGGCGATTCCCGTCTCGGGCCGGTTGACGGTCGCGAGCTGGCGCACCTCGCCCTCGGCAATCGTCGCGGAAGCGTTGGCGAGAATCCCGAGCACTTCCAGCGACCCGACATCGACCATGAGCTGGAAGGAACGGCTGAACAGGAAATCCCCGACCAGCACACTGGCCTGGTTGCCCCAGACAGCATTGGCAGTCTCCGTTCCGCGCCGCAGCGCGCTCTCATCGACGACATCGTCGTGCAGCAGCGTGGCCGTGTGGATAAACTCGACGCAGGCCGCAAGCTCGATATGGCGGCGCCCCCCGTATCCGCAGAGCCGCGCCGACGCCAATGTGAGCATCGGACGCAGACGCTTGCCGCCGGATGCGACGATATGGCCGGCCAATTGCGGGATCAGCGCGACCTCGTTCTGCATCCGCTCGAGTATCAGCGCGTTGACACCCGCCATGTCCGCCCCGACAAGCGCCTGCAACGCGGCCAGCGGCTGCGCCGGCGCCGGGGATGTCGCCGCTGATGTCACGGGGATGCAATTGACCTTCGGGCGCGGAAAGGGCGAGCATAGGGCGGGCGGGATGCCGGTCAAGCTCTGGGAACGCGGGATGAAAGCTGTATTGAAGACCACCGATCCCGTTGCGATCTCCTGGCTGGTCGCGGAACTCTCCGCGCGCGGCGTGGAAGCCGTGGTGCTCGACAGCCATGCCAGCATTGTCGAGGGCAGCCTCGGCATTCTGCCCCGGCGCGTGATGGTTGCGGACGAAGACTATGGCAAGGCCCGCCGCCTTCTGGAAACCGCAAGGCAGGATGTGGGCGGGTTGTGAACGAGGCTTTCAGCGAAGACACGCTGTTGGGCGGCAGGGTTCGCCTGCGACAGCCTGCGGACGGCTACCGCGTCGCGATCGACCCCGTGCTGCTGGCCGCGGCCGTGCCCGCCAGACCGGGGGAGCGCGTGCTGGATGTCGGCGCCGGGACCGGCGCCGCGGCTCTCTGTCTCGCCACCCGGGTCGAAGGAAGCGCCGTTACCGGCCTCGAAGTAAAGCCGGACCTGGCGGCGCTCTGCCGACGGAATGTCGAGGCGAACGGGCTGGACCGCAACGTCGATATCATTGTCGGGGACCTGCGCGCCCCGCCGGCCCGCTTCGGCCCCGCCAGTTTCGACCATGCGATGGCGAATCCGCCCTGGCATCCGGACAAGACCGGTCCTGCGCCGCGAAACCGGCAGCGCGCCGGAGCGCATGTCGAGCAAGGCGCGGACCTCATGCACTGGGTGAGATTCGCCGCCACCATGCTGCGGCGCGGTGGAACACTGACGACGATCCTGACCGCGGAACGGCTGGACGAGCATCTTGCCGCCTATGCCGCGTCCGGAATCGGCGAGACGGCGGTCGTCCCTCTCTGGTCGAAGAATGACGGCCGCCCGGCCCACCGGGTCATCCTGCGCGGACGCAAGGACATCCGGGCGCCGGTCTCCCTGCTTCCCGGCTTCGTCCTGCATCTCGAAAACGGCCGCTATACGCCCGAGATAGAAACGGTTTTGAGGCATGGCGCCACGCTCGCCTTTACATGGCGGCGTCGATAGCCGAAAGGTTCGCCCACCCATACGCAACCACACGGACAAACGGGAGACAAACCCCATGAGTATTGAGCGATTCGACCGCACCAGCCCGCCCGGCCCCATGATGAGCCGCTGCGTGGTCCGGGGCGACACAGCGTATCTGGCCGGCCTCGTGGCGCGCGATACGAGCGGCGATGTAGAGGCGCAGACCGCAGACATCCTTGAACAGATTGACGGCTATCTGGAGCGCGCCGGCACCTCAAAATCCAACCTGCTGACGGCCAATCTCTGGATTACGGACATGGCTAATTTCGCGGCCATGAACAAGGTCTGGAATGCATGGGTCGATCCCGAGAACCCGCCGGCCCGCGCCTGCGTGAAGGCGGATCTTGCGCGCCCCGAGATTCTGGTCGAGATCATGGTGACGGCGGCGCGTTAGCAACGCCGGCTAAACGGGAGGCGCCCGGTGGCAACCGGGTCGCCCGCCCCCGTCTGGGCGTTGACGACGGGCGAAGCCGGCGCGGCCGGACAGGCCGAGGGGCTGGCAGCGGCCGTGGGTTGGCCCTATGAAGTGAAGATCGTTCGTCTGCGCTGCCCCTGGTCATGGTTGCCGGCGCACAGGCAGGCGCCGGGCCTCCTGCAAACCGGGCTCGCGGAGAGCCTCGGCCCGCCCTTGCCGGACCTGCTGATTACCTGCGGACGAAAAAGCGCCTCGGTCTCGCTGGCCGTTCGCCGTGCTTCGAGAGGCCGGTGCTTCACCGTCCACATCCAGAACCCGCGCGTGCCCCTGCACCATTTCGACCTGGTGGTCCCGCCGCGCCATGACGGCGTATCCGGCCCCAATGTGCTGGCGACGAGGGTGGCGCTCCATCGTCTGACGCCGGGAGCGCTCGCCGCTGCCGGCGAGGCGTGGCGGGACAGGCTCGGAGATTTGAATGTCGCCGTGCTGCTTGGCGGCCGAAGCCGGTCCCACCGTTTCACGCCGGAGACTTTGGAAGCGCTGGCGGAAGGCCTTGCAGGGCTGGAGGGGCCGATCGCGGTCACCGCCTCCCGGCGGACGGACCCCGGCGTTGTCGCAGCGCTCAGGGCCCGTTTGCCGCATGCCTGGTTCTGGGACGGAACCGGCTGCAACCCCTATCTCGGCATGCTGGCGCTCGCCCGGCATATCGTGGTCACGGAAGATTCGGTCTCCATGACCAGCGAAGCGGTATCAACCGGCAAGCCGGTTTATGCGGCGCGCATGGCGGGCGGCAACCGGCGCTTGGCGCGCTTCCAGTCGGCGCTGATGACGGAAGGCGTCATCCGTCCGTTCGACGGCAGGCTGGCGGACTGGCGTTATGAGCCGATCGACGAGGTGCCGCGCATCGCCGCCGAACTGCGCCGTCGCATGGAAGCCGCGCGCGCCGGCGGCGCCTGACACGGCTCCGGCGGCCGGGAAACGCGCATGCGCCGCCCGGCCGCCGGGACGCCCGCCACTGTCAGAGCGGGTTGCCCGCCTCGTTGAAATAGTCCCGCGTGACCTTGAACACCACCGGGGCCAGCAGCAACAGGCCGATCAGATTGGGCACGGCCATCAGCCCGTTCAACGTGTCCGAGAGGTTCCAGACCAAGTCCACCTTCACATTGGCGAAGGCAAGCGCGGCCAGCACCCACAGCCCGCGATAGATGAAGACGCTCTTCTCCCGGAACAGATACTGCCAGCAGCGCTCACCATAATAGGACCAGCCGAGAATGGTGGTGAACGCGAACACCGCCAGCGCAATGGTCACGATATACTGGCCGCCGGTGAGCGAGGTCTCGAAGCCGGTCGAGGTAAGCACCGCGCCGGTTAGCCCGCCGCCGTCCGCGCCGGTCATCGTCCACGCGCCCGAGGTCAGGATGACCAGCGCCGTCATGGTGCAAACCACGAGGGTGTCGATGAAGGTGCCCAGCATGGCGATGAGGCCCTGCCGCACGGGGCTGTTGGTTTGCGCCGCCGCATGCGCGATGGCAGCCGATCCGAGGCCGGATTCATTGGAGAACACGCCGCGCGCAATGCCGAAGCGGATGGCCGCAGCCACCGCCGCGCCGGCGAAGCCGCCGGTCGCCGCCGCCGGCGTGAACGCATGGGTGAAGATCAGCCCGATCGCGTCCGGAATGGCCGCGATATTGATGATCAGTATCAGCAGCGCAGCGCCCAGATAGAGCACGATCATCGCCGGCACCAGCTTGCCCGCAACGTCGCCGATCCGCCGGATGCCGCCGATGACGACCACGCCGACCAGCACGGCCACGACAACGCCCGTTGCCCAGGGCGGCACGCCGAAGCTGCTCGCCAGAGCCGCGCCCATGGAGTTGACCTGCACGGCGTTGCCGATGCCGAATGCGGCGATCGCGCCGAAGACCGCGAATGCGATGCCGAGCCATTTGCCGAGTTCGGGGGCGAATTCGCCGACGCCGTTGCGCAGATAATACATCGGCCCGCCGACATATTTGCCCGTCGCATCGACCTCGCGATAGGTAACCGCGCATACCGCCTCGGCATATTTGGTCGCCATGCCGAACAACGCGATGAGCCACATGTAGAAGATAGCGCCCGGCCCGCCGAGCGCGATGGCGGTGGCGACGCCGGCGATATTGCCGGTGCCGACAGTCGCCGAAAGCGCCGTCATCAGCGCATTGAAAGGCTTGACCTCGCCGGCTCCCGACGGCGCATCCTTGTCGAACAGCAGCCGGAAACCGTAGCCGACCTTGCGCCACGGCATAAACACCAGGCCGAGGGTCAGCAGCACCCCGGTCACGCCGAGGATTCCCAGCATCGGCGGGCCCCAGGCGAAGGCATTCACCGAATCGATAAACGAATTGAGACTGTCCATCGCACCCTCCTTTCGCGCCCCGGCCGCGCATGGGGGCAGCGGCCTGGCGCGCCGACGGCGGCCGGATAGTCGGCCGTCTTCCCGAGCGGAAAACTCTGCGCCGCGGCGAAGGGGCTGTCCACAAGATTCGCCGGGCGGGAAAGAGTTTGCGCGCGCGCCGATTGGCGGGAAAATAGGGGCGAATCGACAGGGGAGGCGCAGGATGACCGAAAACGGCTTCGAAATCCGTCCGAGCGGCGCGCCGGTCGGGGCGGAGGTGTTCGGCGTGGACCTGGCGGCGGCGCTGCCCGATGCGGTGTTCGAAGCCTGCGAGGCGGCGTTCGACCGCTACAGCGTGCTGTGTTTCCGGGGCCAGTCGCTGGCGCCGGAGGCGCTGCTCGCCTTCTCCCGGCGCCTGGGAGAAATCAAGGTCAACGCCTTCCACCAGCATGCGCTGGAAGGGTTTCCCGAGGTTCTCAAGGTCTCCAATCTGCGGGACGAGCAGGGCCGCGCGCTCGGCTATGCCGATGCCGGCAGCCATTGGCACACGGACATGTCCTATACCGCCGAGCCCCCGCGACGAACGCTGCTCTACGCGCTCGAAGTGCCCCGCGACGACGCGGGCGAGCCGCTCGGCCCGACGCTGTTCGCAAGCGCTGCGGCGGCCTATGACGCGCTCGACGAGGAAACCAGAAGCCGCATCGAGGGCCTCCGGGCCGTCCACCGCTTCTCCGCCAAGGAGCGCGGCGTGAAGAAGCCGGTGGCCGTGACCCGCGCGCAGGTCGAGGAGAACCCCGACGCCCGCCATCCGGTCGCGCGCCCGCATCCGAAGACCGGCCGCAAGGCGCTCTATGTGCGCAAGGGCGAGTGCATCGGCATAGACGGCATGGACGAGGCCGAGGCGCTGGCGCTGATCGACCGCCTCTCCGACCTCATCGTCGAGGAGCGCTTCATCTACCGGCACCGCTGGGCCGTTGGCGACCTGCTGATGTGGGACAACCCGGCCGTCCAGCACATCGCCATCCGCGACTACGAATGGCCCCAACGCCGCTGCATGTGGCGCACGACGGTGAGATAGCGCCGCCCTGCTATCCTGCCGCCCGGCAGTCCGCCAGCCGGATTATCTTCGCGCCCAGCGACTCGTAGCGGGCTTCGTGGCAGGTCAGGACCACGATCTGGAGCGAAGCCGCCGCTTTTCTCAGCGCGAGCTCCATGCGCCGGAAGCGTTCGTCGTCGCTGTTGACCAGCGGGTCGTCGAGGATCAGCGCGACCGGCCTGCCCTTTTCGCGCAGCAGGTCGGCCAGCGCCAGGCGAGTCAACACGGCAACTTGCTCGCGCGCGCCGATGCTGAGCGCGGCGAACGGTTCCTCGACGCCGCCCCGCCGGAGCGCGAGGATCTCCAGATTGTCCTCGTTCAGCCGCAATTCCGTCTCAGGGAACAGCAGGCGCAGATAGGGCTGCAAACGCTCGCGCACCGGCCCGAGAAAGGTTTCCTTCGCCTCCCGTTCCGCTTCGCGGAGCGTCTCCAGCAGCAGCTTCCACGCTTTCGCATCCGCCTCGACCCGCGCCAGTTCGCCACGAGCGATGTCGAGTTCGCCCCTCTTTTGCCCGAGCTCCTCCGCGAGACCCCGCTGGCCGAGGGTGTGCAGTTCGACGGCAAGGTCGCGCTCGGTGCGTTCATCGGCCTCGATCTTCGCCCGCAGCCGGTCGAGAGCCTCTTCCGCGCGCTGGCGTTCGATCCGCAACGCTTCCGGATTCATGGCGTCCCGCTCCGCGACCACCGCTTCGTGCTCCGAGCGGCGTTTCGCCGCCTCTTTCGCCGCCGCCGCGGCCTGCTCGGCCAACGCCTCATCCGACGCGGCGCGGCGCGCTTCTTCCAGAGCGGCTCGGCGCCCTCTCGCCGCTTCCGCCCTCTGCCTGTGCTCCGCGTCCGCCTCTATGCGCCCTTCCCGAAGCCGGTCATGCAGTTTGCGCGCCTCGTCCCGGTCCGACGCCGCCAGCCCGGCTGCGCGTTCCGCCTCGTCCCGCTCCGCCAGCGCCGTCCGCTCGGCGGCCTGCGCGGTTTCGACATCGGGCGGTTCGCCCGCATCCGGCTCCGTCAGCGCCGACAGGCGGGCCCGCCGTTCCCGCACCGAGTCCCGAAGGGTATCGAGTCCTTCCGGCGCAAGGCCACGGAGTTCGCCCTTCAGGGTTTCCATTTCCGCCTGCGAGGCCTGCCTGGCGCGCAGGGCCGCCTCCGCGTCCGTAAGGCCTGTCCGACCCAGGCGGCGCAGGTCCTCGCCCATCCGGTCTTCCAGGTCGGACAGGTCCGCGCGCAGCCGGGCGAGGTCCCCGCCGCCGGGAACGACCTCCAGCGCGCCGAAATCCTGAAGATGGAAAGTGCTGCGTTCGGTGACACGCAGGGCCTCGCCGGTATCGACGGACTGCCCGTCCCGCGACACGCTCCGTCCGCCTTCCGGGGAAAAGGCGAGTGTGGCCGCCGCCGCCTCAAGCGCAGCTTCCAGCCTTATCTGCTCCTCGCGCAGCTTCTGCAGCCCGGAGACAATGTCCTCGTTCACCGGATTGGCGGCGAGCGCCTGCTCCCCGTGCTCGATCCGCTCCTCCAGCGCTTCGGCCTGCTTCAGCCGCGCGTCGAGCGTCTGCAACCCTGCCGCGATCTCCGCCCGTTCGAGGGTTCGGCGCGCCGCCTCCCAACCTGCATTCGCCTCTCTTCGCCGGCTGTTGCAGGAGGCAAGAGCTTCCTCCGCTTCCGCCAGCCTCCGCCCGGCGTCCACATAGTCGGGCTCCAGTTCCTTCAGCGCCGCCTCGGCCTCGCCGGTCTGCCGGACCGCTGCCTCGACCTCTTCCACCAGCGCCTCGCGCCGTTCCAGTGCGCCCTCGGCCGCCTGCACGATGCTATCGGCCTGCCCCATCTGCGCTTCCGCGGTCTTGAGCCGGCCCTCGACCGCTTCCAGCCGGCGGAACGCGTCTTCGGCTTTCCCGGCCTCCTCTTTCGCCCTCGCGAGCGAACCATCGCGCTCGTAGCGCGCAAGGCTCTCCCGCAGCTTCCCGAGCCGCTCCACCTGTTCGTCATAGCCGCGGAGATCGGCTTCCAGCGCCGCGCATTCCTCCTCAAGCGACTCCACGTCCCGGCGGGGACCGCTCAACGCATCGCGTTCGCGCCCGGTCCGGGTGTAGTAGTCGCCGGCGCGCGCCTCTACGAGGTCCAGCAGCCGGCGGCCGCGCTCCCCGCCGAGCACCTGCCCGACCTCGCCTTCTATAGCTTCCCGGAGGAGCGCCTGGCTGTCCCGGTTCATGCCGAGCGGCTGGAAGGCGCGGCCCTGATCAACCCAAAGCAAGCCAGCAAGGCCTCTGTGTTCATCCTTCGCTGCTCCCTTTCCGGGAGGCGAAAAACCCAGCAGGTTACGCAGTTCTTCTTCCGCTGCATCTCCCTGCCACCGTTCGCCGCCACCTTCGAGCAATGCGGTAGGACTCGGCCGAAAGGTCTTTTCGAGACGGTAACCGGTGCCAGCGAGTTCGAAATTGACCTCGACTCCCGGTTGCGCGCCATGCACCCCGAACGGCCTCATCTGATCGACGGCTTTGCCAGTCAGGTTGTGCCGGTCGAAGAAGGCGCTCTGGAGCGCCTTCAGCAAGGTAGACTTGCCTTCCTCATTGTCGCCGACGATGACGGTAATGCCGGGCTCGAGGCCCTCGACGGCGACGCCCCCGGCGAGCTTGCGGAAGTTATGGACGGCGAACCGGTCTATCCGCATCGCCCTACTCCCCCGTTCCGATATGGGTTTCGTAGAGCCGCACCAGCGCCATCGCGGCAACGGCCCGGTCGGGGTCGGCCTCGTCCTGCGCCCGGCTCCGCAGGCGCTCGACGGCCGTGCGCACGAATCCGCCGCGGTCGATACGGTCCAGGTCGTCGTCGCTCGGTTCGTCCAGCAAGCCGTCCTCCCGGACATCCAAGTAGTGAAGCAGCGCGCCCCGATGTTCGAGGCGCTCGCGGAGCTTCGCGCGCGTCGCCAGATCAACGGCGCCCGAAAGCGTCAGCCGCAGGAGGCATCGCGCCGGCTCGGGGGCCAGTTCGGCGATCATCCGGTCGAGCGCATCCATATCCTCGGCGCTGCGGACCTCCGCCGCCGCGGACCGCCAGATGAAGTGGCCGGTCGGAGCCTTCTCCACTTCAGGCGGCGCGCCCGGCTCCCGGATCGTTACGACCAGCGCATTGCCGGGATCGCTGGAAGCGAAGCTGTCGGCCTCCGGCGTGCCCGCATACCAGGCGCGGTCGTTAATCCTGAGCGTCCCGTGCCAGTCGCCCAGCGCCAGATAGTCGAGTCGCGCAGACCCGGCGCGACCGGCGGCGACGGGATTCGCTACCCCCGAAGAATCGGGCAGGAACTCGGGCACCGACCCATGCGCCAGGCCGATTCGCAAAGCGCCCTCCGGAGTCTCCGCGCGGTCGAACCACGCCGTCAGGTCGTCGATCTCATGCCGGCGCTGCAGAACGGCGGGCAGCACGACGGCCCGTCCGTCCGCCAGCGGCACCGTTGTCTCCGGCCCAAGGGCGAAATACACATTGGCGGGCGGGTTCCGGCGCCGCAGGCGAGACCAGACCGAATCGGCCAGCGCCGGGTCGTGATTTCCGGGAATAAACACCCACTCGCCGGGAAATTCCTTCAACGCATCCAGCATCCGAATCAGCGTTCTGTCGGCGACGGCGTTGGCGTCGAAGACGTCGCCGGCCACCAGCACCGCGTCCGCCTCCCGCTCTGCCGCCAGCCTGCCGATGGTCCTGACCGTTTCGATGCGCCGGTCCCGCAGCGCCGCGCCGGCATCGCCCGGAATGTTGGCGAACTGCTTGCCGAGCTGCCAGTCCGCCGTATGCACGAATCGAAATGTCATGCGGGAATACCTGTATTCCTCTGCACACTCAGATTAACCCGGCCGCGCGCACATGCGGAAGATAGGTGCGACTGACGGGCACCTGGCGGCCTCCGGTGAGCAGCAGGGTCGGGCGACCCTTGTTGCGCTCGGCCCCGGTTACATGCGCGCGCGCCACCCAATAGGAGCGGTGGACGCGCAGGCCGTCTGCGCCTTCCAGCTCGGCGATGGCGTCGGCGAAGCGCATCAGCACGAGGTCCGATCCGGCGACAGTGACGGCCTCGACATAGTGGTCCGCCATTTTCAGATAGACGAGGTCGCGGCCGATCTCGTGCGGCAGGCGTTCCAGAAACCGCGGCGGCTTCCGGGCGGGCGCTTCCTGCACTGGCGGAGCGGAACGATAGCGAACCGCAAGGACCGCCGTGCTGATGACCAGCCCGATCACCGCGACCCCCAGATAGATCTCCGGCAACCTTTCCAGACCGACATGGCCCGGCCGGAACAGCGTCTCGGCGGCGAAGACGACCGCCGTTCCCGGCACGGCCGCCAATAGCGCCGCCGCCGCCAATGCCGGAGCCCGGCGGCGGAGCGGCCGGTCCTGCGCCAGGTGAATCGCCAGCAGCACCGAGCCGGCCCAGATGCTCCAATTGCCGCTCATCGCCAGCGCCCAGTAGCCGGCGCGCCCAAGGGGCCCCATCGAATCGTATGTCCCGAAGGGGCCGATGAAGGCGAACAGCGCCACCGCGCCCGCGAGCGCCGCTGCATGGCCGGCGACCTGCCGGCGCAATCCGCGAAGCGTGAATCGCATTTCCTGCAAAGCACGAAATATCCGCTGCGTTCCCCGTATCCAAGCATGACTCCGGCGGCCCTGCCGTCAACATCCCCGGCGCGGCGCATTCGCCGCCCGAAATCGCAAACCGGAGAACCGAACGATGAACGCATCCCGCGCAAACAGGCTCGCAACGCTCGGCTTCGCCGCCGCCGCGCTTCTGGCTCCCGCCTTCGCGGCCGCCGCCGATCTCGTCGTCCGCATCGAGGGCGTGCGCTCGGCCAACGGCGATATTCTCGTCGCCCTGCACCGCCCTGCCGCTGGCATAGACTTTCCCGACTCCGCCGGGGTGGTGAAATCGGCCATGCGCCCCGCCGCCGAAGCCGGCGACCTCGTGTTCGCCGGCCTGGCGCCCGGAGACTACGCCATCGCCGCCTTCCACGACGAAGACCGGAGCGGCACCCTCAATGCCAATCCGCTCGGCATGCCGACCGAGGGCTACGGCTTTTCCAACGATGCGCGCGGCCTGTTCGGGCCGCCCGGCTTCGATTCTGCGGCCTTCACCGTTGAGGCCGGTGACGAGCGGCCTGCCGTCACGGTCAAGCTCGGCTATCCGGAGTCCTGAAACCATGAACGCGCAAATCTCCCGCAGGGACGCCCTGCGCGCCGCCGGAAGCCTGCCCCTGTTGTTCGCCGCACGGGCAGCGGGGGCGGCGACGCCTGCCATATCCGATGGAGACCCGGCGCTCGGCTTCGCCACGGCGCGGTCGGAGCGGCTTTCCGCGCCGCTGCAAACCCTTCGCGGCCGGCTCCCTTCCGGCCTTGCCGGCACGCTCTGGCGCAACGGCCCGGCGGAGCATGACCGCTTCGGCCATCGCTACGGCCACTGGTTCGACGGCGACGGCATGATGCAGGCATTCCGCTTCGACGGCGCGGGCGTCGCCCACCGGGCGCGGATCCTGGACACGCCCAAACGCCGCCGCGAGACGGAAGCCGGGCGGCGCATGCTGCCGGCTTTCGGCTCCATGCCGCCCGACCCGGCCGAAATCCGCCGCCCCGATGACATGAATTCCGCAAACATCTCCACGATCGTCCATGCCGGGCGGCATATGGCGCTCTGGGAAGGCGGATCGGCGCTGGCCTTCGATCCGGAAACGCTGCAGGCGGGCGGTTTCGTGGAATGGCGCAAGGATATTGCCGGCGCGCCCTTCTCCGCCCATCCGAAGGTCGAGGCCGACGGCACGATGTGGAATATCGGCTATCTGCCGGTCCCCCGCCCGGCACTGATCTTCTACCGCATCGACCCGCAGGGCCGGCTCGCAAAGGTCAATCTGCTGCCGATGGCGCCCCTCGGCCTCACCCACGATTTCGTGGTGACAGAGCGGCGGCTGGTCGTGCTGCTGACCCCTTTCGTGCTGGACCTGGAAAAGTTCGTAGCCGGTCACATGCCCATACTCGACGCCCATGTCTGGCGGCCCGAACTGGGCGTGCGCGTGCTGGTCGTGGACAAGGACAGCCTGGAGGTCGAGCGCCGGCACCAGCTGCCGCCGGGCTTCCATTTCCATCACGGCAACGGTTGGGAAGAGGCGGACGGGACCATCCGACTCGATCTCTGCCAGGCCCCCGACCCGTCCTTCGTCATCCGCGACCTCCGCAATGTCATGCAGGGCGACACCCGGTTCCGTTCGCAACACCCGGTCTATCGGCGGGTCGTCCTGCGCCCGGACGGCGGCGCCGAATACGAGCACAGCGAAAGGACTGCGGCCGACTTCCCGCGCATTGACCCGCGCCGCCTCGGCCGGCGCCACGACACGACCTTCGCGCTGGCCGGCGTGGACGAACCGATCGGCTGGCCGCTCCGGCGCGTCGTCCGCTTTGCGCCCGGCGAAGTCGATGGCTGGACCTGGCCCCGGCGCCGGATACCGGAAGAACACCTCTTCGTGCCCCGCGGCCCCGGCGAAGGCGACGGCTGGCTGCTCGGCCCGTTCCTGGACCTGGAGCGGCGTGCTTCGGGGCTCGCCGTTTTCGAGGCGCAACGCCTGGCCGACGGTCCGGTCTGGGAAGGCATCCTGCCCTACCCCCTGCCGCTCGGCCTGCACGGGATCTTCGCGCCAGCTTGAGGCTTGGCCCTACGCCCCGGCGGTCTGCTATGCTGCGGGCGAAACTATGCAGGGAGCTTCGTCCGCCCATGCCGACCGCCGCTTCGCTCGCCCACGCAGACACCAACAATCTCGAACCGTTCTTCATGCCGTTCACGGCGAACCGGAGCTTCAAGGCGGACCCGCGCCTGATCGTCGGCGCCGAGGGCGTGCATTACATTGCCCGCGACGGCAGGCGCGTGTTCGACGCCTCAGCCGGGCTCTGGTGCGTGAATGCCGGCCATTGCCGCAGGCCCATCGTCGAGGCCGTGCAGCGGCAGGTGGAGACGATGGACTTCGCGCCGACCTTCCAGATGGGGCATCCGGCAGCGTTCGAGCTGGCCTCGCGCATCATGCAGATCGCGCCGCCCGGCATGGACTCGGTGTTCTTCGCCAATTCCGGCTCCGAGGCCGTGGACACCGCCCTCAAGATCGCCATCGCCTGGCACCGGGCGCGCGGCGAGGGGCAGCGCACCCGCCTCATCGGGCGCGAGCGCGGCTATCACGGCGTCGGCTTCGGCGGCACCTCGGTCGGCGGCATCAAGAACAACCGCAAGGCGTTCGGCATGCTGCTGCCTGGTGTGGACCACCTGCCGCATACGCTCGACCTCGCGGACAACGCCTTCAGCCGGGGCGAGCCGGAGCACGGGCTTCATCTGGCCGACCAGCTCGAGCGGATCGTCGACCTGCACGACGCCTCCACCATCGCGGCCGTCATCGTCGAGCCCGTGGCCGGCTCCATCGGCGTCTATCCGCCGCCGAAAGGCTATCTGAAGCGGCTGCGCGAAATCTGCGACCGGCATGGCATCCTGCTCATCTTCGACGAGGTGATTACCGGCTTCGGGCGCCTGGGCGCGGCCTTCGCGTCCGAGCGCTTCGGCGTCACGCCCGACATGATGACGACCGCCAAGGGCCTCACCAACGGCACGGTGCCGGCGTCGGCCGTCATCATGCAGAAGGATATCTACGACACCTTCATGACCGGCCCGGAATGGATGGTCGAGCTGACGCACGGCTACACCTATTCCGCGCACCCGCTCGCGGTCGCGGCGGGCCTCGCGACGCTCGACCTCTACCGGGACGAGGGGCTGTTCGAACGCTCGGCCGCCCTCTCGCCCGTCTTCGAGGATGCGGTCCACAGCCTGAAAGGGCTGCCGAATGTCATCGACGTGCGCAATATCGGCATGATGGGCGCGGTCGAGTTCGCGCCCCGCGGCGGCGAGCCGGGCCGGCGCGGCTACGATGTGTTCCTCGACTGCTGGCAATCGGGCGTCTATTGCCGCCAGGCTGGCGATACGCTCGCCTTCTCGCCGCCCTTCATCATCGAGGAAGGCGAGATCGAGCAGATATTCGCGATCGTGGCAGACGCCATACGCCGGACCGAGTGACTGCCGGCGGTCTGGGCCTCAGCCGATAGAGGCAGCGGAGACGCGAGGCGGTATGCCAGCCTCGGCGACCGGCGCCACGCCATTGCCACCTGCCGTGAACTGCAGCTCGGCGAGGCGGGCATAGAGGCCGCCGGCGGCCAGCAACTGGTCGTGCGTTCCGGTCGCGACGGCCCGGCCCCGGTCCAGCACGACGATACGGTCCGCATTCATCACCGTTGCGAGGCGGTGCGCGATGACGATGGTGGTCCGGCCGCGCGACAGGCGGGCGAGCGCGTCCTGGATCAGCCGTTCGTTCTCCGAGTCGAGCGCGCTTGTCGCTTCGTCCAGCAGCAGCACTGCCGGGTCCCGCAGAATAGCGCGGGCGATGGCGAGGCGCTGGCGCTGGCCGGCGGAAAGGCGCACGCCGCGTTCGCCGAGGTAGCTGTCATAGCCTTCCGGCAGCGCGCGGAGGAACTCGTCGGCCGCTGCCGCCTTCGCCGCTTCGACGATCTCCGCATTGCTGGCGTCGGGGCGTCCATAGGCGATGTTCTCGCGCGCCGTGGTCGAGAACACGACCGGCTCCTGGGGCACGAGGCCGAAGCATGCCCGCACCGCCGCCGGCGCCGCCAGGCAGATATCGATGCTGTCGAGCGCAATCCGCCCGCCGGTCGGGTCGTAAAAGCGCAGCAGCAGGTTGAAGAGCGTTGACTTGCCGGCTCCCGACGGCCCGACCACGGCCACGGTCTCGCCCGGCGCAATGTCGAGGTCGAACTCGCTCAACACCGGCCTGTGGGGCGCGGAAGGATAAGCGAAAGTCGTCACCTCGAAAGCCACCCTGCCCCGCGAGGTCTCCGGCAAGGCCGCCGGATGGGCGGGCGCGGCGATCTCCGGCTGCGCGGCCAGCAGGTCCATCAGCCGCTCCGCCGCCCCGGCGGCGCGCTGCAGGTCGCCCACCACCTCGCTGAGCGCGCCCAGCGCCGCGGCCGCCACCACGGCATAGAAGACGAAGGCCGAGAGATCGCCCGCCGACATGGCGCCGGTCATCACATCCCGGCCGCCGAGCCAGAGGATCGTGCAGACCGCGCCCAGCGCCAGCACGATCACAACGACGGCAAGTGCCGAGCGCACGCGCGTCCGCTGAATGGCGGTGCGGAACGCTTCCTCCACCCGCATGGAGAAATCGACGACATCCAGAGCCTCATGGCCGAAGGCCTGCACGGTGCGCACCGCCGAGATCGACTCCTCCACATGCGCACCGACATCCGCCACCCGATCCTGCGCCGCGCGGGAGAGGCGGCGCACCCGCCGGCCCAGCAGCAGGATCGGCAGCAGCACAAGCGGGATGACCAGCACAACCAGCCCGGTGAGGCGCGGGCTCGTGACCAGCAGCATGGCGGCGGCGCCGATAAACAGCAGCAGATTCCTGAGCGCCATGGAGACCGTCGAGCCGACAACGGTCTGGATCAGCGTGGTGTCCGTGGTCAGACGGGAGAGAATCTCGCCGGTCTTGGTTACCTCGAAGAAGCTCGGGCTGAGCTTCAGGATATGGGCGAACACATTCCGGCGCAGGTCCGCCACCACACGCTCCCCGACCCAGGCGACCAGGTAGGACCGGAAGAAGGTCGCCGCCGCCAGCAGCACGATGACGCCGAGCAGGATGACCAGGGCGGCGTCCAGCACCGCGGGGTCGGTGCCGGCGATGCCGTTATCGACGAGATGGCGCAGCCCGAGGCCGATGGCCAGCACCGTGCTCGCGGCGACGACCAGCGCGACGGCGGCGCCGGCGGCCTGCCGCCAGTAAGGCGCGAGATAACCCGCCAGCGCGCGGAGCGGGCGCAGGTTGTACGAGCCCTCTCGGGCATGCATGGCCGGGTTCGGTCGTCTCATCGCCTCTCTTCGCTCGCCGCGGCGAAGAAGCGTAATAGCCGCCGCGCCGCGCATAGTGCAGGCGGGTTGAGCGCCATGCCGCGCTTCGCTATACAGGCGCGCCTTGCCCTCCCTGGAGCGTCCGCCGATGAAGCCCGACATCCATCCCGACTATCACGAGATCACCGTCGTGATGACGGACGGGACCGAGTTCAAGACGCGCTCCACCTGGGGCAATGAAGGCGACGCCTTGCGGCTCGACATCGACCCGCTCTCCCATCCTGCCTGGATCGGTGGCAACCAGCGGCTTGTCGATACCGGCGGCCAGGTGGCGCGTTTCAATAAACGCTTCAGCAATTTCGGTATCTAGCCACCTTCGGCCGATGGACGGCGAGACGCTCTCGCCCCCGACGCCCCGGCGCATATCAGCTGCAGCCTGCAACAGCGCGTCCTATGAGGTCCACCGCCCGGACGAGCAGTTGCTGCCCGTCATTGTCGCCAGCCCCCATAGCGGCGCGGTCTATCCGTCCGCCTTCCTGGAAGCGTCGCCTCTCGATCTGGACCTGCTGCGCCGTTCGGAAGATTGTCACGTAGACCGGCTCGGGGCCGGCGCGGTTGCGATAGGCGCGCCTCTGCTTCGCGCACATGTTCCGCGCGTGTTCCTCGATGTCAACCGCGAACCCTGGGAGCTCGACCCGGAGATGTTCGCGGAGCCGCTGCCCGGCTATGCGAAGACCCGGACGCCGCGCGTAGCGTCCGGGCTCGGCGCCATTCCGCGCCTTGTCGGCAACGGACTCGAAATCTACCGCGCCAAGCTCACCTTCCGCGAAGCGCGCCATCGGGTGGAGCGTTTCCACGCGCCCTACCACGCGGCGCTGACGGCGCTGGTTGAGGAGACCGGCCGGCGCTTCGGGCAAGCGCTGTTGATCGACCTGCACTCGATGCCGTCCGCAAGCTGGGGCGGGCGCTGGCCGGAAGGCGTCGAAGGCGCCGACATCGTCCTCGGCGACCGCTACGGCATGGCGTGCGCGCGCAGCATTACAGCAGCCGCCCATGCCTGCCTCTCGGACCGGGGCTACAACGTCGTGCGCAACGACCCCTATGCCGGAGGCTATACAACGAGACGCTACGGCAGGCCCGGCAAAGGGCGCCATGCGCTCCAGGTGGAGATCAACCGGTCGCTCTACATGGACGAGGCAACCCTTGCGCCCCGGGCGGGCTTTGCGCAACTGGCGAATGACCTGACGACGTTGGTCGAGCGCCTGGCGGGCGTCCTGCAAAGACTGCCGGCATGAGGCCGCCCCGCATCGTTGCAGGCGACGCGCTGTTTCTGGACCTCGACGGCACGCTGGTCGAAATCGCGCCGACGCCGGACGCAGTGCGGCCCGCGGGACATCTGGGAGCGCTGCTCGAAAACGCAGCCCGGCATGTCGGATCGGCGCTCGCTATCGTCAGCGGGCGGTCCATCCGCGACATAGACCGCATACTGGCGCCGCTGACCCTGCCAGCCGCCGGTTTGCACGGACTCGAACGGCGCGCCGGTGGCGGCGCATACTACGGCCCGCCGCCCGCCCTGCCCCGCTTCGACCAGTTGCGGACGGCACTCGGGCGCTTTGCGGCGGAGCACCCCGGCCTCCTGCTCGAAGACAAGGGCGCGGCGCTGGCCCTGCATTACCGCGCCCGGCCGGAATTGGCTGCGGAGTCTGCTGCCGCTGTAGAGGCAGCTCTCGGCGGGGCGTGCAGCGGTATCACGGTCCAGCGCGGCAAGGCGGTCATCGAGCTTCGCCCCGAAGGTGCCGACAAGGGCGCAGCGGTTGCGGCCTTCATGTCCGAATCGCCTTTCGCCGGCCGGTGCCCGGTATTTGCAGGCGATGACATAACGGATGAAGCTGCGTTCCGCGCCGTTCGTGCGCAGGGCGGCGTCGCGGTGCGCGTTGGCGGCGAAGCCGATACCGCCGCAGAATGGCGCCTTGCGAATGTGGCGGCCGTCCACGCCTGGCTGGCCGACAGGGAGGAGTGAGATGCGCTCGCTGGAACTAAGCATGATCGGCAACAGCAGCTACGCCGCGCTGCTCGACCCGCGCGGACGCATCGTCTGGGCCTGTATGCCGCGCTTCGACGGCAATCCGGTCTTCTGCGACCTGCTGGAGCCCCAGAAGGACATCGGCTTCTACGAGATCGAGATCGAAGGCTTCCTGCGCAGCGAACAGACCTATCGACCCAACTCGGCCATCGTCGAGACCTGCCTGTTTGCGGAAAACGGGGCCGCGATCGAGATTCTGGACTTCGCGCCCCGATTCAAGCAATTCGGGCGGCTGTTTCGGCCGCTGACCCTGGTGCGGCGCATCCGCCGCCTCGGCGGCGCACCGCGCATCCGCATAAGACTGCGCCCCGCCGGCAATTACGGCGCCGAGGCGGCGGCGGTGACGCGCGGCAGCAACCATGTCCGCTACATCCTGTCGGACCATGTCCTGCGCCTGACGACCGACGCGCCGGTCTCCTTCGTGCTCGACGAGACGTCGTTCCTTCTGGACAAGCCCGTCGATCTTGTCCTGACGCAGGACGAGGCGCTGACGAGGTCGGTACATGAGGTTGCGCGCGATTTCGAGGAGCGGACGGACGATTACTGGCGTGAATGGGCGCGCTACCTTGCCGTGCCTTTCGAATGGCAGGACGCCGTCATACGCGCAGCGATCACACTCAAGCTGTGCTCGGTCGAGGACAGCGGCGCCATCGTCGCAGCCGTCACCACCTCGGTCCCGGAAGCGGCAGGCACCGAGCGTAATTGGGATTACCGTTTCTGCTGGCTGCGCGACGCCTATTTCACCATACAGGCGCTCAACCGGCTCGGCGCCACGCGCACTATGGAGGAGTTCCTCCGCTACATCCTCAATATCGTCGCCTCGAGTCCCGACGGTCGCCTGCAGCCGGTGTTCGGCGTGCATATGGAGACAACGCTTTCGGAATCCTCCGTGGAAAGCCTGCGCGGTTATCGGGGACACCAGCCTGTGCGGGTCGGCAATCTCGCCTATGTGCAGACCCAGCACGATGTTTACGGCGCCGTGGTGCTCGCCTGCGCCCAGGCGTTCTTCGACCAGCGCATCGACCTGCATGGCGACGACCGGCTGTTCGAAACCCTGGAGCGAATTGGGGAGGTGGCGGCGCGCATGTACGACCAGCCCGACGCCGGCCTCTGGGAATTGCGCGGACGCCAACGCGCCCACACCTTCTCGGCGCTGATGTGCTGGGCCGCCTGCGACCGGCTGGCCCGAATCGCCATGCAACTCGACCAGCCGGACCGCGCCTCCATATGGAACGGACACGCCCGAACGATCCGGGCGCGGATCGAGAAGGATGGCTGGAACGAGGAGAAGCAGGCCTATGTCAGCGCATTCGGCGGCACGGAGGTGGATGCGGCGCTGCTGCTGATGCACGAGCTGTCCTTCTGCGAAGCCGACGATCCGCGCTTTCTCGGCACCGTCTCGGCGGTTGAACGCGAACTCCGCCGCGGCGACCACGTATTCCGCTATGTCGAAGCCGACGATTTCGGAACGCCGCATAACGCATTCAATGTCTGCACTTTCTGGTATATTGACGCTTTGGCGGCGATCGGTCGCCGGGACGAGGCGCGCCGGCTGTTCGAGAACATGCTGGCATGCCGGAACCGGGCGGGGCTCCTGTCGGAGGACCTGAACACCGAGACGAACGAGCTATGGGGCAACATTCCGCAGACCTACAGCATGGTCGGTCTGATCGTGTCGGCGCTGCGCCTCTCGAAGTCCTGGGAGGAAGCGTTCTGAAAAGGGTCCACCCGTGAGCCGGCTTGTCGTCGTTTCCAACCGGGTGGCCCCGATAGACGAGACCAAGCCGACCTCCGGGGGGCTGGCGATCGCCGTTCTGGCCGCGCTCAAGCGTTCCGGCGGCATATGGTTCGGATGGAGCGGCGAGGTCGCCGACGTTCCGGGCGAGGTCGTGCGCAAGGTCCGGTCCGGCAGGCTTACCTATGCGACCTTCGATCTGTCGACGCAGGACCACGAGGAGTATTACAACGGCTTTGCGAACAGCACGCTCTGGCCGCTCTTCCACTATCGGCTGGACCTCGCGAATTTCAGCCGCCGAAACTATGACGGCTATCGGCGGGTCAATGCCTATTTCGCCCGCAAGCTGGTTGATCTCATCGAGCCCGACGATCTTATCTGGGTTCACGACTACCATCTGATTCCGATGGCCGAGGAGCTTCGCCGCGCCGGAGTCGCCAACCGCATCGGCTTCTTCCTGCACACGCCTCTGCCGTCGCTGGAGCTGTTGCTCGCACTACCGGAGCACCGCGAGTTGATGCGCTCCTTCTTCGCCTACGACCTGATCGGCTTCCAGACCGAAGCGGACCGCCGCAGCCTGCTCGACTATGCGCTTCAGGAGGCCGGCGGCGAGATGGCGGGCGATACCGTCGTCCATGCTCTCGGACGAACGGCCTCCGCCGAGGTCCATCCCATCGGCGTCGATACGGACAATATCGAGCGGGCGGCTGCCAGTGCCGCCGCGGCCCGATACGGGGCGCGCCTGCGCACCAGTCTTGGCGGTCGCCGGCTGATCGTGGGCGTGGACCGGCTGGACTACTCCAAGGGCCTGCCGGAGCGTTTCATAGCGTTCGGCCGCCTTCTGGGCGCCTATCCGGCCAACCGGAACCGGGTGAGCCTGATGCAAATCGCAACGCCGACCCGCGCCGGTGTTCCCGAATATGAGGAAATCAGGCGAACGCTGGAGACACTGGCAGGACACATCAACGGCGAATTTGCGGATTTCGACTGGGTGCCGATTCGCTATCTCAACAAGAGCTTCGCGCGGCGCACACTGTTCGGCCTGCTGCGCACGGCGCAGGTCGGGTTGATAACCCCGCTGCGCGACGGCATGAACCTTGTCGCAATGGAATATATCGCGTCCCAGCCGCCCTCGGACCCGGGCGTGCTCGTCCTGTCGCGTTTCGCCGGCGCGGTCCATTCGATACCGTGCGCCCTGATCGTCAATCCCTATGACGCAGAGGGCATGGCCGAAGCCATCCAGTCGGCGCTGGACATGCCGCGCGAAGAACGGGTCGAACGCTGGCAGGCGAACATGGAGGCGCTGCGCCGCAACGATGTCAGCCGCTGGCGCGAAACCTTCGTCTCCCGGCTGGCGGAGGCGCCCTTCGCATGACCCTGGCGCTGCTGTCCGATCTCGGCGGCACGAATATCCGTTTCGCAGTGAGCCGGGACGGCGAACCGCCCGAAGCCCTGGCTGTCGTCGTCGCCGACGATTTCCCCTCTTTCGAGGATGCGGCGCGGCGCTATCTCGGCGAAACGATGGTGGACCTGGTAGCCATGGCGGTGGCCGGGCCGGTGGCGGACGGCCGCGCGGTCATGACCAACCGCGACTGGACCATAGATGCCGCCGCCATTGCCGAAGCCCTGGGCGTCGAACGGGTTCATCTTCTCAACGACTTCGAAGCCCAGGCCCTGTCTCTGCCTGCTCTCGGGGCGCATGACTTCTCGCCGATAGGCGCAACTTTCGAGCCCGAGACGCGCGCGCCGAAGGTCATGCTCGGCCCCGGCACCGGCTTCGGCGCGGCCGCGCTGTTGCCGGAGCCCGGCGGCGGGTGGCGAGCGGTTTGCGGCGAGGCCGGGCATATGACGCTTGCGGCGGCGAACGAAGCCGAAGCCGTGCTGCTGGCCGGAATCCGCCAGGAGTTCGGCCATGTATCGGTGGAGCGGATCGTATCCGGCGCGGGGCTGGCGCTGCTCTACCGCACCATCTCCGGCAACCGGAAGCCCGCGCCCGAACCGGCGGAGGTCACGGCGCGCGCCGCAGGGGGCGAGCCGCTGGCCGTCGCGGCCGTCGGCCATTTCATCCGCTTCCTGGCGATGGCGGCCTCCGATCTTGCGCTTGTCTTCACCGCGAAGGGAGGCGTCTATCTCTCAGGCGGCATCCTACCCCGCCTCGGCGCACGCTTCGACCGCGCAGCCTATCTCGACCGGTTCGCGGACAAAGGCAGATTCAGGGCGTTTCTCCAAGCCATTCCGAGCGCAATCGTCACCCATCCGGCGCCGGCGCTTGTCGGGCTGGTCGCGGGGGCCCGCCGGCGGCCGCGGCCCGCGGGCGGGTACCCGGCACATAGGGTGCCCGGTGAAGACAACCCCCGGACGGTCGGTCGGCGGGGACCC
>JAJECF010000205.1 GCA_022822125.1 Alphaproteobacteria bacterium
CGAGACGCTGGCGCCGCTGCTGTCGGGAGCGGCGTCATGACCGAAAGGATGGACGACAGCCGCCGGACCCGCAGCATCCGCCTGACCGATGCTTCGGTCCGCAGGCTGCGGCCGGCCGCGACGGAATACATCGTCCGGGACAGCCGCCTTGCCGGGCTTGGCGTGAGGGTCCGTCCTTCCGGGCATCGCAGTTTCGTGTGGCACGGGACCGTGAACGGCAGGATGGTACGGACGACCATCAGCCCGGCCCGGCTGATGACGGTGGAGGAAGCCCGCAAGGAATGCCGGACCATGCTCGACGGTGCCCATTCGCAGATTGGCGGAGATGGCGCAAGGCGGGCTGCGGTTCCCCTCTTCCGGGAGTTCGTCGCGGAAGGCTGGCAGCCTGCCCGCGGTTGCGACACGCCCTGGCGCAGGCAGAGCGAGCGCATGGTGCGACGCCGGCTCCTGCCCGCCTTCGGCGCGCTGCGCCTCGACCATCTCAAGAGGCCAGGTGTCGAACGCTGGTTCGACGAGCTCAGCCGCAAGACGCCGGGCGCGGCCAACATGGCGCTCGGCCTGTTGCGCCGGATCCTGGCGGCGGCCGTCGCCGCCGGTCATGTGCAGCACAATCCGGCGCAGGACATCCGGATGAACCCGGGCAGGAAGATGACCCGCTTCCTGTCTGCGGAGGAGATCGCCCGCCTTCACCGGACGCTCGATCGACTGGTGGAGGAACGGCCCTCGCGGCAGGCGCAGGCCGACATCGTCCGCCTGCTGCTGCTGACCGGCTGCCGCAAGAGCGAAATCCTCAGACTGCGATGGTCGGAGGTCGACGGGGACAGGATCAGGCTGGCGGACGCGAAGACGGGACCGCGCACGGTGTGGCTGAGCGAGGCGGCGCAGGCCATCATCGCGCGACAGCCGCGAACGGGAGGCGCATATGTCTTTCCGTCTCCCCGAAATCCGGCCGGTCCGCTGCCCCACAATCTCCATTTCTGGCTTCGGGCGCGGCGGGAGGCGGATCTCGAGGATGTGCGCCTGCATGACCTGCGCCACACGGTAGCGAGCCAGGCCGTGGCCAGGGGCGTGCCGCTGCCGACCGTCGCCCGCATACTCGGCCATGCGCAGCCGACCATGACGCTCAGATACGCCCATGTCGGCGACCGCGAGGTCGAAGCCGCCGCCGAGCGCATCGGGGCGAATATCGCCGACACTATGCAAGGCAAGTCGTTTCGCAAACCCCACCTCTAACTCGTCGCAAGACCCTGGTGCCGAAGCAAGCCTCGGTTTCTGGTTCGACTTCGCCGCGCCAGCCGCCGCCGCGGTGGCGCCTTGTCCAGGAACCTGTTGTCGATCTCGTGCATTGTATCGCGCTTGCCGAGCAGGGCCGGGCCGAAGGACATTTTCCGAACGCCGGCGGCCGTCTTGCGGTGGAAGATGAAGGTCCGGCTGCCCGATGGCCGGACCCTCACGCCGAGCCCGGCGACCCCGGTATCCCAGACCGTATATTCACGCGCCCCGGCCCGGAGCCTTGCAATACCGGCGTCGGTGAGCCTCTTGCGTGTCGGCATGGCTCAGCCCTGCCCGAGAATGCTGGCGAGAGCGTCGATCGCCTCCCGGACCGAACGGTCGCAAAGATGCGCGTATTTCAGCGTCGCCTGCGCGTCATTGTGCCCAAGCAGGCGCGCCGTGGTTGTGACGGTTTCGCCTCCCGTGACGGCGATGCTGGCGTAAGTATGTCGGAGGTCGTGAAGCCGGACATCGGTGATCCCTGCTTCCTCCCGCACCCGGCTCCAGAAACTGTCGAAGACGATCGGAGATACCGGCCCCTGCCTCTTTGGAGAGGGGAATACCCATTTGCCCCGCCGGGGGAGCCCGTCCAGGATGGCCCGTGCGGGCGAGGACAGCCAGACGGTCCTGGGTCCGGTCTTCGAATCGCGCAGGAACAGGCGGCCCTCCCGGTAGTCGGACCATTGCAGGGTCCCGACCTCGCTCCTGCGGCAGCCGGTCAGCAGCAGCAGGCGCACGAACGCCGCCTTTCGGGGATACCAAACCTCGTGGCCGTCCAGCACGCGCGCGAGGCGGCACAACTCCGTCTCCGACAGAAACCGTTCCCGGCCCTTGCGCCGGTATCGGCGGATGCCGACACAGGGATTGCTGCCTTCCGGGCGGTAGCCGTAAATCTCGGCCTGGCGCATGATGACGGAAAGGACCGGCGCCGACCGGTCCGCCGTCACCGGCGTAGCATGAAGGGACGCGAACCAGTTCTGCACATCCTGCCGGGTGATGTCGGCTATGTTCATCCCTCCGAACCGGGGAAGGATCGTGCTGCGCAGATAGTTCCGGTTGACCTTCATGGTCCGGGGTTTCCAGTGCCGTCCGTAGCGGGAGAAGACCTCCTCCGCCACGATTTCGAAGAGCCTGTCTTCCGGCAGGGCGGGCGTCTCGTCGCGCCGGATGGCGGCAAGCAGTTCCGTTGCGCGCTTGCGGGCCTCGTCGAGGCCGATGCTGCCGGCGTCGCCTACGGTCTTCCAGAGGCGCCGGCCCTCATGCTGGCTGTGAATGAATTACCGCTTGGCTCCCGAAGGCAGAACGCGGACGCCGAAGCCCTTCAGATCGGCGTCGCGGACATCGTAGGGCGACTTGCGGGCCTCAAGGGCTTCGATCCGGCTCTCCGAGAGGCGGGTATTGGGCATGGATTTCCTCCTGCATCCGGTTGCAGGCGGGGGAAAATACGGTTGCAGTTGCACCCCTGACCCGCTGTTGCACGAGGAAAAACAATCTCTATTTCAATGCATTAGCACCGAAAGGTGCGCCGCTGGGTGTGCATCGCGTCCGCCGTCACGATCCGGCCCTTGAGCGCCAGCATCTCCAGCAGCTTCGGCATCGCCGCGATCTCGTTGGACTTGTCATCCACCTTCACCTGCCCGAGCATCAGGCGGGCCCCGGCGGCGAAAGCCTGCACCAGATGCACCGGCGAGCGCGCCGCGGCATCGGCGAAGGAACGCCGCAGCGACTTGCCGTC
>JAJECF010000025.1 GCA_022822125.1 Alphaproteobacteria bacterium
CCCGCCACATGCCCTGTCTCGGCTCGACATGCCGCCACCAGTTGACGCGATACGCTTCCCGGCGGTTTCGCTGGCGCATGGGCCAGACATGCTCCTTGGCGTGCGCAAAAGGCGCTTCGTAGAGCGCGGCTTCAGCCTCCGTCATGTCCCACCCGAAATCGACGATCCACTTGCCCGCCGGGTGGCGGGTCAGATCCATGCCGTTAACCCACGGCTTGAGAACATCGGCATTGGGCCGCCCGTTCGGATTGGCCGGAAGGCGGAGCCATTCGCGAGCGAGATCGCCAGAAACGTCGAACGGCCCGCCCTTGGTGTCACCCATGAAGGCTATCCCGGCGTTCGGCGGGATGCGCGTCGCTCCGGTAAGGTCGATTCCGGCCCCACCGCGTCGGGCCGTGAGGTCGGAATGAATTTCGTCGGCAGGCTCGCCGTCGAACCGTGTCTCCGGCCTGTGCGCGTCACCCGCGCCGGAGAAGCAGACCAACGACACCCGCACTGCCGCGCCGTCGATCACCCATGGCTCGTCCGACCAGGCATCGAAGATCGGGCGCCCTTCAGTCGCGGCCTGCAAGGCCCGGCGGTTTGCGCCGCCGCGTATCGAGTTCGTGGCGACCAGGCCGACACGTTGCACCTTGCCGGCTTCGACTTGCTGGCCCGCCTTCACGAACCAATAGCAGACGAGGTCGGCTTCGGGCGGCACGCGACCCTTCCATGCGGCAAACATCCGCGAGACGTAATCCTCCCCCAGCCCGCCGATCAGCAGCTTGCCGCCGAGGAACGGCGGGTTGCCGATCACGGCATCGACTTCCGGCCAGCCGGGCTCGCCACCATCGGGCGCAAGAATCGCGTCACGGCATTCGATGGTATCCAGCGGATCGAGGATCGGGTTGGTCGAGTTGCTGAACCCGTTGCGCCGCATCCACTGGATTTCGCCGATCCACACCGACACGCGGGCAAGCTCCGCCGCGTAGGCGTTGATCTCAATGCCCTTCACATTCGCCGGGCCGACGGCCGGGAACCCGCGCGCAAGTCCGAGCGTCTCCGCTTCAAGCTGTACCCGGTGCTCGACATCCTTGAGCGCGTGCAGCGCGAGATAGAGGAAGTTCCCCGACCCGCAGGCGGGATCGAGCACAGTGAACCGCCGCAGCCGTTCGAGAAAGGTGCGCAGCGCCCGGTCCGCCTGCCGCCGCATCCGCGTCTGTGCCCCTTGCGACCCCGCCGCGTCGGCACGCTCGACCATGGCCGCGATCCCGGCCTTCACCGTCTCCCATTCGGCGAGCAGAGGGCGGACGATCACCGGATCGACGATCCGCATGATCTTGTCTCGGTCGGTGTAGTGCGCCCCGAGTTGCGAGCGCTTGTCCGGGTCGAGGCCGCGCTCGAACAGCGTGCCGAGGATCGACGGGTCGATCTCCGACCAGTCCAGCGCCGCCGCCTTGAGCGCCGTCTCGATTCCCTCCCGGTCAAGTGGTAACGCGGTGTCGTCGTCGAACAGTCCGCCGTTGAACCAGGCCACTGCCTGAAAGTCGATGTCGCCGCCGGTGGCCATCGCGTCGAACAGCCGCGAGGCATAGTCCGCAAACTTGTCAGGATTGCGCCGGGCATGGGTCAGCATCCTGGTGAACATGTCGTCGGGCAGCAGACCCACATCCTCGGCGAACATGCAGAACACGAGGCGGTTGACGAAATGCGCCACCGTCTGCGGGTCGTGGCCCCCGTCGCGCAGGCCCTGCGCAAGCTCAGCGAAGGTCGCCGCGGCGCGCTCCGTCACCGCCTGCCGCGTCTCGCCGGGCCGCAGCCGCTCCGGGTCCGACATCGCCCACTTGAGCTTGTCGCGCGTCGTGCCGTCGGCGAAATCGTCCAGCGTGAACTCGTGCGTCACGCTCACGCTGTTGGTCCAGTTGGTGCGGATGCGAAACCGCGCCATGTCGGAGACGATCAGCAGCGGCGGGTTCTCCAGAGCGAGCGCGTACTGGCGCAACTGGTCGAACGCCGCGTCGAGGTCGGCGCGGCGGCCCTTGTACTCCCACGCGAAGCAGCCCCGCTTCCACACGTCGGCCCAGCCGTCGCCGCCGCCGTCCTTCCGCGCGCCGCGCTCGAAGCAGTACCGCTCGCCCGCCGGGTCGGCCTCGGCAGGCGTCGGCTCGCCCAGCAGACGACACAGGTCGATGAAGTGCTCCTGTGATGCCGAGCGTTCCTTCAACTCCGACGCCCGCCACTTCCTGATGAACTCGTCCGGCGTCATCGTCGGTTGAGCCTCCGGGTGCTCTCCGACACGGGGGAACGACTCATGCATCCGTCCAGGGGTCGATCACGTCGATGCCCGCATCCGCGAAGTCCCGCACGTTGCGCGTCACTACCGCCATGCCGCGCGAGCGGGCGATGGCCGCGATCTGGCAGTCGGCTTCCGGCATCGGCCTGCCCATCGCCCGCCGAGCGGCGGCGATCTCCGCATAGGCGGAGGCGGCGGCGCTGTCGAAGGGAAGAACGCGGCTGGCGAAGCCGGTGCGCAACATCCGCTCCAATCCTTCCGCCAATCCGTCGCGTCGCCTCCCCGGCGGCATGATCGCGAGGCCAAAGCGCAATTCGGCCTCGCTGACCGCCGTGAGGTGCAGGCTGGATGTCGCACGCTCCGCGATCCACGATGCGATCGTGGCATTCGGCGAAGGCCGCATCAGTTCGGACAGCACGTTCGTATCGACGACCAGCATCGCAGGCGTCTCAGTCGAAGCGCGGCGGCTCGCGCATCGGCCCGCGCGGCGGCAGTTCGAGTTCCACGCCGCCCCAGGGCGCGAAGCACTCGTGGATGAAGGCGGCCAGATTCTCCGGCTCGGCTTCCCGGCTGACGGCCTCGCGCAGGATCAGCCGCGCCTCCTCTTCCATCGAATGACCGTTGCCCGCCGCTCGCGTGCGAAGCCGGGTCTTCACATCGTCGTCCAGATTGCGGATGGTGATGCTCGCCATGCCCATGTCCCCCGCTGCCCCATCGGTGCGAACTCTAGGCGGTGATTGCGACGCAATCAAGGTGTAGGCGTTGACTCGCGTTCGTTCCGATTTGCGGCCACTCCTTCGCCCGCGGTCATGGCTGCGGCATGGTCATCGCCGGTCGACTGCCCGGAACAGGAGAGTAAGCTCCAGCGTGGCGTTATCGCTGACAGGGAAGAGAGCGTCGTGGCGAAGCAGATGAGACGCTGGGCGCAGTGCTGGTCTCCGAAGACAGCGACTTCAGGCTGTGCTAAACGCTTTGAAACTTCAAATGGCAGAACTAAATGCCAACTTCTTTGCTCAATTTCCGCTGCAACGGAACGTCCATGAATTGCTGATTTACGGCAAGCCGGATGCTTCCGGGGGCCGACGTGCGCGCCGTGTGGCGTACCACCTGTGGTCAGGATCCGACGACTGGGACGCGTCGGCTGCGGATGGATGATCAATGGCATGTCATGCGGTCCGTCCGGGGGTCGATCACATCGATGTTCGCATCCGCGAAGTCCCGCACGTTGCGTGTCACTACCACAACGCCGCGCGAGCGGGCGATGACTGCGATCTGGCGGTCGGCTTCCGGCGTCGGCCGGCCCATCGCCTGCCGACCGGCGGCGATCTCCGCATGGACGGAGGCAGTGGCGCTGTCGAAGGGAAGCACGCGGCCGGCGAAGCCGATGAAGCGCAGGGGATCGCGCTTGCTGCTCGAAGTCAGCGAACTTAGGCTGCGCTGAACGGTTTCGGCGATCGGCAAGCAAGATTTTGAACAAGATGGTAGATCCAGTGACAGTAGGCGCCATGGTGAGTGGAGGCTGGGTCGCGAAGAAGCTGCTCGGGCCGACACTTGAAACAATCGGTGATGATCTCCAAAAACTCTATGCGGCCGGGCGGGACAGAATCGTCAGCCGGGCTGCCGAAAAGGTAGATGATCTCGACGACGGAAAATGTGCGAACCTCCGCGTGGCCCGAGATGTCCTATGGAACGGTGCGTTCTCGGAAAGCGAAGTCTGCACGGAGTACTACTCTGGCCTGCTGGCGGCTTCTCGGAGCGCGGATGGGTTGGACGACGAGGCCGCTCCATTTGTGGACGCGGTGAAGTCGCTCGCCTCAAGGCAACTCAAGCTGCACTACAGCATTTACCGTTCTCTGGAACGAATCCTGGAACAGGCGCACGCAAACGGCGAGACTTTCGATGTTTCAGCCATTCACGGACGTATGGAGGTGTTCTTCACTGGGCACGATCCACATAAGTCGGCATTGGACTTGCAGGTGTTGCTCCGCAATGGGCTGATTGCTGAATTCGCGACCGACAGCGAGAAGATTACTCGGAAGGGTAGAGAGTGGCTGTTGTTCTTCTGTAAAGCCAAACCGACGATGTTCGGTATATCTCTATACGCTGCCGCGCACAATCAGTTGGAATGGTGGCAGGCGTTTGGCTTGCGGCGCTTTGGTGAATTTGGAGATATCGAGCCGCCCAAGATCTACGGACAAACGAAGGAGGAACTTCTCGACCGGACACCGTAGAGTTGCCCTGGCTGACCCTAACCCTTCTCTGATACGAACTCCAGCGTGATGTTGATGTTCGTTTACTGGAGTACGAGAAAATAGATCGTAGCAATCGAATGCAGGAGGGAAGGAGATTTGGCTATTCTATAAATTGTGCAAACAGATCAAGAACTATACTTTGATGCTATGGAATTTGGCATTCAACTTTCAAGAAGCAGATCCTCCCCTTTGTTTGGGGTTCCTAATTGTCTTGTACCTTGATGATATAAAGAATATCGACGTATGGAGGCAACGTATTCACGATTATGGGCTCCCGAGTTTCTACATCTATAGGTTTCTGGTTTGTGTAGAATGATGTGGTCGCTCTATTGTCATGCGACTTCAGCGGGAACTCTCCTGTACCCTCAGCACCTAACCCATCCCCCCAATCATCGACTCGAAATTTTTGACCTGCTTTGTTGTACGAGAACCATCGATGGCCCTCAACTCTGGCCCATTCATGAGCATGCTCTATAGGAACAGCTTCTTTGCCCCCACCAGTCACGCCCTTGTTTCCAATTGGATTCTCGGATCCTCTGATAAACTTTCGTCGCAAATCTGGAACTTGGATGCCTTCTACGTTCGGGTCTGCATCCCCTAAGTTCTTACTAGGGTTGCTGATAGTGCTGCCATCACACTCGTGCCAGCCATTTGGTATCTGATCGGTCTTTCCGAAGAAGGGGACGATACTACCGATTGGCATAGAGTCTTGTGGTGAGGCGCCTGGTGGCTCGCATGCGCCAGATTTTGGAAGCCACTGGCCATCACACAGGAGGGCTTCATCTCGTCCAAAGACCTGATAGCCAGCCAGTACTGTAGAGGCTATGGCTACGATGAGCATTACGCAGCCAAAGATTATCAGTGTCGGTTCATTCCGATGCTGCCACATTGCTGTAAGGATGTTCATATAATCTGCTCTCTTGACTGAATTTCACCTCTTCTACCCTCATGACACGGCGCGAATGAGTACACGGCTGCTCGGTGTCGCTGAGGGACAGGTTTATTTGCTGGAGCTCCCTAGCACAGCCTGTCCGAGCGGGAGGAACAGGCGCATGAGGTTGTCCGCGAGCGGCCGGAAGCCGAATCCCTCGTAGAAGCGTTTCGCGTCGTCGTTTGCGGCGTCCACGATGAGGGCGTGCATTGCCACGGTCTCGCCGGCGGCAACGACGCGCCTGACCGCATCAGCCAGAAGCAGGCGTCCCATTCCCCGCCCCTGCGCCGACCGGTCGATTGCCAGCCGGCCGATCAGGGCGCAGGGCACCGGATGGCGCGGCAGTTTCCGCGACAGCTCGTCGGGCAAGGAGGTCAGGTCGATGGACAGCGCGCTCAATGTATAGAAGCCGAGCACGGCGTCGGTCTCGCCGGCGGTGCAGACGAACACCCGGGCGGTGCGGCGCCGGATGTCCTGTCCGGCCTGGCGCGCCAGGTAGCGGTCGAGTTCGGGAAGGCCGCAGGAGAAGCCCGTCCGATCGTGCCGCCGGTCAAGCGGCTCGATGACCAGGGCATCGGGATCGGTCAACGCGACTCGACGCGCCGGGCGTGTTCCTCCAGCGCCGCGCGAAGACGGTCGTTCGGTGGCGGCGGATCGGCCAGGGCCTCGAAGAAACGCAAGGCGTCGTCGCGGGCGAGCGCCATGGTCTCGTGCCTGTCGATCGTCTTCTCGGCGGTTTCCAGCGCGCTGGACACGATGAAGGCGCTGACGGTCTTGCCTTCGACGGAGGCCGCCTGTTCGATACGCCGCTTCGCGGTTTCGCTGAGCCGCAGGTTGATGCGCTCGCTGTGGGCCGTGCTTGCCTGAACCATCGTGCCGCTCCTTCCCTGACAGGTATGTACGTCGTTTCGGTGTCTGACGCAAGATCGAGGCGGTGCAGCCGCCGGGAGCTTTCGTTCACACTAAGTAGGTGAACGAGGCTCAGGACCCACAGGCCCGAAACCCGAGCGTCGCCGGCGCCCTCCGGGTCGCCTGCAACGGAGGAAACTCCCGAGAGCCACGGCATTTTCGACAGGCGGCGCTTTGCGAAGGAAGGTCGCTGGGAATCGCTGGGGAAGCATCAGGATTCGAA
>JAJECF010000101.1 GCA_022822125.1 Alphaproteobacteria bacterium
CCGGCCAGGTAGCGCGAGACCACCGGTTTCAGGCAGGCATTCACGACCGTGGTGGAGGTGCGCTCATATTCCTTCGCCTCGGGCAGCACGCGGTGGCTGACGCTGGTTTCGAGTTCCGGCGCAAGGCGCTCGATGATCCCGGAGACGATTTCCTCGTGGGCGGCGTTGGCGTAGCTGTGCAGCAGCGCCACGGCGATGGCCTCCACCCCTTCGTCCAGCAGGCGCCGGACCGCGGCCTCGGCCTCTTCCGGGTCGAGCGGCGTCTGGACCTCGCCTTCATGCGTCACGCGCTCGGCGACGGTGCGGCGGAGATAGCGCGGCACCAGCGGCGGCGGCTTCTGCCAGGCGATGTCGTAAAGGCGCGGCATGCGGAGATTGCGGATCTCCAGGATGTCGCGGAAGCCTTCGGTGGCGATCAGCCCGGTCTTTGCGCCCTTGCCTTCCAGGATGGCGTTGGAGGCGACCGTGGTGCCGTGGCGCAGCTCGGCGATGTCCGCGCCCGCGAACGCGCCCTCGGCGATCAGGCCGGCGAGCGCCTCGACGATCGCGCGGGCGTAATTGTCCACCGAGGAGGAAACCTTGCGGGTGAGCAGCTGGCCGTTGCCGTCGAGGCAGACGATGTCGGTAAAGGTGCCGCCGATGTCGATCCCGAGGCGCCAGCGGGCTTCAGCATGTTCCATGTGTCATCGCTCTTGTCCGGACTGGGCGGCGGTCCGCCCATGGCGCGGAAGGTAGCAACGGATAGCGAGGCCGTCACCATGACCGGCGTCCGGAGCCCGAATCCGCAGGGCGCGGCGCGTTATCCGCTTCGTTCGAGGGCCGTCTCGCGCACGATCTGCAGCAGGCGGCGGAACGGGGGCAGCTCCTCGGCGGAGCGGCGCACGACATAACCCGACCGGTAGCGGGAACGCCCGACCTCCGCCGGCAACGGCCGGATGAACTGTCCCGGAAGGCGGTCCAGAAATGAGAATGGCAGCAGGGCGAGATAGGAACCGCCGTTCAGGACCGACAGGCAGGCGCTGCCGGTCTGGACGACGGTTTTCGCGCGGATATTCGTGGCCTGGTAGAGCTGGTCCAGAAGGGTGGCCAGCGAGGGCTCGCGGCAAAAGTCGATCCAGGGATAGCGGACGAGGTCTTCATTGGAGACATCGCGCGAGAAGAGCGGATGGTCGCGCCAGGCGACGACGCCAGCGGTCACATCCAGAAAGCGCTCGCGTCTGAGCGATGCGTGCAGGATTTCGCTGGTGTCGATGCCGCCGCAATGCAGGTCGCTTTCGCCGTCGACGAGCAGCCGCAGCCCCTCCTGGCGGCTGGCCATGTCGACCCTGACCTCGATCCCCGGACAGTCTTCATGGAAGCGGGCCAGCGCCGCCGGCACGACCGTTTCGACCCATGTCGGGCTGGCGGTGATGCGGAAGCTGCCGGTTCGCCCCGACCGGGCCGCGTCCAGGACCTCTTCCGCAGCCTCGATCTCCCGCAGAATGCGCCTTGCCAGGCCGCTGACGGTATCGCCCAGCGCGGTCAGGCGCACGCCGTGGGGCAGGCGCTCGAACAACCGGCCCCCGAATTGGCGCTCCAGCCTGGCGATGACGCGGGTGAGCGCCGGCTGGGTGATCGCCAGCCTGTCGGCGGCCGTCGCGATCCTGCCCGCTTCGACGACCGCAAGGAACCGGACCAGATCGCTGCGTTTCTCGAACATGTTACGATTCAGCAAGCAACCCGGACGAACAAATTCGCAAAATGCGGAACATGCGTTGCCTGACCATCCAGCGTCGAACCCCGCGCGCCGGTTAGCGGACTATAGGGCAAGCTTATCGCCAAAAGCCCGATGCGGCGCACACTCAAAACCGATTGAGTAAAGGACTGAAAACGGAAATGAAAATGCCGGCACGGTGAAAATCCATGCCGGAAGTGCATAGCCTCCAACCTGCCTTCATCATGCCCCAGATTCGCGCATTCTTGACTTAAATCAAGCCTTTCCGTCTGCTTGCGGGCGTGCCGGAGGGCCGGCATGCGATCAAATGCCGCTATTCAAGCCGCGCCCGCGGCAAGCACGAAGAGCGGATGGCGGCAACCCTTCCGTCCTGTTGCCGCCCCGTTCGGAAAGCCCGCGCCGCCGGGACGCGGCCTCCGGGGTCAGCCGCGCATGGCGTCGAAGCCCGCCCTGGCCGCCTGGAGGAGGAGGCTCGCATCGGTGCCGTAGCAGATGAAGTCCACGCCCTCGCCGATCAGGCGCCGGCCGTCTTCCGGCGATCCCGTCAGGCGGCCGATGCTCTTGCCGGCGGCGTGGGCGGCCGCGACGATGCGCTTGTGGGCGGCGATGAAGTCCGGATGGTCGAACGCCCCCGGCACGCCGAGGCTGCAGCTCAGGTCGAAATGGCCGATCCAGAGCAGATCGACCTCGGGCAGCGCAGCGATGGCCTCGACATTCTCGACGCCTTCGGCCGTCTCGATCAGGGGAATGCAGACAGTGCGGGCGTTGGCGGCGGCCAGCGCCTCTTCGGGCGGGCCTGCCGCGTAACGGTCATGCGCCACCCCCAGCGCGACGCCGCGCCCGCCGTCGGGCGGGTATTTCATGTATGCCGCAAGCGCCCGCACTTCCTCGGCGGAGCCGGCCATCGGCAGCAGCAGGCCTTCGGCTCCGGCGTCCAGCGCGGTCGCGATATCGGGGTAGGTCTTGCCTGCCCGGCGGACGAAATGCGGCATGCCGGCGGCTTCCAGATAGCGGAGAATGCGCTTCAGGCCTTCGATGCCGATGCCGCTGTGCTCGCAGTCGACGAAGACGAAATCCGCCCCGGCCGCCCGGTAGATATGGCCGATTCCGGGGCTCTCGAACTCCATGATGCAGGCTCCGAGCTTGACGCCCCGATGCCCGGCCATTTCTTTCAGGCTCGCCATAGCGGCCCCCCATGTTGCAGGCTTGGGCGCTACGCTATCCCGGAAGGCGGGACGAGGAAAAGGCAGGAGAGGCCATGACGGCGCAATACGACTTCACGAACCAGACGGCCATAGTGACGGGCGGCGCGCGGGGCATCGGCCTCGCCATAGCGCGGCGCCTCCACCGCGACGGCGCCGCGATTGCGGTCTGGGACCGCGATGCGGAGGCGGGCGAGGCGGCTGCGGCCGAACTCGGCGGGCGGGCGGCCTCCTTCGCCGTCGATGTGACGGACTACGCCGCCGTCGAGGCGGCGCTCGCGACGACGGAGGCCCGGCTCGGCCCGGTCTCGATCCTCTGCAACAATGCCGGCATCGCCGGGCCGGCCGGGCCCGCCTGGGACTATCCGCTCGAGGACTGGCACGCCGTCATCGACCTCGACCTCAACGGCGTCTATTACGGCTGCCGCGCCGCCCTGCCGGGGATGATGGAACGCGGCTACGGGCGCATCGTCAACACCGCCTCCATCGCCGGCAAGGAGGGCAACGCCAACGCGGCCGCCTACAGCGCCGCCAAGGCGGCCGTCATCGGGCTCACCAAGTCGCTCGGCAAGGAGACGGTGGGCACCGGCGTGCTGGTCAACTGCGTCGCGCCGGCGGCGGTCGAGACCGACATCTTCAAGCAGATCACGGAAGCGCATATCGAGATGATGCGCTCCAAGATCCCGATGGGCCGCTTCGGCACCGTCGAGGAAGTGGCCAACATCATCGCCTGGCTCAGCTCGTCGGAATGCAGCTTCCAGACCGGCGCCGTCTTCGACGTCTCCGGCGGCCGCGCGACCTATTAGCGATTTCTGCGGGGGCGTCTTTGCCCCCTCAGCGGTGCTGCCAGACGGGTTCGCGCTTGGCGATGAAGGCATCGACGCCTTCTTCGGCGTCGCGCATCTCCATGTTCGCCGCGATGACGCCGCTCGTGTAGTCATAGGCCTCGTCCAGCCCCATTTCGAGCTGGCGGTAGAAGGCTTCCTTGCCGATCTTGACCACGGCGCCCGACTTGCCGGCGATCTTCGCGGCAAGCGCCTGCGTTTCGGTTTCGAGCGCGGCGGCGGGCACGACCCGGTTGACGAGCCCGAACCGCCACGCCGCCTGGGCGTCCATGAGGTCTCCGGTCAGCAGCATCTCCATCGCGTGCTTGCGCGAGACGGCGCGCGAGAGCGCCACCATCGGCGTCGAGCAGAACAGGCCGATATTGACGCCGGGGGTTGCAAACCGCGCCTCCTCGCTCGCCACGGCGAGGTCGCAGCTTGCGACAAGCTGGCAGCCGGCGGCGGTCGCGATGCCGTGGACGCAGGCGATCACCGGTTGGGGCTGGCGCACGATGCCCGTCATCAGCCGGCTGCATTCCGCGAACAGGACGTCGTAGAAGGCGCGGTCCGGATTGGCGCGCACTTCCTTCAGGTCGTGCCCGGCGCAGTAGCCGGGGCCGTTGGCCGCGATCACCACGGCGCGTATCGAACGATCCCGGCCGATGTCGTCCAGCGCCGAGGAGAGCGCCGCAATCATCGGGCGGGAAAGCGCATTGCGCTGCGCCGGCCGGTTCAGCGTCAGCGTGGCGACAGCGTCCGCGTCGTCCCGCAACAGGATCGATTCGCTCATCGGTTCGGTCTCCTGCGCCGATAAGGGCGGCGGCGCGTTGACAGGCGCTGCGATGCCGCTATGTTGCGCCGCCCATGCCGCTCCAGAAAAGAGGGACGGATGAACACATACTCCGCCAAGCCGGCCGACGTCGAGCGGAAATGGTGGCTGATTGACGCCGACGGGCTGGTGCTCGGGCGGCTCGCCTCCATCGTCGCCATGCGGCTGCGCGGCAAGCACAAGGCGCTTTACACGCCGCATATCGATTGCGGCGACCATATCGTCATTGTCAATGCCGACAAGGTGGCGCTCACCGGTGCGAAGGAAGACGACAAGGTCTATAACTGGCATACGGGCTATCCTGGCGGCCTGCGCTCGCGTACGGCGCGCGAACAGCGTGCCCGGCGCCCGGAACAGCTTGTCGTCAAGGCGGTCGAACGGATGCTGCCCAAGACCAAGCTCGGCCGCCAGGTCATCTCGAAGCTGCATGTCTATGCCGGTCCCGAGCACCGCCATGACGGCCAGAAGCCGGCCCCGCTCGACATCGCCGCCATGAATCCCAAGAACGCCAGGAGGGCCTGAAGGCCATGGCCGAGGACACCCGCACGCTCGCCGACCTGAAGCAGGTCCTCGAAGGCGAGGAGGCGCCCGAGCGCCCGGCCCCGGCAGTCCAGGCGGCGCCGCAGATCGACGATTACGGGCGCGCCTACGCCACCGGCAAGCGCAAGGAATCGGTGGCGCGCGTCTGGATTCGCCCCGGCGCCGGCCGGGTGATGGTGAACGGCCGGGCGAGCGAAACCTATTTCCCGCGGCCGACCCACCGCATGTTGATCGCCCAGCCCTTCACCGCGGTGAACCGCACGAACCAGTACGACGTCATCTGCACCGTGCGCGGCGGCGGCCAGTCCGGCCAGGCCGGCGCGGTGCGCCACGGCATCGCCAAGGCGCTCACCTGCTTCGAGCCGGGCTTGCGTCCGGCGCTCAAGCAGGGCGGCTTCCTGACCCGCGACGCGCGCCGTGTGGAGCGCAAGAAATACGGCAAGCCGAAGGCCAGGCGCAGCTTCCAGTTCTCGAAACGCTAGCGCGGAACCCCGCGCCCAAGGGAAGGGAGAGCGCCCATGCCCCAGATCGGAAACCGGGCCCGGGCGGCGATCCTGGGCGCGAGCGGCTATACCGGCGCGGAACTGATCCGCCTGCTGGCCCGCCACCCGCATATCGAAATCCGCACACTCACCGCCGACCGGCGCGCGGGCGAGCCCTTCGGCGCGGTGTTCCCGCATCTGGCGGCGCTAGGCCTGCCGGACCTTGTGCGCATCGAGGATGTGGACTTCGGCGCCCATGACATCGTGTTCTGCTGCCTGCCGCACGGCACGACGCAGGAAACCGTGGCGGCGCTGCCGGCGCATCTGAAAGTGGTGGACCTGTCGGCGGATTTCCGGCTCTCGGACATCGAGACCTATGCGGAATGGTACGGCCATGCGCACCGGGCGCCCGAATTGCAGCAAAGCGCGGTTTACGGCCTCACCGAGATCAAGCGCGGGCAAGTAGCGCGCGCCCGGCTGGTCGCCAATCCGGGCTGCTACCCGACAAGCGCGCAACTCCCGCTGGTGCCGCTGATCGAGGCGGGCGCGGTCGAATCCCGCAACATCATCGTGGACGCCAAGTCAGGCGTCACCGGGGCCGGGCGGTCGCTGCGCGAGGACATCCTGTTTCCGGAAGTGCAGGACGGCATCCACGCCTACGGCATCGGCAGGCACCGCCATGCGCCCGAAATCGAGCAGGGGCTCGGCGAAGCGGCGGGCGCGCCCGTCACCGTCACCTTCACGCCGCATCTGGCGCCCATGAACCGGGGCATCCTCTCCACCATCTATGTCGAACTCGCAGACGGCGAGACGGCGGACGGGCTCCGGGAACGGCTCCGGACGCGCTATGCCGACGAGCCCTTCGTGCATGTACTGCCCTCCGGCGCGCCGGCGACCCGCCATGTGCGCGGCACCAATCGCTGCGATATCGGCGTGGCGGCGGACCGCGCGCCCGGCCGGGCTATCCTCGTCTCGGCCATCGACAACCTCGTCAAGGGCGCGTCCGGCCAGGCCGTGCAGAACATGAACGCCATGCAGGGCTGGGAGGAAACGACCGGGCTCGAGCTGGAAGCGATGTATCCGTGAGGGGCAGGGTTCTGCCCTATCGGGGCATCTGGCCGAAGCTTGCGGACGATGTTTTCGTGGCGCCCGGCGCCGTGGTGATCGGCGATGTGGAGATCGGGGCGGGGTCCAGCGTCTGGTACAATGCCGTGGTGCGCGGCGATGTCGGCCGCATCCGCATCGGCGCGGGCACGAATATCCAGGACGGGACCGTGGTGCATGTCACCGGCGGCGCCTTCGACACCGTGATCGGCGACGAGGTGCTGGTCGGCCACCGCTGCATGATCCACGGCTGCCGGCTGGAGGACCGCGCCTTTATCGGCATGAGCGCCACGGTGCTGGACGGCTGCGTGGTCGAGGGCGACGCGATGCTCGCCGCCGGCGCCCTGCTCGCGCCCGGCAAGCGCCTGCCGAAGGGCGAACTCTGGGCCGGCTCGCCGGCCAAAAAAATGCGCGATCTCGCCCCGGAAGCGCTCAAAGGCTTCCGCCGCCAGGTCGCCCACTACGCCCGGAACGCTCAGATCCACCGGGAGTCCCTGAAGGATCTCGACCGGGCTCTTTGACCTGGAAGGATGACGCGCCTTATCGTGTCCGGAACGAAATCCCCGGATCGGAGGAAGAGGCGCCCCATGCCCGCTACCACGCCTGAAGTGAAGGCCGCCCTGGAGACCATTTTCGCCGGGGATTCGGAGATCTACCGGGAGCGCGGCTTCCAGCGCCGTATCGGCTACGGCACCCGGCCCGCGCTGCTGGTCATCGACATGGCCAATGCCTGGACCCGGCCGGACTATCCCTTCACCTGCGATAACATGGAGGAGATCATTCCCGCCAACCGGGCCCTGCTGGCGGCGGCGCGGGAGAAGCGCATCCCCGTCGTCTTCACCTCCACTGCCTACCGCAATCCCGCCGGCCCTCACCCGGATACCGGCCTCTGGCACCTGAAAATCCCGACGGAAATCCTCTCGGAGGGCTCCGAAGCGACCGCCATCGACGACCGCCTCGCGCCTGAGCCCGGCGAGCAGGTGCTCCTCAAGAAGCGCGCGAGCGCCTTTCACGGCACCTGGCTTGCCGGCTATCTGCGCGCCCAGCGCGTGGACACGGTGATCGTCACGGGCGTGACCATGGCCGGCTGCGTGCGCCACAGCGTCGAGGACGCCATCGCCGACGGCTTCCGCCCCATCGTGGTGCGGGAGGCGGTCGGCGACCGGGTGCCGGGCGCGGTGGAGTGGAACCTGTTCGACATCGACGCCAAATTCGGCGATGTGGAGCCGCTGGAAAACGTGCTCGCCTATCTGAACGACCTGCCGGCGCTGGCCAACGACTGAGCCCCGCCGCGGGCGGCGGATTGCGCCCGCCGGTGGACAGCCGCCGGGCCTGCCGATACAAACCGGCCTTCCCGAAGCCCGCCCCGGAGGGTTGCGACGCATGGCGAGCGCGAGCGAAATCCGCACGGCCTTTCTCGATTACTTCGCCCGGCACGGGCATGAGGTCGTCGCGTCCGGCCCCCTTGTTCCGCGCAATGACCCGACGCTCATGTTCACCAATGCGGGCATGGTGCAGTTCAAGAACGTCTTCACCGGCGGCGAGCGGCGGTCCTACAACCGCGCCGTCACCTCGCAGAAATGCGTGCGCGCCGGCGGCAAGCATAACGACCTCGAGAATGTCGGTTACACCGCCCGCCACCACACCTTCTTCGAGATGCTGGGCAATTTCTCCTTCGGCGACTACTTCAAGGACCTCGCCATCGAGCTCGCCTGGACCCTTGTGACGCGCGAATACGGCCTGCCGGCGGACCGCCTGCTGGTGACAGTCTATGCCGAGGACGACGAGGCGGCGGGGCTCTGGCGGAAGATCGCCGGCCTGCCCGAGAGCCGCATATTGCGCATCCCGACCTCGGACAATTTCTGGGCGATGGGCGACACCGGCCCCTGCGGCCCCTGCTCGGAAATCTTCTACGACCACGGCGACCATATCCCCGGCGGCCCGCCCGGCAGCCCGGACGAGGACGGCGACCGGTTCATCGAGATCTGGAACCTGGTCTTCATGCAATTCGAGCAGGTGACGCCCGAGGAGCGCGTCCCGCTGCCGCGCCCCTCCATCGACACCGGCATGGGGCTCGAGCGGCTCGCCGCCGTGCTGCAGGGCAAGCACGACAATTACGACATCGACCTGATGCAGGCGCTGATCCATGCCTCGGCCGAGGCCTCGGGCGTGGACGCGGACGGGCCGCACGCCGTCTCGCACCGGGTGATCGCCGACCATCTGCGCGCCTCGGGCTTCCTTATCGCCGACGGCGTGCTGCCGGCGAACGAGGGGCGGGGCTATGTGCTGCGCCGGATCATGCGCCGCGCCATGCGCCATGCCCACATCATCGGCTGCCGCGAACCGTTGCTGCACCGGATCGCTCCGGCGCTGGTGCGCGAGATGGGCGGGGCCTTCCCGGAGCTGGGGCAGGCAAGCGCGCTGATTTCAGAGACGCTTCGCTTGGAGGAGGAGCGCTTCAAGCAGACGCTCGGGCGCGGGCTCCGCCTGCTCGACGAGGCGGAGGCGGATCTGGGCGACGGAGAGGCGCTGCCGGGCGCGGTCGCCTTCCGGCTCTACGACACATACGGCTTCCCGCTCGACCTCACGCGCGATGTGCTGAGGGGCCGCGGGCGCGGCGTGGACGAGGCGGGCTTCGAGACGGAGATGGACCGCGCCCGCGCCGAGGCGCGCAAGGCCTGGGCCGGCTCCGGCGAGGCGGCGGCCGAGACGCTCTGGTTCGATTTCCGCGAACGACTCGGCGCGACGGAGTTTCTCGGCTACGAGACGCTGGCGGTGGAAGCCGAGGTGCTGGCGCTGGTCGCCGGCGGCGAGGAGGTCGAGCGCTTCGACGAGGCGGGCGGCGAAGTGCTGGTCATCGCGAACCAGACACCCTTCTACGGCGAGTCGGGCGGCCAGCTGGGCGACAGCGGGGCCATGACGGTTCCGGGAGGCGCAACGCTTGCCGTGACCGACACGCAGAAGAAGCTCGGCGACCTGCATGTCCATGTCGCACGGCTGGAGGACGGCGCACTGGCGGTGGGCGACGCCGTGGAACTGCGGGTGGACGGCGAGAGGCGCGCGGCGCTCCGGCGCAACCATTCCGCGACCCACCTGCTGCACCGCGCGCTTCGGGATTCGCTCGGCGCCCATGTGGCGCAGAAGGGCTCGCTGGTGGCGCCTGACCGGCTGCGCTTCGACATCTCGCACCCGAAGCCGATGGCGGCGGACGAGCTGGCGGCGGTCGGCAGGGCGGTGAACGAGCGGGTCCGGCTGAATTCGCCCGTATCCACCCGCCTCATGGCGACCGACAACGCCATCGAGGCGGGCGCGCTCGCGCTGTTCGGCGAGAAATACGGCGACGAAGTGCGGGTGGTGACGATGGGCGGCGCGGACGGCGAGGGCCGGCCCTGGTCGGTCGAGCTCTGCGGCGGCACGCATGTGGCGCAGACAGGCGATATCGGCCAGTTCGTCATCGTCGAGGAAACCGCGCTGGCGGCCGGCGTGCGCCGCATCGAGGCGCTGACCGGCGAAGGCGCCCACGCCCATGTCGCCGGGCGGCTGGAGCTTCTGGACGAGGCGGCCGCCGCGCTGCGCACCGCGCCGCACGATGTGCCGGGGCGGGTGGCGCAGCTTCTGGAGGAGCGCCGGCGCATGGAGCGCGAGATCGCGGAGCTGCGCCGCAAGGCGGCGACCGGCGGCGCGGGGCCCGCCTTCGAGGAGATCGGCGGCCGGCGCCTGAGCCGCCAGGTGCTGGAGGATGTGCCGGCGCGCGAACTCAAGGCCATAGCCGACGACCTGAAGCAGCAGATCGGCAGCGGCGTGGTCGCGCTGGCGGCGGTGAATGACGGCAAGGCCTCGCTGGTGGTGGGCGTCACCGACGACCTCGCGCCGTCGCTGAGCGCCGTCGACCTCGTGCGCCTCGGCGCGGCGGCGCTCGGCGGCAAGGGCGGCGGCGGGCGCCCCGACATGGCTCAGGCCGGCGGCCCCGACGGCGCCCGCGCCCCGGACGCACTGGCCGCGATTGCGGAAGCGATGGCGGGGTAGAGCGGGTTCCGTCCGCGAAAGCGGGTCAGAAGCGGTAGAACAGGCCCTGGAGTTCTTCGGGGTCCTTGGTGCGCGCAAGGCCGAGCATGAGCAGGACGCGGGCCTTCTGGACGGTCAGGTTGTCAGCCAGCACCGTGCCCTTCGGCCGGCGATGCTCCAGCGGCACGAGGCGTCCGGCGCCGGCGCGCGTGCCCATGACGAAGACGATGCCGCGCGCCATGACCTCTTCCATGACCTCATGCTCCTCCGGCGTCGGCATGCCAGGGGCGAGCGAGGCCATGACGATGCCCTCCGCGCCGATATCCGCCATCGCCCGCAGCACCGCCCCGTCCGAGCCGCCATAGGAATAGGCGATCTCGACGCGCGGGAAGCGCGCCGGCAGGCCGAGTTCGCGCGCGGCCTCCGGCGCATGGACGCGCACCGGCCGGCGGTAGATCGCGATCCGGTCCTCATCCGCATGGCCCAGCACGCCGAAATCCGGCGCCCTGAAGGTCTGCGCGCGGGCGCTGTGCGTCTTGGTGACCTCGCGCGCGGCGTGGATCTCGTCATTGAGCAGCGTGAGCACGCCCATGCCACGCGCTTCCGGGGCTCCCGCCACGCGCACGGCGTTCACAAGGTTCAGGAAAGCGTCCGTCGAGAGCCCCGAGGCCGGCCGCTGCGCGCCGACCACCACCACCGTCTTTTCCGTCTCCACCGTGAGATTGAGGAAATAGGCGGTCTCCTCCAGCGTCGCCGTGCCGTGGGTGATGGCGATGCCGTCCACCTCCGGCCGGGCGGCGGTCTCGTGGACGAGGGCGAGCAGCTCCGGCCAGACGGCCGGGCCCATCGCGGTCGAGGGAATGGCGCGGAACGGCACCGGCACGATGTCCGCGACCCGGTCGAGTTCCGGCACCTTCGCGATCAGCTCCCCGACCTCCATCACAGTGGAATGGTCCACATAGGTGGCGAGTTCGAGGCTGTGGCGCCCCAAGGAGGAGATCGTGCCGCCTGTGCCGATCACCGCGACGGTCGGGCGTGTCATGGGCGCAACTCCCTGTCAGGTCAGGCCGCTTCGGCCAGCATGTTGCGCAGGACGTAGGGCAAGATGCCGCCGTGTCGGAAATAGTCGAGTTCGTTCTCGGTGTCGATGCGGCAGCGGACCTCGAAGCGCTGCTCGGTGCCGTCCTCGCGCCGCACCCGGCATTCGAGCGTGCTGCGCGGCGACAGGCCGTCCGCAACGCCGACGATATCGACCGTCTCGCTGCCGTCGAGGCCGAGCTCCTTGCGCGTCATGCCGCCGGTGAATTCCAGCGGCAGCACGCCCATGCCGATCAGGTTGGAGCGATGGATGCGCTCGAAGCTCTCCACGATCACCGCCCTGATGCCGAGCAGCGCCGAGCCCTTGGCGGCCCAGTCGCGCGAGGAGCCGGTGCCGTATTCCTTGCCGCCGAACACCACCAGCGGCACGCCCTCCTCGCGGTAGCGCATGGCGGCGTCATAGACGGACATGACCTCGCCGGAGGGCCGGTGCGTTGTAAGGCCGCCTTCCGTGCCGGGGGCGAGCTCGTTGCGGATGCGGATATTGGCGAAGGTGCCGCGCATCATCACTTCATGATTGCCGCGCCGGGCGCCGTAGGAGTTGAACTCCACCGGGCGCACCTGGTGGCCGATCAGGTAGTCGCCCGCCGGCCCGTCGCGCTTGATCGCGCCCGCCGGCGAGATGTGGTCGGTGGTGATGCTGTCGGCGAGCGAGAGCAGCACCCGCGCGCCGTTGACGTCCGAGACGGGCTGCGGCTCGCGTTCCATGTCCTGGAAGTAGGGCGCGTGGCGGACATAGGTGGAGCCGTCGTTCCAGCGATAGGTCTCGTCCGCCGGCACGCGGATCTCGCGCCACTCCTTCGGTCCCTCGGAGACATTGCCGTAGCGGGTGCGGAACATGTCCGGCGAGAGCGCGCTCGCCAGCGTGTCGCGGACCTGCTCGTCGCTAGGCCAGATGTCGCGCAGAAAGACGGGATTGCCGTCAGCGTCCTGCCCCAGCGGGTCCTGCGCAAGATCGACGGTGAGCGAGCCGGCCAGCGCATAGGCGACCACCAACGGCGGCGAGGCGAGGTAATTCGCTTTCACCTGGGCATGCACGCGGCCCTCGAAATTGCGGTTGCCGGAGAGCACCGCGCCGACGGTGATGTCGCCCGCCTCCACAGCCTCCGCGATCGGCTCCGCCAGCGGCCCGGAATTGCCGATGCAGGTGGTGCAGCCATAGCCGACGAGGTTGAAACCGAGCGCATCCAGCGACTCCTGCAGGCCGGCAGCCTCCAGATAGTCGGTGACCACCTGGCTGCCGGGGGCGAGCGAGGTTTTGACCCAGGGCTTGACGCTGAGTCCCCGCTCCAGCGCGTTGCGGGCCAGCAGGCCGGCGGCGACAAGCACGCTCGGATTGGAGGTGTTGGTGCAACTCGTTATCGCGGCGATCACCACATGGCCGGGCTCCATGGCGTAGTCCGCGCCCTCGACCTGTTGCGCCGCGCCGCCGCCGATCTCGGCCACGGCCCGCTCGAAGCTCGCCGGCACGCCGGAAAGCGCGACGCGGTCCTGCGGGCGCTTCGGCCCGGCGAGCGCCGGCTCTACCGAGGAGAGGTCGAGCGAGAGCGTGTCGGAGAAGAGCGGCGCTTCCATGCCGGCTTCGCGCCAGAGGCCCTGCGCCTTTGCATAGGCCTCGACCAGCGCCACTTGCTCCTCCTCGCGCCCGGTGAAGCGCAGATAATTGAGCGTCTCGCCGTCCACGGGGAAGAAGCCGCAGGTGGCGCCGTATTCGGGCGCCATATTGGCGATGGTGGCGCGGTCGGCAAGCGCCAGCGCGTCGAGGCCGGCTCCGTGGAATTCGACGAATTTGCCGACCACGCCCTTGGCGCGCAGCATTTCGACCACGCGCAGCACGAGGTCGGTCGCCGTCGCGCCTTCGGGCATGCGCCCGGTGAGCTGGAAGCCCACCACTTCCGGGATCAGCATGGAGATCGGCTGGCCCAGCATGGCCGCCTCGGCCTCGATGCCGCCCACGCCCCAGCCGAGCACGCCGAGCCCGTTCACCATCGTGGTGTGGCTGTCGGTGCCGACCACGGTGTCCGGCATGGCGATGGTGCGCCCGCCCGTTTCCTCGGTCCAGACGGTGCGCGCCAGATATTCGAGATTGACCTGGTGGCAGATGCCGGTGCCCGGCGGCACGACACGGAAATTGCGGAAGGCGGACTGGCCCCAGCGCAGGAACTCGTAACGCTCGCGATTGCGTTCGAACTCGCGCCCGACATTGGCGCGGAAGGCGTCCGCGCTGCCGTAGCTGTCCACCATGACGGAATGGTCGATGACGAGGTCCACCGCGCTCAGCGGGTTGATCTTCTGCGGGTCGCCGCCGAGCTCGGCCATGGCGTGGCGCATGGCGGCGAGATCGACCACGGCCGGCACGCCGGTGAAGTCCTGCATCAGCACCCGCGCCGGGCGGAAGGCGATCTCGGCGCCGGCCTTGCGGTCCTTCAGCCAGGCGCCGAAGCCGGCGATGTCATCGACCGTGACCGTGCGCCCGTACTCATGGCGCAGCAGGTTCTCGGCCAGGATTCGCAGCGAGACCGGCAGGCGCGAGAGGTCGCCCGCGGCCGCTTCCGCCGCTTCCAGCGCGTAATAGTCGTATTCCCTGCCGCCGACCCGAAGGGTCCGGCGCGCACCCAGGGTGTCGCGTCCCATGATGCGAAAGCCTCCACACGGCCGAAATCCACGCAGGCCGGGGTTTACACCCGAACGCGGGGCAAGCAAAGGGTCGGGGAGCAAAGCGGGTTCTGGCAGGACGGCGCCTGCTGGCGGTGCATCCTGTTGGCGACATAGCAAATATGCTATAGAAACAGCGTCATGGAGTGGACCGTGGAAACCCTCAACGGCACCGTGGATGACGAATTGCGCGCGTTGCCTGCCGACATGCGCGCGCGGTTCGTCCGAATCTGCGGGCTGATTACCGCTGTCGGCCTCGAACGCATGGGCGCGCCGCATGTCAGGCATCTAACAGGGCCGCTTTGGGAGATGCGAATGACCGGCCGGGACGGGATATCGAGGGCGCTCTATGTCGCGGTTCGGGACAGACGGGTGGTGGTCGTGCGGGTATTCGTGAAGAAGACCCGGCGAACGCCGGGCCGGGAGATTGCATTGGCGCTGCGGCGCGCCGGGGAGATACTGGAATGACCGAGATATCGGAACTCCACAGGGAGTGGAGCGCGGACCCGGAATACCGGGAAGCGTATGAGCGTCTTGCCCCGGAGTTCGCGTTGGCGCGCACGCTCATTGAGGCCCGCCGGGACGCGGGATTGACCCAGGCCCAATTGGCCGACCGCATGGAAACGACCCAGTCGGTTGTGGCCCGCCTTGAGAGCGGGCGCATCAACCCGTCCACCCGGACGCTGGAAAAGGTCGCCATAGCGACGGGCACTCGACTGCGAATCAGTTTCGAGCCGATAAAAATGCAGGCCGGCTGATGGCGGAGGAGCCTGCCATTGCGCTAATCGAGCGCCCGGCCGCCCCGGACGAATAGACAGGCGCGCTGCTCAAGCCGTCCGTGCGCCGGCCCCGCATTTGCAGCAATTGCGCCGCCTTGCTATCTCCCTCCGGCATCGGGGGGAGCGATTTCTTGCGCATCGAAGTGATCTGCACCGGCGACGAGGTGCTGAGCGGCAAGACCGTCAACACCAATTTCAGCCGCCTCAGC
>JAJECF010000240.1 GCA_022822125.1 Alphaproteobacteria bacterium
GAGGCGCCGGCCGGGTTTGTCGATGGCCGCGCCGCATTCTGCACAGAGGCCCCGGTTGCGCCGGAGGAGACGCCGTTTGCGGGCTGCCTTTCGGTCACTGGCGCGGCGTTTCTCCAGGCATGGGGAGCAGTATCGGGCCCCATCGGAGGGACGGGCGCGACCGCAGTTGAGGCAAAGGCCCTGCGCGGCGAGGCGGTCGCGGGCCCGGGATGAGTATGACCGCGCCGGGGGCGCCGTCTTCGTGGGAATGAGGTCGGTGAAGCAGTTGCAACCGGCCGGTTCGATGGGGAGGTTCGATTGACGGGGGTCGGAAACCGGCATGCAGCGCATGGGCGACACTCCTGCTGGCGGAACGGGCGCGGGAGACGACGGTCGGGCGGCCGCCCCACGCGAATATCGCCCCGACAACCCTTTCCACACCTTTCGGGCGGCGACGGCGGACACCGGCGTTCGACGGGAGGACGGCCGGCGGCGGCGTCCGGTCGGTCAATCGATCGGCTGAGCAGGCGAGGTCCGCCATGGCACCGACCAGGGCCGAAATCCGGGGGCCGATTATTCAGCGCCTCGGGACGCTCCCGATGGCGTTACCGGGCGACGGGCGATCCGATGGCAAATGAAAACCGGACATTTCCGGCAAACGAAAATCAGACAATTGGGGCGCGGGTTCGTCTCCCCAGGCCCGGCGCCGGGGTGCTGGACCACCCGGTGGCGCTGCGGCAACCGGCCCGCAGCCGGCGACGACTCCGGCGGCGGACAATGCGGGAGTCTGCACGGGCGCGCAGTCAGCGCCCGCGCGCGCCATGGCGGGGCGCTGGTGGCGCCCCGGGTCCTGCGTCCCGCGCCCGGGGGCGCCACGCCGGGGTCATGCAGGGCGCCAGCGCCACGGCCAGCGCCCGCTGGCGCCAGGCCGGCGCCCGGGGTCATGGCGGTCGATGACAGGGTTGTGTAAGGATCGGGCGCGATGCCATGACGGGAGGCAGGCGTGTCGAGGAAGTTCGCGTTCGATGAAGCCGGCGTGGAGGCCCTGGAGCCCGGGGACCGGGAGTGGCGCGCCTGGGACGAGGTCCTGAAGGGGTTCGGCGTCCGCATCCGCCCCTCCGGGTGGAAGTCGTGGATCGTCAACGCCACCGCGAGGGGCGCGGACGGGAAACTGCGCAGCCGGCGGATCACGCTCGGCCGGTGCGGGGAGATGAGCCTGGAGGAGGCAAGGGCGGAAGCGCGCAAGCATCTCGGGAGCGAGGACCTTTCTGTCGAGCGCGCGCCGGCCGCCGGCATGGACGAGCGGGCTGTGGGGGAGGACGCGCCGACGCCCGATGGCCCGGAGGTGGAGGACCCGGTCGCCGGTCTGGCGACGGTCCTGGACGGCGTTCACGGCGCCGTGAACAGGATCGAGGCGCGGAGCGCGAGGACGGGACAGCAAGTGGAGCGGCTGTCGGCCGCGGCGGCGGACGCAGCAGAGCGCCGGCGGTGGCGGCGTAGGGCAAGGACGGTTCTCAGGTTCGTGCTCGCAATGGCGGTGGGGGCCGCCGGTGGCGCGGCGGTCCAGGCGCAAATGACGATCCTGCCACAGGCCGACCCCAGCCTGGGCTGGAAGGACCACATATGGGATCATTACGGAACGGCGTTCATGGGCTGCTTCGACCGGGCCCGGGAGGACGCCTCGGGCCGTGCAACCTGCGAGATCGAAGTGCGCGCCCGGTGACCGGGCCTCATGTCCCCCATGCCGGCCTCCACCCCATGGCGCCGATGGTCGCCATGGGCGTTCCGATCGGCGGTCCCGAAGGTCCTGCTCCGCCTGCGCATGCATTCGACGATGGCTGCGCTTTCGGGAGGGATGAACCTGCCGCCGGCCCGGGCCTTCGTCCTGACGGGGACCTCATTCCACTCAGGCCTTGCCGGCGAGCCGACGCGGGCGCGACCGTGAACGGGGCAACGACCCGGAGCGGCTCGCTGTTGTCGGCAAGCCGTGGCGAATTTTCCGAAGACGCCGTAACGTGCGGCGGCGATTGCCGATTGGCCCGGAATGTCCGTTCATCCCACCGGCGCCCGGGTCTTGCAGGTCGTCGATGCGACGCAAGCGGAAACCGCTGTCCCGATCCCGGGGGAAGGAGAGTCTGCGCCGCATCTTCCCTTGGGGATTGTCCCGAACCGTCGAATTCACCTACCGGAGGCGATGAATGTACCAGCAGGGCGGAACCATCAAGCAGGCCTTGGACAAGATCGTTTCGAACGAATATGTGCTGCCGGCGATCCAGCGCGAATTCGTGTGGAGCCCGGATCAGATTTGCAGGCTGTTCGACAGCGTGATGCAGGGATACCCGTTCGGGGAGTTCCTGTTCTGGCGTATCGAACCGGAACGCTCGGCGGATTATCGATATTACGGATTTGTGCTCGACTATCATCAACGGGACAATCCGCACTGTCCCGACCTCGGCCAGTTGCCGAACCGGCAGATCACTGCGGTACTCGACGGGCAACAGCGCCTGACCGCGTTTAATATCGGGCTGCGCGGCTCCATGGCCGTCAAGCTTCCCTACAAGTGGTGGAGCAGCGAGGACGCCTTTCCGCAGCGGTTTCTGGCGCTGGACCTGCTCGCGCCCGATGAACGGGACGAAGAGGGGAGCCGGTTCGCCTTCGATTTCGTCGAAAAAAACCGGCTGGGACGGCATGGGGACCGGCTTTGGTTCAGGGCGTCGGACATCGTCGGCATGAACTCCGGACCGGACATGCTCGACTGGCTCCTTGCGAAAGGCCTCGAAAGGGAGGAGCAGGGCCGCGCCTATCGCACGCTCGACCGCCTGTACCAGGTCGTCCATACGGAACCGACCGTCGCGTATTACGAAGAGCTCAATCAGGACATCGAGCATGTGCTGAGCATATTCATCCGGCGCAACAGCGGCGGCACGACACTGTCCTATTCCGACCTCTTGTTGAGCATCGCAACCTCGCAATGGAGGACACTGGATGCCCGCAAGGAAGTTCACCGGCTGGTCGACGATCTCAACCAGATCGGACCGGGGCTCGGACTCACGAAGGACTTCGTGCTGAAGGCGGGGCTGATGCTGACGGACATCGCCAGCGTGGGATTTCAGGTTCGCAATTTCACGCAGTCGAACATGAAAATTCTCGAAGACAACTGGCAGAAGATCCGGGACGCCTTGATCGAGACGGTCCAGATCGTCACCGGCTTCGGGTTCAACGCCAACAACATTCGCGCCGCCAGCGCCCTCCTGCCTATTGCCTGTTACGTCTATCGGATCGGCGCGCCGACGAACTTCGATACCCACAGCAAATACGAGAACGACCGGAAGTCGATCCGCGGCTGGCTGACGCGGTCCATCCTGAAGGCGTCGGGGATCTGGGGGAGCGGTCTGGATACCTTGCTGACGGCGCTCCGCGAAGTAATCCGGGACGCCGGCGACGGGGGATTCCCGGCGGCCGAAATGCGCCGGCTGATGGCGCAGCGCGGCAAGAGCCTGGAATTCTCGGCCGAGGAGATCGAGGACCTTGCCGACATGGCAATCGGGGATCGGCGGACATTCGGCCTGCTGGCGCTGCTGTCGCCGTTTATCGACCTTCAGCGCCACCAGTTCCACATCGACCACATCTTCCCGAGGAGCCGCTTTACCCGAAAGCGCCTTCACGATGCCGGGATAGCCGCCGAGCAGGCGGATGTGTTCATGGACTGCGCAGACCGTATCGCAAACCTTCAACTGCTCGATGGGACGAGCAATATCGAAAAGCAGGCGACGCTTCCGGCGGAATGGATCGAGGCCAGGTATCCGGACGAGGAAGCCCGGGGGCACTACTGCGAGAAATACCTTCTTGACCGCGTTCCGGATGACATGGCCGGGTTCCTCGAATTCTACGAGGCCAGGCGCGCGCGATTGCAGGACCGTATTTCCGAACTGGTGAACTCGGTGTGAAGAGGCCGCCGGCAGGCTGCGGGAGAAGGCGGTGAGCCGGGATGCCGATGAGCCGGGTCCCGGCGGGATGCAAGGCCGGATCGAATTGGCCGGGCCGTTCTCCAGGCGCATGCAGGAAGCGTTCCGCCTGCGCTCGACGAAGAATGGCCTGCATAGCGGCGACGCCTTTGCAGGAATGACGGCGGACCGGAGGAGACAGCCCGGGAAGGGAACATGGTGACAGTCGACGAAAGGCGATGGGCGGAACTGCGCGACAAGCGCAAATGCAAGGAGGCGCTCTCCAGGGCGGAAAGGATCGAATGGCGCCAACTCAAGGCCGAGAGGAGCGCGATCCGGGCGCGGGAAGAGCAGTCGCGCGCCCGGGAGATGAGCCTCGGATGTCTCGACTCCATCAGGATGGAACTCGGGACCATCGCCGTCGACGCCGGACTGCGCGATGCTCCCCGCGACCGCATCCGCCACGCCCTCGAAACCCTCGCCCGCCAGCTCGAGGCCGAAGACGGCGGGCGCGCGGGCAGCCGTGACAGCGACGGAAAGGCGGCAGCGCGCCGGGAACGCACACCCGAAGAAGAAGCTGGCGCTCGGGCCCGCTTCTCCGACAACCCGTTCATCCTTGAGAAGGACATGACCCCGGAGCAGAAGGTCTGGTTCGCCCGCCTTCGCAGGGCCTTCGCCGCCGCCGCCAGGGGAGACTACGGTCCGGGCATCGCCATGGGCATCTTCTCCGAAGGCGCTGGCAAGGACCCCATCCTGGCCGCAGTCGCCGCGATCCCCGAAGGCGCCGTCCTGACATACAGCCAGGTCGCCGAACGCGCCGGGCTGCCGAGACAGGCGCGTGAGGTCGGCGATGCTCTCGCGCGTAATCCCGAAGCGCCGGGCTGGCATCGTGTCGTCGATTACCGGGGCCGTGTTCGCACGCGGCCCGAACGCGGCCAGCGCGCCATGCTTGAGGCCGAGGGCGTCGTATTCGACAACCTGGACCGGATCGATCTCCACCGTTTCGCGCCGGGCGGCGGCGCCTGAAGCCCGCAATTCCGCCATGCGCAGGATTGCGGCGTGCGGGAGAACCGGGCCCGGGGTCGGCCTCCCAAAGTTGTAGTATCCGTATACGGGGCCGAGCGGTGCAAACATGCCGCTGTATTTGGCGTGGCGCGCCGGGGCCGGACTTCAGCAGGCATGCGCTCTTTTCGACCGTCACCGACAGGATGGCGGCCATGGGGGGCGCCTTGCGTCGCGGCTTCCCTTGCCGGGGAGGGCCGCTTTGAATTCGCGGATTGGCGACCCTATGGTGCTCTTGGGAAGTCCGTGGCCGGCCTGGCTGGCAGCGGGGACATTCCGCGGCGCGACCATGAACGGGCCATGTACGGCGCCCCGAAACTGGGCCGCAGCGCATTTCGTATTGCCCCAGGGGGAGAGGCGGTTTGGCCGGGGAGGATGGCAGGAAGCGCCCGCGCTCGGTGATGGCGACGGACAGCGAGTGGCGGCTCGTGCGCAGCCGGGCGGAGAAGGCGGGGCTGTCGGCCTCGGAGTTCCTGCTGTCGCGCGGGCTTGCGCCTGCGGAGCCGGCGGCCGGGGGCGATGAGGCGCCGGCTGCCGGGCGCCGTCTTGCGGTGGATCTGCGTCTTCTTGTGCTGGCGGAGCGGATGCGGTTCGTCCAGGAGGACCGGGAGGGCGTCTGGCGCCGTCTGGTGGAGGAAGCGGAAGCCTCGGTGGCGGAGGACGAGAGGGAGGGCTGAGATGAGGCGGCGCGGCAATAGCGCATCGATTGCCGGCAAATCAGCGTTCCGGCGGCCATGGATTTCGTGGAGCGCGCCCGTGGCGCCGGTCGCGCTCCATGAGGCGGCCGTGGATTCCGCGGGGCGCTTGCGTGGGCGCCATGCCGTGACGCCAGCGCCCCGACCGGCGCCCATGGTTCGGCGCTTGCGCGCGTCGTTTTCCCTGACGCTTGAAGCGCGGGACCGACGCGCGCGCCACTCATGGGCGCCGGTCGGGGCGCCAGCGCTCGCGTGTCCGAAGCTCCCGGGCGCCATGACCGGGCGCCAGCGCCACGATGGCGCCCACGGCCAGCACCCGCGCGGGCGCGCGGATTTCCCGGCAGCGGAGACGGGCGCGGGATCGGCGGCAATAAAAAACGCCCCGAAGCCGGAGCCTCGGGGCGGCAACCGTTCGGGCGATGTGCCGGGAGGAAAGAGGAAAAGCCCCGGAGCCCGACCTGGGCTCCGGGGCGTAGTGGCGATGACGCTGCCTCAGGCGGCGAGGTCCATCTCGTATGCTTCCGGGGGCGGCGCCGGCGGCCGGTTGTCCGCCCGCTCCGGCCTGGGGTCGAGGAAGTTGATGGAGCCGCGCGGGCCGACCACGATCTCGGTGGTATAGCGGTCGTTGCCGTCGCGGTCCTTCCACTTCCGGGTGCGCAGCTTTCCGGTGACGTGCGCCTGGCGGCCCTTGGCGGCGTGCTTGCGCAGCATCTTCACCAGGCCGTCCTGGAAGACGGTGACCCGGTGCCACTCGGTCTGCTGCCTGTATTCGCCGGACTGCCGGTCCCGGTAGCCTTCGTTGGTGGCGATGGAGAAATTGGCGACGTCGCCGCCGCCGGGGAGGCTGCGGAACTCGGGGTCCGCGCCCAGATTGCCGATCAGGTCGACGCGATTGAGCCCGTTCATGGTGCTTGCTCCTTGCAAGGGTTGATTGCGAGCCGTTACAACTCATCCCGAACAACCCTTTCCCAACCTTGCGGTGTCGATACCGCGAAGACCGGGACAAGGGGAAACGAAGACGGGGAATGTCGGGTGGAATACGCTCCGGCGCCCACCTGGCGGATGAGGCTGAAGGGAATATGGAGGCGGCTCGGCGGCGCCCCTCTGGAACGCCGCCGAACCGCAGGGCCGTCAGCGGGGGAACCGGCTCCGCTCCAGCATATGGCCCCAGACCGCGGCGGCGCCCCAATATTGCACTCCCGAGTCTTCGGACTTCTGGCCCTTGCAGATCAGGATCTCGTTGCGCGCGGGGCGGAGTTCGCGCACGGTCTCCAGCGACAGGGTGAGCGGGTGGCCCTTGCCGCCCGGCAGCCGGCGGATACCGTCCATCGTGCTGCGGTAGCGCTCGACGACATAGTGCTCGTCCTGGAGGCCGCGTCCGAAGACGTACGTGAGGAAGGCGTTCGCATCGGGGTGAAGGGAAGCCGTGGTGGCGGACATGGTGCGATGTCTCCTGTTGGAGGAAGGGAAGCGGGAGCCGGTCGGCCACCCGCAGGGATCGCACCGACAACCCTTTCCCCACCTTCGACGGCGTCGAGACCGCCAGGGTGGGGAAAGGGGGAACGGGGATCAGCGGCCGGCGAATACGGCCGGGCCGGCGTCGGTCAGGATTTCGACGTCGTCGAGCGTGAGCTTCGCGTAGGCCAGCGCGGCGGCTACCTCCATGGGGGTGTACCATGTACCGTGGTCGGCCCCGTCGGCGATTGCGATCACGGTGTATTGCGTCGGCAGGTCGGGCATGCCGCGCCAGCTGTAGGAGCGCTGCCGGTCGCGGCAGGGACCGCATTCCCGCATGAACGGCTCGGGCTCGCGTTGGCCGCAGCGGGGACAGAGCCCGGCAGATATTCGCTCCCGGGTCACGGTATGGTAGCGGCGGCGGTGAGTGGCGAGGCGCGCCTCGCGGCAGTCCGCGCAGGAAACGGACCCGGGGTCGGGAGGCAGTTTTGTGCAGTGGACACAAACGCCCCGCGCCTGGGCGTCGGCGACCCTGCGATGCCATCTCGCGCGTTCGGCAACGCGGCGCTCGTCCCGACAGGGCGCACATGCGGTCGACCCCTCGGCGGGGGCGGTCTTGCCGCAGCGGATGCAAAGCCCTTGGGAGACCCGGGCGAGGGCCCTTTGATTGTACCGGTCCAGCTCGGCGGCCAGACAGGTTTCGCAGGCCAGGCGCCCGCGCGCGGCGGAATGGCGGCCGCAATCCACACACAATCCGACGGCGCGTCGAGCATCCCGGCGGCGTCTGGCGGCCTCCTTGTCCCGTTTGGCGGGAAGCGGCTGGCAATCCGGACAGCGCCGGCTGCCGGGCGCAGGAGGGGCCTTGCCGCACTCGATGCAGAGCGAGCGGTCGGCCTGCCGGCGGCGGCGGTCGATCCGGGCGCGGTATGTCCGCCGGCGCGCGGCGAGGCAGTCGTCGCAGCACGCATTGCCTTCGGCCGGCGCCCTGTTCCCGCACTGTACGCAGAGGCCGGCCTTTTGCCGTTCTTCCTTGCGCTCCTGCAGGCGCCGGCGGCTGAGCGCGAGATGTTTTTCGTTGCAGGCCTCGCATAGCCGCCGGCGGGGTTTCTCGGGGGTGGCGCCGCATTCCTGGCAGAGGCCCCGGTTGCTTCGCAGCAGCCGGCGTTTGCGGGCGGCCTTCCGGTCGCTGGCGCGGCGGCGCTCTTTGCATCCCGGGCAGTATTTCTCC
>JAJECF010000237.1 GCA_022822125.1 Alphaproteobacteria bacterium
CTCGCCTCAAAACCGACCGCAGACACGACCCGCGACCCAATCAGGCCAGCCGCAGCGCCCCAAACGCAACGCAAACCTAAAACCGCATCCAAAATCTCAGCCGCTATTCCTCAGAACCTCAATTCTGCAAGTGCCTCGAACCGACAGGATTTCGGCATGTCCCGCGTATCAGGGCCCCGGATGCCGGCTGATGACTAGCACCGGCGACAGCGAGATTCGCTCAGCGCTTGCGGAAAGCCGCAGGCTGTTCGTTTCCTGCGGCCTGTTCAGCGCGGCCGTCAACCTGCTGATGCTGACGGGCCCGCTGTTCATGCTCCAGGTCTATGACCGGGTGCTGACCTCGCGCTCCGAGGCGACGCTGGTCGCGCTGATCGGGATTGTCGCCTTCCTGTTCCTGATGATGGGCGTGCTCGACCATGCCCGCGCGCGCGTCATGGCGCGGGCCGGCGCCCGGTTGCAGGAGCGCCTGGATTCGCGGGTGCTGCGCGCCGTGCTCGCCCGGGCCGTGTCCCCGGCCGAGCGCGCGCGGCCGGCGAGCGGCCTTCGCGACCTCGAAACCATTCAGCGCTTCGCCTCCGGCCCGGGTCCATTCGCCTTTTTCGACGCGCCCTGGACGCCGGTCTTCCTGTTTGCGCTGTTCGCCTTCCATTGGCTCCTGGGGCTTCTGGCGGTCGTCTCCGGCGTGCTTTTGCTCATCATTGCGCTGCTGAACCAGCTCGGAACCTCGAGGGTCCAGAACGAGGCGGGGGAAGCGGCGGCCCGGTCCGCGCATTTCGTGGAGCAGATGCGGGCGGGCAGCGAGACGGTGCAGGGGCTCGGCATGCAGGATGCGGTGGTGTCCCGCTCACGGCTCCTGCGCGGCGAGACGCTGGACCGCCTGCTGTCGGTATCGGACCGCAACGGGCTCTTCGGCGTCATCTCGCGCACGCTGCGCCTGTTCCTGCAGTCGCTGATGCTGGGCCTCGGCGCCTGGCTGGCGATCCGGGGCGAGGTGACGGCGGGCGTGATAATTGCGGCGTCGATCCTGCTGGGCCGCGCGCTCGCGCCCATCGAGCAGGCCGTGCTGCGGTGGCCGTCGTTCCAGCAGGCGCTGGCCGCCCGGCGGTCGCTGGCGGCCCTGCTGGCCGCGACGCCGCCGGAGCCGCCCCATACCGCGCTTCCGGACCCGAAAGCGCTGGTCGAGGTGCAGAACCTGATGATCGCCCCGCCGGGGGCGAAGGTGGCCCCCGTGCGCGGCGCCTCGCTCAAGCTGGAGCCGGGGCAGGCGGCGGGCATTGCCGGTCCGTCGGCGTCGGGCAAGTCCACGCTCGCGCGCGCGCTCGCCGGCGTCTGGCAGCCCTATAGCGGCTCCGTGCGGCTGGACGGCGCGGAGCTGGCGCATTACGGCGAGACGCTCGGGCGCCATGTCGGCTATCTGCCGCAGGAGGTCGTCCTTTTCGAGGGCACGGTTGCGCAGAATATCGCCCGGTTCTCGGCGGACGCCAGGGATGAGGACATTGTCGATGCCGCGAAGCGCACGGGCGGCCATGAGATGATCCTCGGCCTTCCGGGCGGTTACGATTTCCAGGTGTCCGCGGGCGGCGCGGCGCTTTCCGGCGGGCAGCGCCAGCGGATCGCAATGGCGCGGGCGTTTTACGGATCGCCCGTGCTGATCGTCATGGACGAACCCGATTCCAATCTCGACGCGGAGGGAACCATGGCGCTCGCCCGCGCCGTGGAGGGCCACAAGAAGCGCGGCGGGGCGGTGGTGATCGTCGCCCATCGCCACGGGGCGTTCGCGCAGTGCGACATCGTTTACCTGATGGAGGGCGGGCGCCCGGTTCCGGCGACATCGGGGCGCAGCGCGGCGCCGGTGCGCCAGTTGCAGGCGGGCCGCCGATACCGGCCGGGCCTGCTGGCGCAGCAGGCGACAAGGAAGCCGGCCGCAGACCCGAAACTCGCCGCCCTGCCGCCGGCGGCAAGGCCCGCCGGGCCGCCGGGCCCGGGCCGGCTCGTCAGCCGCGAGGAGCAGGTGGCCGCCGCCATCGCGCGGGTGACCGGCAGGCGGGAGCGTGAGACCATGCAGGCAGCGCCCGCGGGCGCGAATGCGGAGCAGCCGTCATGACCGAAGCCCGGTTTTCGGCCAGGAAAGCCGTCGTGCTGGGTTTCGGAGGGCTCGGCGTCCTGCTGGCCGGCGTGATCGGCTGGGGCGCGTTCGCCTCCATCGCCGGCGCGGTGATCGCCACCGGCCATGTCGCGGTGGAGGGCCGGAACCAGGCGGTGGAGCATCTCGATGGCGGCACTGTGAGCGAGGCGCCGGTGCGCGACGGCGACGCGGTCGAGCAGGGCGATGTGCTGCTGCGTTTTTCGGATTCGCTGCTGCGCTCCGAAGAAGCGATCCTGCAGGCCCGCTATGTCGAGTTTGCGGCGCGGCGGAACCGGCTGGAGGCGGAATTCCGCGGGGAGGACGCCGTCTCCTGGGATTCCGAACTGGCGGCGCTGGCGGCCGGGGATCCGAAGATCCGGGAGGTTCTGGCCGGCCAGGGGCGGTTGTTCCGGGCGCGCAAGGCGGCCGTCGCCGGCGAGGTCGCCCGCCTGCGGGAGAGGATCAAGCAGACCGGCAAGGAAATCGAAGGCCTCGAAGTGCAGGCCGTGGCGCTCGACCGGCAGAGCAGGCTGATTGCCCGCGAGCTGGAGGCCCAGCGCGCGCTTTACAAGAAGGGACTGACCCGGATTTCGCCGGTTCTCGCGCTGGAGCGCGCGGCGCGGGGCCTCGAAGGCAGGCAGGGCGCGATCGACGCGGACACAGCGCGGGCGCGCGGGCGCATTGCGGAATACGAGATCGCGATCCTGCAGATCGACGCCCAGCATATCGAGGAGGCGGAAGAAGAGGCCCGGCGGGCGAAAGCCGGAGAAAACGAGACCCTGGAGCAGCTCGCCTCCGTGCGCGAGCGCCTCGACGGCATGGAAGTGCTGGCGCCGGTTTCGGGCACGGTGTTCGGCGCCACCGTATTCGCGCCGGGCGAGGTGGTCCGTCCCGGCGAGCCGATCATGCAGATCGTGCCGAAGGAGTCGGGCCTCGTCGTTATGGCCCGTATCGCCCCGATCCATGTGGACCAGGTGTTTCCGGGACAGGAGGCGGTGCTGCGGTTTTCCGCCTTCCAGATGAGCCAGAGCCCGGAGTTTCCGGGGCGCGTGGTCCGGGTATCGGCGGACGCCGTTCAGGACGCCGACACCGGCCAGTCCTGGTATGAGGTCGAACTCGCCATGGCAGGAGACGGCGAGGCGGAAGGCGACCTGCTGCGGGACCGGGCGCAATTGCCGGGAGGGCTGGTTCTGGCGCCCGGCATGCCGGTCGAGGTCCATATCAGGACCGTGGAACGCTCCGTGCTCAGCTATCTGGTCAAGCCCGTGGGCGATTTCTTCGAGCGCGCGCTGCGCGAGGAGTGACCGAATCGTGAGCGACCCGATCCCGCTCGACAGGACGCTTGAAATATCTCTCGCAAACGACTTGCGGGAGATCGCCGGCGCCGCTGCCCGTATCGACCGGTTCTGCAGGGGCCGCGCCCTGTCCGCCCAGACCGCCTATGCGGTCAATCTCGCCATCGACGAGCTTCTGACCAACACAATCACCAACGGTTACGGCGATGACGACCCGCACCGCATCGAGATCGTGCTGCGCGAAGAGGCGGACGCGCTGGCGGTCATCATCGTCGATGACGGCGTGCCGTTCGATCCCACGCAGGCGCCGGGTCTCGATCTCTCTCTCGAGGCGGAGGCATTCGACGGCCTCGGGCTCATGCTCGTGAAGCAAATGATGGACACCGTGGAATACCGGCGCCTCCAGGGCTGCAATATCGTGACCCTGACCAAACGGACGGACGCTGTCGCGGATACGATCCCGGAGCCCGAATCCCTGCCGGATGACGGTTAGGGCCGGGGCCGTCCCCTTCGACAGGATCAGGACAGGCTCCTTCGATACGCGGCTGGCGCCGCTACTCAGGATGAGGTTCGATACGCGGCTGGCGCCGCTACTCAGGATGAGGACATTGTCCGCGCGCTGCCCGCACCGGCTGGCGCTTTCCCCTTCCTTCCCCTGAGCAGCGGCTGCGCCGGCTGGCGCTTCCCCTCGTCCTCATCCTGCGCCACGCCTGCGCCAGCAGGCGCGTATCGAAGGATGCGCCGCCGCCCGGGGAAGGCAGGCCCCCCGTTGCCGAGTGTTGACACGCTCCGGCGCGGTTCTATCGTCGCCCCATGGACAAGCCCCCCATCGAGATCAGGATCACCCACGCCCTGCCCGAGGCGTCGTCGGGGCCGGTGACGGTCGGCTGGCTGCTGAAGGTCGAGCGCGGCGCCGTGATCTACGATCCGCCGGTGCGGGTGCGCTCGGGCGAGATGAGCCGCACCCACGCGAAATCCGCCTCGCGCTGCCCGGCCATCCTCAATCTGGAGAGCCGCTATGTCGAAGTGAGGTGCCCGTTCGACCTGCGGCTCGGCTTCGTCCGGGACAAGGACGGCCGGCCCGGGCTGCGCAACCTTCTCGGCGCGGCCTCGCCCGTGCGGGCGAACAAGCTCGGCGACCTGATTCACCTGGTGAACGAGGCGGAGTGGCGCTATCCCGACCGGCCGACGGTGCAGATGGTGCTGCCCTATGTGTTCGTGTCGGACGAGCCGGTTTATCTTTCGCAGGTTGCGCCGTTCATGCATTACCGGGCCGAGCCCTGGCCGGGGACGCTGTTCGGAGGGCGGTTCCCGATCGACGTGTGGCCGCGCCCCCTGATGTGGGCGTTCGAGTGGCACGACACGGAGCGTGAGCTGCGGCTGTCCCGCGGCGAGCCGCTGTTCTACTGCCAGTTCGAGACGCTGCCGCCGGACCGGCCGTTCCGCCTTGTGGAGGCGGCGCGCACGGCGGAGCTCGACGCCTATCTCGAAAGCATTTCCGGGGCGGTGAATTATGTGAACCGGACGTTTTCGCTGTTCCGAACCGCGCAGAACCGCCGGCCCGCAACACTGGTCGTGCTGAAAGAGCGATAAGGGCCGGGTCCTGCGATACGCCTCCCCTTCGACAAGCTCAGGACAGGCTCTTCGGTCGGCTACTCAGGATGAGGGAGGGGAAGGCGCCCGCTGACGCGGGCAGCGCGCGAACAACGTCCTCATCCCGAGTAGCGGCGTCAGCCGCGTATCGAGGGACGGCGCTCTGAATAAGAATAATTTATACGGCATAGAAGAAATCGGTATTTGTGTTCATGTTTGCCGTCGATACCCTCCTCGTCTATGAGGTTCGGTCGCAACAGCAGCCATAACGACGCCGCCGAACGCAGGGACCTCGACCAGGCGACGCAGAGAAACGGGGAGTTCCGAAATGTCCGATAACACCAGCAATGTCACCATCCATGTCGGCAGCCAGTCCGATGAGGGCACGATGGGCACGGACGGCATCGATGTCGTGGATTTCGCCGGCGGCGATGACACGGGGGGGGGGGGGCGTAACTTCAACATCATCCTCGGCGGCAGCGGCGCAGACACCCTCATAAGCCAGGGCGTTTGGGACGACGTGTTCGGCGGCAGCGGCGACGACACCATCATCCTGGTGGGGCAAGGCGCGTGGGCGTTTGGCGGCAGCGGCGACGACACGATGACCGGCTCCGACAACACGGCCATGACGGAACGCCTCTATGGCGGCCAGGACGATGACACGATCGATGGCGGCGGCGGCCGCGACTACATCATCGGCGGGGCCGGCAATGACGACCTGACCGGCGGCAGCGGCGCCGACGTGTTCTTCTTCTCGGAAGGCAACGGCAACGACACAATCCAGGACTTCAACGCCGCCGAAGGCGACAGGATCAACCTGCGCGGCTTCGACAAGACGGTCACCTGGGCAGAGGTGCAGGCGGCGATGACGGAGGTCGAGGACGACCCCGACACGACGGATGCGGATGAGACGGCGGTGGTCATCGACCTCAGCCAATGGGGCGGCGGCACAGTCACCCTCAAGGGCGTCGCAAAGGACGATCTGACCGAGGACATGTTCCACCTCGACAACATCACGGGCGATATCGGCGGCGACCACCTCTGGGGCGGAACCAGCGACGACATGATGTCCGGCGGCGGCGGGGCCGATACCTTCATGTTCTGGGAAGGCCACGGCAACGACACGATCACCGATTTCAACATTGCCGACGACAAGATCGACCTGGCCTGGTTCGACAACGCGATCACCTGGTCGGAGCTGCAGGCCGAGATGACGGACCAGAACGGCTCGACCGTCATCGACCTGAGCCAGTGGGGCGGCGGCACGATCACCATTCAGAACGTTGACCCCTCCGACCTCACCGCCGCCATGTTCAACCTTCACCCGCTTGTCGGCACCGATGGCGCGGACACGATCCACAGCGAGGCCGGCGACGACACCATGACGGGCAGGGCCGGCGCAGACACCTTCGTGATCGGCGAGGCGGACGGCAATGACACGATCACCGATTTCAGCGCCGCAGAAGGCGACAGGATCGACCTGAGCGCGTTCTACCAGGAAATCACCTGGGAAGACCTGCAGGCGGCGATGAAGAATGTGGCGGACGATCCCGGCACGACGGAGGTGGACGAGACGGCGGTCGTCATCGACCTGGGCCAATGGGGCGGCGGCACGGTCACCCTTGAGGGCGTCACCTCCTCCGAACTCACCGCAGAGATGTTCGACCTGCCGGACGGCTCGGGAGGCAAATACCGCTATGGCTCCGAGATCGACAACGAGGTCGACGGCACCCGCGGCGATGACGTCATCTATGGCACCGAAGGCAACGATGCGATACGCGGCTATCAGGGCGTTGACTGGCTGTTCGGCGGCGAAGGCAAGGACCGGCTGAAAGGCGGCGAAGGCGACGACGTGCTGTTCGGCGGCGAGGGCAATGACAGGTTGAAAGGCGGCGACGGCGACGACCTGATGATCGGCGGCATGGGCGACGACAAGATGACCGGCGGCGCCGACGCCGACACCTTCCTGTTCCACGACGACCACGGCAATGACAGGATCTTGGACTTCAACGCCAGCGAAGGCGACAAGATCGACCTGACCACCCTGCGCTACGCGGTGACCTGGGAGCAGTTGAGCGCAACCTTCTCGACGGTCGCCGAGGACGACCAGAACCCCGAGGCCGTAACCGGCGTGAAGATCGACCTGAGCGAATATGGCGGCGGCACGATCATCCTGGAGGGCGTCACCGATCCCGGCAGCCTCACCGAGGAGATGTTCGATCTCTACAAGCTGACGGGCGGCGACAGGGATGACGCGCTGCAGGGCGGGACCAGCGACGACATGCTGACCGGCGGCGCGGGCGCCGATACCTTCGTCTTCGAAGCGGGTGGCGGCAACGACACGATCGCCGACTTCGACGCCGGGCAGGGCGACAGGATCGACCTGACCGCCTTCGAGGCCTCCCTCACCTGGCAGGACGTGCAGGCCGCGACAACGGACATGGGCGGGTCGGCGGTCATCGACCTCAGCGCCTGGGGCGGCGGCGCGATCACGGTGACGGGGGTCGCTCCGGCAGACCTCACCGCCGAGATGTTCGTCCTCGACGATTTCGCCGGCGCGGACGGCGACGACGTGATCGAGGGCACAGCCGCGGACAACAGGCTGACCGGCGGGGCGGGCGCCGACACCTTCGTGTTCGAGGCCGGCCACGGCAGTGACACGGTGACGGACTTCGCCGACGGCGAGGACCTGATCGACCTCTCCGCCTTCACCGGGATCACGCAGTTCTCCGACCTGGTGATTGCTCAGGTGGGCGACGATGCCCAAATCGACCTGTCGGGCGAGACCGGCGGCGGCACCATCACGCTCCAGAACTTTGCGGCCGGCGATCTGGACGAGGCCGACTTCGTCTTCTACGAGACCCCCTCCGACGGCGGCTGATCCGCAAGGCGCGGCCTGCGCCGCTTCGAGCGCCGCGACCCTCCGGGGCCGCGGCGCTTTCGTTGCGCCGCCGCCCATTGCTTCCGCCGGCGGAAGATGGCGACCCCGGCAGGACTCGAACCTGCGACCTACGGATTAGGAATCCGTCGCTCTATCCGGCTGAGCTACGGGGCCGTTCCTGCCGCTTGGTAGAAAACCGGGCGGCGTCGGTCAAGCGTCCCGGCGGCGGCGGGATGCAGCCGGCGGTCCTGCGCCCTCCCGCGCCGCGGCGGGCTACCGGCGCGACTTGACCGTGGCCATGGTATAGCCGGCGAGGTCCGCAGCGACATCGGGCGGCAAGCCGGGGCCGGTGGCGAGAAAGCGCTTGACGGCGGCGACATCGATGCGCGGGAAACCGGCAAGCCGGTCCAGCAGCGCCTCCACGGCCGGATCGAGCTCTTCCTGCGGGACCAGCCGGCTGACCAGGCCGGCGGCGAGAGCATGGGAGGCGTCGATCTCCCCGGTGGAATAGACCATGTCCGCCACAGTCTTGCGCGCAACGCCGGCAAGCGCCGACATCGCGAGCGTCGGCGGCGTGCCGTGCAGCATTTCCGGCAGGGCGAACCGGGCCTCTGCGCCGGCAAGCGCCACATCGGCGCCGCCGACCAGCGCGCAGCCGAAACCGAACGCCCGGCCCTGAACCTTGGCCACCACGGGCACCGGGCAGGCCCGGAATGCGGCATAGACGGCGAGAATCTTCGAGAACACGTCCCGATGCGCCTCGAAGGCGGTCGCCGGGGCAGGCCCACCGCCGCGCTGGCGACCGAGGCAGAAATCCGGTCCCGCGCCGCTCAGCAGCACGGCGTGGACCGCCCGGTCCCGTCCCGCCTCCGCGACCGCCTCCGCCAGGGCTTCCAGCATGGGATCGGTGAACATGTTTCCGGCGTCGGGCCGCGCAATGGCGATCCGTCTTGTCCGTCCCGTCTGCGCGATGTCGAACCCTTCGGCCACGGCGCTCCCCCGCTTCCTGCGCTCCGAACCTGCACGGCCGCGCCGCCTGTGGCAACGGCGCAGCGATTGCCATCAGTCCGGACTCAGGACCGCTGACATTATACCAGCGGTCGTTGATCGGCACCGATGGCGCGGCACCTCCCTGCCGTAGCCTTGGTCCTTTGTCCTCATCCCGAGTAGCGGCGCCAGCCGCGTATCGAGGGGGCCGGACGCGGGCGGGGCCGTCCTTCGATACGCGCCCGCAGGCGGGCGCTACTCAGGAAGAGGAGAGGCCGGGGCGCTGGGCGGACCGACGCAAAAGGAGAAACCAGGCGGCATTCGCCAGTGAATCCCAAATCGAGGCCGTTGGTATCAGGACCGCCGACATCACACGCCGCCGCTACGGCCCCGAAGGAGATGCCCGGAACAAGTCCGGCCCTGCATCGACCATGCGCCGGTCGTCCTCGTCGAAGAAGAACTCGGCGAGATTGTCGCCGGGGCCGCCGCGGTCGATGACGAGGAAGTCGGTCTCGCGGCCGAGCGCGATGACGGGGTGGTGCCAGACGCCGCGCGCATAACTGACGCCCTGGCCGCCCGCCGCGAGGAAGGCGCGAAGGTCCGCCGGCGCGACCGCCTCTCCCGGCGGCGCGACGACGACGAGGAAGGGCGCGGCGCCGAGCGGCGCGAAAGCCTGCGAGCCGAGCGGGTGCTTTTCCATCATCGCGATGACGAGCGGCATGGGCAGCGGCCGGGCGCGGAAGATATTGACCAGCGCATGCCCGCCTTCCGCCGCCACATCGACGCGGGCGAGGTCGTGGAAGCGGGTCGTCGAGCCGTTGTTGATCTCGAACGAATGCGCGCCCTCCGCCTCGATAACGTCGCCGAAGGGGGCGAAGGCGGCGCGGGTCAGCGGTTCGACCTGGAGCGCGGCGGTCACCGGAGGCTCAGCAGCGGGTAGTCGGGCTGGCGCGGATAGAGGCTGTGCTTCGCGCAATCGGCGATCAGGTCGAGTTCCTGCAGGACGATCTGCCCGATCAGCGCTTCGCTGAGCGGCGGGCCGACAATGCAGGAAGTGTGCATGAACCGCCCGCAGAGCTCGATGTTCAGCGGCCCCGCCACCGGCCGTTCCTCCTTGCGGTCGTCGGCATAGGTTACGACGGCGGTGCGTTGCGCCTTCAGTCCGAGACGCTCGACCACATTCTGCGGGAGCATCAGCATAGCCGCGCCGGTGTCCACGATGACTTCGACGCTGGTGGAGCGGATGCTGGCCTCGTCGCGGTAGCCCTGCTCGAAGCTGCCGCGGTCGTTGCCGTTCTCCAGCTTCGCCGTGACGACAATCTCTCCCACCTGGCAATCTCCCAGCTGCCGCCTCCGGGTAACCCTGTCGGATATAGTGTCCGAAACCCGCATCGCCAAGGTTGCGCTCCCGTTCCCCTGTTCAAAGCGCGATGGCGGCGTCGAATTCGCGGCCGCGCGCCTCCAGCCATTCCCAGAAGGAGCGGGCATAGCTGCGCGGCACATGGAGCTCGAAAGCGTCTTCCGCCCTGCGGTGGAGGAGCGCCCGGGCGTTGCCGATGCGGGTGCGCACGGCCCGTCCTGGCGGAAACGCCGCCGGGTCCAGGTCGATGCCGGTGCCGGTCGCGAGAAGGTCCGCCGCGCGTTCTCCCGTGACGGCGATGACGGTTACGGCGGAGGAGACGTTCACCAGCGCGCCGGGCCCGCCGGCGAGGCCGGAGGCGAGGCGGGCGGCGAGCCGGCCGTCATCGGCAAGCGGCGCGGTGAGGCGCCATTCATCGGGGCCGAGGCGGATGAGCAGCGTGCCCTCGGCGGTCTCCACGACTTCGCCCGGCTCCCGCGGCAGGGCCTCGCCCAGCGCCGCCTCGACCGCCTCTGCGAAGGCGGCGTCCCCGGCGCGACCGCGCAGCGTGAAGCTCTCCCGCGCCGGGCCCTCGCCCAGCAGCACGCCGCCCGCCCCGCCGGCGCGCGAGCCGAGGTCGAGCCCGGCCAGCGCGCTGCGCCGGGTATCGGAGAGGTCATCGGCCATGAAGGCGCGTTCCTTCAGCGTCGTAGAAGACGGGCGAAACGATTTCCGCCGCGGCGGAAAAGCCGGTCATCGGCGAAGCGATATGGACCGTCTGGCCGGTCCGCGCCCGCCCGTTCTCGACAAGCGCGAGCGCGATGGCGCGGCCGAGCGTCGGGCTGTAGCAAAAGGAGGTGACATGGCCGAGCGGCGGGGCGGGGCTGAGGTCGCCGCTTTCCGCCACCTGGCAGCCGGGCGGGATGCGGGCTTCGGCGTCGATGACGGAGAGGCCGACAAGCTGCTGGCGGCCCTTCCGGCGGAGCGCCGGCAGCTCCAGCGAGCGCTTGCCGATGCCGCGCCTGTCGGCGCTCACCATGCGCGCGAGTCCCAGATCGTCCGGCGTCGTACGCCCGTCGGCCTCGGCATGGGTCACATGCCCCTTCTCGATGCGCATCACGCCCATCGCCTCGGTGCCGTAAGGGGTGAGCCCGTCCTCCCGGCCTTCGCTCAGCAGCCGCGTCCAGAGCGCCAGCCCGTGATCGGCGGGCGCGGCGACCTCGTAGGAAAGCTCGCCCGAATAGCTCATCCGGAAGACGAGCGCCGAAAGGCCGGCGACCGTCGCCGCGCGCACCGCCATCATCGGGAAGGCCTCGTCCGAGAGATCGAGCTCCGGCGCCGCGCGGCCGAGCAGCGCGCGCGACCCGGGGCCGGCAAGGGCGGCGGCGAACCAGTGCTCCGTCACGTCGGTCGCATAGACCTCCAGCTCCGGCCAGACGGTCTGCAGCAGGAGCTCGATATGCTGCATCACTTCGTGCTGGTGGGCGGTCGTGGTCGTCAGATAGAAATGATGTTCGCCGAGCCGCATGACGACGCCGTCGTCGAAGACGCGCCCGTCCTCGCGCAGCATCAGCCCGTAGCGCCCGCGCCCCGTCTTCAGGGTCGAAATCCGGTTCGCATAGATGAGGTCGAGGAAAGCGGCGGCGTCCCGCCCCTGGATATCCACCTTGCCGAGCGTGCCGACATCCACGATGCCGACCCCGGCGCGGGTTTCGCGGACTTCCGCCTCGATGGTCTCCGCCTCCTCCATGCCGTCGCGCGGATAGTAGCGCGGCCGGCGCCAGTGGCCGGCGGCGGTGAAGACGGCCCCCTGGGCCTCGTGCCAGTCGTCGGCCGCCGTGCGGCGCAGCGCATCCCGGCCCTCGCCGATCAGGCCGGCGGCCATGGCCGCGATCGGCACGGGCGTGTAGGGCGGGCGGAAGGTCGTCGTTCCGGTGCGGGCGACGGGCCGTCCGAGCGCTTCGGACAGGAGGGCGAGGCCCGCCATGCCGGAGGTCTTGCCCTGGTCGGTGCCCATGCCGAGCGCGGTGTAGCGCTTCACATGCTCGACGGAGCGGTAGCCCTCGCGGGCGGCGAGCTCCACATCGGCGGCGGTCACGTCGTATTGCAGATCGACGAAGCGCTTGCCGGGGCCGGTCTGCCAGAAGACGGGCGCCTCGCCGGCGCTGCGGTCGGGCGAACGCGGCGGCTCCCCGGCCGGCCGCTCATGCCCCGAGGACGCCGCGGCGGCGCGGCCGGCGGCCCAGCCCTCGGCAAGGCAGCCGTCGAGGTCGAAGCGTCCGGCGGCGGCCCCGGCGCTCCGGTTCGCGCCGCCCGGCCGGTCGGGCAGGATCAATCCCCGTTCCTCGTCGTAACGCAGGCTGCCGCGCGCCTGAGCGTGCAGATGAATCGCAGGGCTCCAGCCGCCGGCGACGGCCACCAGGTCGCAGGCGATCCGCTCGCCCTTGTCCGCCGCCCTGCCACCGGCCCGGCGAAGCAGCACGCCGCGGGTCCGGCGGCTGCCGAGCGCCCGTTCGACGGCATGGCCCGCGCGGCAGGGCAGGTCTCCGGCATCGCCGCCGCCGGACCGGGCGTCCGCCACGGCGGCGATGGCCGCGCCTGCTTTCCGCAGCAGCCGCGCCACGGCGTAGATGCTGTCATTATTGCCGGCGACGACGGCCTGCCGCCCGGCCAGCACGCCATAGGCATGGGCATAGCCGCCGGCCGCGGATGCCGACATGACGCCCGGCCGGTCATTGCCTGCGAAGAGCAGGGGGCGTTCATGCGCGCCCGCGGCGATCACGACCTCGCGCGCCCGCACGAACCAGAGCCGCACTGCCGGCGCGCCGGGCGCTGCGTCCTCGCCGGCCCGCTCGACGACCGTCAGCAGGTTGTGGTCGTAATAGCCGGCAACGGTGGCGCGCCTGAGCAGGCGGACATGCGCCATCGTCTCCAGTTCGGCGGTCGCGGCGTCGATCCAGGCAAGCCCGTCGCCCTCCCCGATCTCGCCCGGCGCGCGCAGCAGGTCTCCGCCGAAGCGGACATTCTCGTCCGCGAGCACGACCCGCGCCCCGGCGCGCGCCGCCGCCAGCGCCGCCGCCACGCCCGCCGGCCCGCCGCCCGCCACCAGCACATCGGCATGGATGCGCCGCTTGGCGTAAAAGGCGTCGTCGGGCGCCGCCGGCGCCGGCCCGAAGCCCGCCATGCGCCGGATCAGCGGCTCATAGAGCGCCGGCCACCAGCGCGCCGGAGCCATGAAAGTCTTGTAATAGAAGCCTGCCGGCATAAGCCCGCCGGCCAGGCCGAGCGCGCCGCCCAGGTCCCAGGAAACGGAGGGCCAGGCGTTCTGCCCGAAGGCCTCGAGGTTGTCCGAGAGCGGGATCTCCGTCGCCTTCAGGTTCGGCCGGGCCTCCTCCCTCACACCCGTCGTCACCATGGCGTTCGGCTCCTCCGAACCGAACCCCCAGACGCCGCGCGGGCGGTGGTATTTGAAGCTCCGCGCCACGATGCGCACGCCCGCCGCCAGCAGGCCGGACGCCAGGCTGTCGCCCCGGTAGCCTTCATGGCGGTGGCCGTCGAAGTCGAAGCGGAGCGGCTGCGAGCGGTCGATCAGATGGCCGCCCTCGGCCGCGCGGAAGGGCTGGCGCCTCATGGCCGGCTCAACCGCACGGCGCGGATCTCATGGGTCGCGGTGTCGCGCTCGACCTCCAGCCAGCGCCGGCAGCCGTCGCGGTGGAACCAGAGCTCGCGATGCAGCCCCTTCGGGTTGTCGCGGAAGCAGAGATAATCCGTCCAGGACTCGTCGCTCGCGGACTCCGGATCGGCCGGGCGCTCGACTCCGGCGTCGCCGCCATAGGTGAACTCGGTCTCGTCGCGGGCGCCGCAGAAGGGGCAGGGGATGAGCAGCATGCGTCCGCCTCCCTCAATGCGCCGCCGGCACCGGCCCGGCCCCGCGTTCGTCCAGCACGGCCCCGCTGCGGAAGCGTTCGAGCGAGAAGGGGGCATTGATCGCATGCGGCGCGTTATTGGCCAGCGTCCAGGCCAGGCACCAGCCGGAGGCGGGCGTCGCCTTGAAGCCGCCATAGCACCAGCCGCCGGTCATGGCGAGGCCCTCCACCGGCAGTTTGGCGATGATCGGGCTGCCGTCCATGCTCATATCCATGACGCCCGCCCAGTGCCGGAGCTGGCGCAGGCGCGAGACGCGCGGGAAATACTCCGAAGCCGCCGCCAGTATGTCCTCCAGCCGCGCCGGACTGCCGCGCTGCGACCAGGAATTGTAGCCGTCGAGATCGCCGCCGATCAGCACTTCGCCCTTGTCCGTCTGGCTGACATAGACATGCGACGCCGCCACCGAGACGACGGTGTCGATAAAGGGTTTGACGGGCTCGGAAACCGTCGCGGTCAGCAGATGCGTTTCGATGGGCAGGCGGATGCCCGCCATCTCCGCCAGCCGCGAGGAATGCCCGGCGACGGCGAGGCCGATGCGGCCGGCCCCGATGGGGCCGCGGCTGGTCTGCAGCCCGGTGACCCTGCCGCCCTGGACATCGATGCCGGTCACCTCGCAGTCCTGGACGATATCCACGCCGAGCGCATCGGCGGCGCGCGCATAGCCCCAGGCGACGGCATCGTGCCGCGCCACGCCGCCGCGCGGCTGCATGACCCCGCCGACAATCGGGTGGCGGATATCGGGCGAGAGGTCGAGCGCCGGGACCAGCCGCGCCAGATCCGCGCGGGTCAGCAGTTCCGCATCTATGCCGGCGTAGCGCATGCCGTTATGCCGGCGTACCCAGTAATCGCGCTGGGCGTCGGTGTGGAAGACATTGATGACGCCGCGCGGCGAGAACATCACATTGTAATTGAGGTCGCGGCTCAGCCCCTCCCAGAGCTTGAGCGAGTGTTCGTAGAAGCGCTGGTTCTCCGGCAGCAGGTAGTTGGACCGCACGATGGTGGTGTTGCGCCCGGTATTGCCGCCGCCGATCCAGCCGCGCTCCAGAACTGCGACATTCGTGATGCCGTGATTGCGGGCGAGGTAATAGGCCGCGGCAAGGCCGTGCCCGCCGCCGCCGACGATGACGACATCGTAGGAGGATTTGGGCTCCGCCGCGCGCCAGGCGGGCCGCCAGTCCCGATGCCCGGAGAGCGCGCCCTTCAGGAGCGAGAAGATCGAATAACGCTGCATTGCGGCCATTCTATCCCGGATTGCCCGCCATGGTCATGGTCCGAAGCGCCCTCGCCGCCCGTTCCCCCGCCGCCGGGGAGGGCTTCCGGGCAGAAGTGTCATGATCTGTCATGTTTCGTCATGATCTGCATGCAGACTGCGCATACACCCCGTCCTTTTTCGGCATGGTCCCCGGCCTCCCGCTCATCCCGGAATCGAAAAAGGCGGCCCCCGGGAGCCGCCTTTCCTCTGCTTCCAGTTTACCACGATTTTCCCGGTATCGGGGCCGGTTGACCCCGGGGGAGGCGGCCGCCAGATTGCGGTCTTCCCGAAGTCTGCGGCAATGGAGGCGGAAGCGCGCCCGATGAGCTACGAACACATCCTGGTCGAAACCCGCGGGGCGGTCGGCATCGTCACCCTGAACCGCCCGGAGGCGCTCAATGCGCTCTGCGCGAAGCTGATTGACGAGCTTGCCGGGGCGCTCGACGGCTTCGAGGCCGACGACGCCATTGGCTGCGTCGTGGTGACGGGCTCCGAGAGGGCTTTCGCCGCCGGGGCCGACATCAAGGAGATGCAGCCCAAGACCTATATGGACGCCTATCTGGAGGACTTCATCACCGTCGGCTGGGAGCGGGTGACGAGTTGCCGCAAGCCGGTGATCGCGGCGGTGGCGGGCTACGCGCTCGGCGGCGGCTGCGAGATGGCGATGATGTGCGATTTCATCATCGCCGCCGACACGGCGCGGTTCGGCCAGCCGGAGATCAATCTGGGCGCGCTGCCGGGCGGCGGCGGCACGCAGCGCCTCGCGCGCTTCATCGGCAAGTCGAAGACCATGGACATGTGCCTGACGGGCCGGATGATGGGCGCGGAAGAGGCGGAGCGTTCGGGCCTGGTGAGCCGCGTGGTGCCCGCCGACAAGCTGCTCGACACGGCGGTCGAGGTCGCGGCGTCGATTGCGGCGAAGTCGCGCCCTGCCGCGATGATTACCAAGGAATGCGTCAACCGCGCCTATGAGGTGCCGCTCTCCGACGGGGTGAAATTCGAGCGGCGCATGTTCCACTCGACCTTCGCCACCGAGGACCAGAAGGAAGGCATGGCCGCCTTCATCGAAAAGCGCGAGCCCGTCTTCAAGGGGCGGTAATACCAGCGGCCTCGATTTGGGACACATGTCTTCTTCTCGTCAGGCCCGGACTTGTTCCACTGCTGTCCGGTTCAGCCGTCGGGGAAAGCTGAGCGGGTCCCGATTTGGGGGGTCGGGAGCGCGTGGCGTCTGCGGTCCTCCCTTCCTCATCCTGAGTAGCCGCGAAGCGGCGTATCGAAGGGGGGCTGGACGCCGGCGGGACCGTCCTTCGATACGCCTCCCTCCGGTCGGCTACTCAGGATGAGGACAGAGCGTCGGGACGCTGGGCATCGATCCGTATCCCGATCCCGCCGAAACTTTCAAAGCCCGGTCGAATCCAGGCCGAGCGCCCCGACCGCCAAATCCAAACCGGACAGCAATGGAACAAGTCCGGGTATGACGGAAGAGCCTGTCGAAGGGGGCGATCGGGGCGGTGGGCGTTGAGTCCGTCACAGGTTTCGGTCAACGACCGCGGGTATGAGCCGGGCGAGGCCGTTCTCCGCGCGCTACCCCGCCGGCAAGGCGCGGGCGAGGATGGCGTCTGTGTCCGTGCCGGGGGGCAGGGTTCCGTAGGCGCCGGTCCAGCGGTCTCCCAGCCGGCTGGCGCAGAAGGCGTCTGCGACCGCCTGCGGCGCGTGGCGGACGAGCAGGGAAGCCTGTAGCGCCAGCGCCATCCGCTCCGTGAGCGCGCGGGCGCCGGCCTCGAAGGTCTCCGGCCTCGAAAGGTCGTCTCTCAGCGCATCGGCCGCCCTGTCGAGCGCCGGGTGGGCGCCGCGCGCGGCGTCGATTTCCGCCAGCAGCGCCGGCGCGGCCTCTTCCTCGCGGGCCATGGCGCGCAGCACGTCGAGGCAGAGCACATTGCCCGAGCCCTCCCAGATGCTGTTGAGCGGCGCCTCGCGATAGAGACGCGCCATCGGACCGTCCTCGATATAGCCGGGGCCGCCATGGCACTCCAGCGCCTCGAAGGCGTGGCCCGGGGCGCGCTTGCAGACCCAGTATTTGGCAACCGCCGTGCCGATGCGCGCGAATGCCCGCGCTTGGCGGTTGCCGTCCGCCTCGTCCACGGCGCGGGCGGTCCTGAGGCCCAGCGCCAGCGCCGCTTCGGATTCGAGGGCCAGGTCGGCCAGCACATTGCGCATCAGCGGTTGGTCGGCGAGCCGGCGCTGGAAGGCGCTGCGGTGGCGGGTATGGTGGAGGGCCTGTGCGACGCCCTCACGCATCAGCGCCGCCGAACTCACCGCGCAATAGAGCCGGTTGCCCTGCACCATGTCGATGATCGTGCGAATGCCGCGCCCGTCCTCGCCGACCATGACGGCCCATGCCTCCTCGAACTCGATCTCCACGGAGGCGTTGGAGCGGTTGCCGAGCTTGTCCTTCAAATGCTGGATTGAAACGGCGTTACGCTCGCCTTCGGGCGTCCAGCGCGGCAGCAGGAAGCAGGAAATGCCGGCCTCGGTGCGGGCCAGCGTCAGGAAGGCGTCCGACATGGGCGCGGAGCAGAAATATTTGTGCCCCGTAAGCCGCCAGCTACCGCCCGCGCCGCCTTCAGCCGGCCGCGCGCAGGTGGAGTTGGAGCGGACGTCGGAGCCGCCCTGTTTCTCGGTCATGAACATGCCCATGGTGGCGCCGGGCTTCTCCTCGACCGGAATGTCCCGCCCGTCATAGCGGTTCGACAGCAGGCGGGGGATCCACGCCTCGGCGACCGCCGGCGAGGCCCTGAGCGCGGGAATCGCCGCATAGGTCATCGCCATCGGGCACATCGCGCCGCCTTCCACCTGGCTGAACAGATAGGTCAGCGCCATATGCCCGACATGCCCGCCCGGCCCGGCATGGTTCCAGGCGAAGCTGGCGACCTCGTTCTCCACCGCGAGCGCCACCAGATCGTGATAGGCAGGGTGGTATTCGACCCGGTCGATGCGCATGCCGTATCGGTCGAAGGGTTTCAGCTCCGGGCCGCGGCGGTTGGCCTGTTCGGCCTTCTCCGCCACCTCGGCGCGGCCGACCAAGCGTCCGAAGGCCGCGATGCGCTGCTCGGCCCAGGCCGCGCCCTCGCGGCGCACGCCTTCCCGGAGCGCGGCGTCCCCGGCCCAGAGGTCGCGGTCGCCCATATGCGGCGGCATGTTGAAGACCTCATGCGTGGCCAGCGCCGCGCGCGGCTTCAGCGGCGCCGTCACCGCGCCGGCCTGGACGTCCTGCGCGCCTGCTGGCGGCGGCTTTCCTCGTCGAAGAGGCCGGCAAGCTGCTCCATCATCGCGCCGCCTAGCTGGTCGGCGTCGAAAATCGTCACCGCATGGCGGTAGTAGCGGGTCACGTCATGGCCGATGCCGATGGCGATCAGCTCCACCGGCGAGCGCGTCTCGATCCACTCGATGACCTCGCGCAAATGGCGTTCGAGGTAATTGCCGGGATTGACCGAAAGCGTGGAATCGTCCACCGGCGCGCCGTCGGAAATCACCATCAGGATGCGCCGGTCCTCGGGCCGGCCGAGCAGGCGGTGATGCGCCCAGAGCAGCGCCTCGCCGTCGATGTTCTCCTTCAATATGCCCTCGCGGAGCATCAGGCCCAGATTCTTGCGCGCCCGGCGCAGCGGCGAATCGGCCTCCTTGTAGACGATGTGGCGCAGGTCGTTCAGCCGGCCCGGATTGGCGGGCTTGCCGGCCGCGAGCCATTTCTCGCGCGACTGGCCGCCCTTCCAGGCCCGCGTGGTGAAGCCCAGAACCTCCGTCTTGACGCCGCACCGCTCCAGCGTGCGGGCGAGAATGTCGGCGCTCATGGCCGCGACCGAGATCGGCCGCCCCCGCATGGAGCCGGAATTGTCGATCAGCAGCGAGACCACCGTGTCCCGGAAATTCGTCTGCTTCTCCATCTTGTAGGACAGCGAACGGATCGGGTCGGCGACAACGCGCGCGAGGCGAGCGGCGTCCAGCAGGCCCTCCTCGAGGTCGAACTCCCAGGCGCGCACCTGCTGGGCCATCAGCCGGCGCTGCAGGCGGTTGGCGAGCCGGCTGACCACGCCCTGGAGGCTGGCGAGCTGCTGATCGAGATGATGGCGCAGGCGGGCGAGCTCGTCCGCGTCGCACAGCTCTTCCGCATGCACGATCTCGTCGAATTCGCCGGTCCAGGGCATGTAGGCCGGCCCGGCATTGTCGTTGCGGCCGTGCATCGGGTGTTCCTGCGGCGAGGACCGTCCGGGCTCCTCGTCGCCCATGCCCGGCATGATCTCCGCATCGGCCTCGTCGGCGCCGGCCTCGCCGGTGTCCTCCCCCTCGACATCCGACATGTCCGAGGCGTCGGACATCAGCGTCCCGTCGCTCTCGCCCTCGGCCCCGTCGCCCTCGCCGTCCTCGGAGGCGTCATCGGCGTCGTCCTCGGATCCTTCCTCCTCGCCGGCCGCGGACTCGTCCAGCAACTCCATGTCTTCCATAAGACGCCCGGCGAGCGCCGCAAACGCTTCCTGGTCATGGAGCTCGCGCGCCATGCGGGCGAACGACTCGGCCGCACGCTCGTCGAACCAGTCCCGCCAGAGATCGAGGACCCCGGACGCCACGGCCGAGGAGGCGCGCCCGCTGAGCGTTTCGCGCGCATAGAGCCCCACGGCCTCCGCCAGCGGCACATCGTCGGCGGACGCGGCGCGCGTGAAGCCCTGCCGGCGGCAGCGCTCGTCCACCGCCGCCGCGAGGTTGCGCGCTGCGCCTTCCATGTAGCGCGCGCCCCAGGCTTCCACCCGCGCCTGCTCCAGCGCATCGAACACGGCGCGCGCCTGCGGGCCGCCCCGCGCCAGCCGCGCATGCATGTCCGCGTCGTGATGGCGCTCGCGCAAGGCCAGCGCATCGGCCTCGCCGCGCACGAAGGCCGCCTCCTCGGCAGGGAGATCGCGCCCCGGCATCGGCAGCTTGGCGTGGCCGCGCTCCAGCGACGCCCTGTCCGGTCCGAAGGAGACTTCCAGTTCGTCGATGTCGCCCATGGCGCGCATCGTGGCGCCCGTCACGCGCTTGAACGCGTCGAGCGGCGTCTCCTTGTCCCCGGAGATCTTCATGGCGCGCGGCCGATTCCCGCCGCCACCACCGATTCAGGCAGCTCCCTGTCGAAGCAGCGCTGGAAATATTCCGCCACGATGGGCCGCTCCGCCTCGTCGCACTTGTTGAGGAAGGTGACCCGGAACGCGAAGCCGAGATCGCTGAAGATGCGCGTGTTCTCGGCCCAGGTGATGACCGTGCGCGGCGACATGACCGTGGAGATGTCGCCGTTCATGAAACCCCGGCGCGTGAGCTCCGCAAGCTGGATCATCCGCTTGCCTCGCTCGAGCCCCTTCTTGTCGGAGAGCTCCGGCACCTTGGCCAGGACGATTTTCAACTCCTCGTCCTCGGGCAGGTAGTTCAGCGTCGCCACCACGTTCCAGCGGTCCATCTGCCCCTGGTTGATCTGCTGGGTGCCGTGATAGAGGCCGGTCGTATCGCCGAGGCCGACCGTGTTCGAGGTCGCGAACAGCCGGAAGGACGGATGCGGGCGGATGACCCGGTTCTGGTCGAGCAGCGTCATCTTGCCCTCGACCTCCAGCACGCGCTGGATGACGAACATCACATCCGGGCGCCCGGCATCGTATTCGTCGAAGACGATGGCGGTTGCGTGCTGCAGCGCCCAGGGCAGCATGCCCTCGCGGAATTCGGTGACCTGCTTGCCGTCGCGCACCACGATGGCGTCGCGGCCGACAAGGTCGATGCGGCTCACATGGCTGTCGAGATTGATGCGGATGCACGGCCAGTTAAGCCGGGCCGCGACCTGCTCGATATGGGTCGATTTGCCCGTGCCGTGATAGCCCTGGATCATCACCCGGCGGTTGTGGGCGAAGCCGGCCAGGATGACGAGCGTGGTCTGTTCGTCGAAATGATAGGCGGAATCGATCTCGGGAACATAGGCGTTCGGCTCCGAGAAGGCGGGCGCGACCATGTCCGTGTCGATCCCGAAGACCTCTCGCACCGATATTGTCTTGTCGGGCTCGCGGGTATGCGCGTCGCTCTGGATGCCGTGCATCGTGCTCATGCGTTCTTCCAGTCGGCTTGGTGACAGGCTACCGGGCCGGCGCTGCCGAGAGCGCTTCGTGCAGGACCCGGTAGGCGCGGGTTATGGATTTCATTCGTTTCTCCGACGCCGGGCAGCCGCCATTGGCGTCGGGATGGTGGTGCTTGACCAGTTCCTTATAGCGCGATTTCAGCGCGGGGAGAGTCATGTCGTCCGAAAGAGACATGGCTGCCGCCGCTTCCGCCTCGGGACTTCCGGGCGGCCAGCGCCGCGACGGCGGCGTCCGGGCGGCGGCTCCGCCGAAAATGTCGAGGGGATCATCGAAATGCGGCGAGGCGCTGAAGCGGCCGCGCCGGAACCGGCCGCCGACTTCCAGGCTGCTGCGCACCGCCGCGTCGATATCCGCCCGGTCCATGCCGGGACAGAAGCTCCACTCCCGGTTATAGATGCGGACATGGTCCAGGCAGAACCAGACATAGTCATGCAGCCGGTCCGGCCCGCGCGGCGCGGGATGGGTGGCCGCCGCCCTGCAGCCCGGCCATTCGCAGCGGGCGCCGGGAGCGGGGCGCTGTCGGGTGTGATAGACCATGACTGTCCGAGTATGGAAACACCGCAGCAAGGGAACAAGGGGGCCGGACCATGCCTGTCCGCGACGATATCGCCCGCAAGCTCCGCAAGGCGTTCGAGCCCAGCCGGCTGGAGGTCATCGACGAATCGCACCAGCATATCGGCCATGTCGGCGCCCGGCCGGGCGGGGAAACGCATTTCCGCGTCGAGATCGCGGCCGGCGCCTTCAGCGGCATGAGCCGCGTGGCCCGCCAGAAAGCCGTTTATGGCGTGCTGGCCGAAGAGATGGCGGGGCCGGTGCATGCGTTGTCGATCCGGGCGGAGGACGGGTAGCCGGACTCAGGCCGGCTCCGCCTCGCGGTAGTCCTCCGGCCAGAGCGTCCGGACCACGGGGCTCGACCGGGAGAACGCCATGCAGCTGTCGAGGCCGGGCCCGCCTTTCATGCTCTCCGCCTCGCTCATCCCGGCCTGGCGGCGCATATGCTCGCGCCAGGGACCGAGCGTCTGGTAGGCGCTCGTGCCGAGCGGGTAGAGCAGCTCCAGTATGTGGGTGCAGCCGGCAGTCCCGCCGTAACGCTCCTTGACCCGGCGCATCCAGCCGGGGCCGATGCGCAGCCCGACGAGGCGGCCGAAATTACCGGCGGCGTCCGCACAGACGGCATAGGGGCTCTCCAGAGTTTCGGCCTCGGCAGCCATGATCGTCAGACGGTCGTCGAGGGTGAGCCGTACCCGCATCCGATGCACCGGAACGCCCGGTTCGACCTGCCCGCGCCAGTGGTTCTCGAACGCGTAGGTCTTGGTATCGACAAGCTCGGCTTCCAGGTCCCAGAGCCCGTCCTCGCGCAGGAAGCCCTCGCAGCGGACCCGGCGGTCATGAAGGCGCCGGCGGGGCGCGGGCGGGGAGAGCGGCAAGGGCTGGGACTCCTTCGCTGGGAGGGCCGGCGGCGGGGACGGCGGCTCAGGCGAGCCGGCCGTGGCAGTGCTTGTATTTCTTGCCCGATCCGCAGGGGCAGGGCGCGTTGCGGGCGACCTTGCCCCAGGTCGAAGGGTCGTTCGGGTTGATCTGCGCGGCGACCGCCCGGCGCGCGGGGCGGACAGCCTGCGCCGCCGCCGCGCCATTGCCGGCAAAAGCGGGCTCCGGCTCGTCATGCATCTGGCGCCAGTCCCCGCCCTCTTCCGAGCGCGGCATCAGGTCGCTGGCCGGCGTGTCGAGCTGCACCTCGAGATGGGCGAGCGTGCCGGTCACCGCCTCGCGCAGCCGCGCCAGCATGGTGTCGAACAGCTCGAAGGCTTCCTGCTTGTATTCGTTCAGCGGGTCCTTCTGGGCATAGGCGCGCAGCCCGATGCCCTGGCGCAGATGGTCGAGCTGGAGCAGGTGCTCCTTCCAGATCTGGTCGAGAAGCTGGAGCAGGACGCTCTTCTCCGCCTGGCGCATGATGTCCGCGCCCCAGTTCGCCGCCTTCTCCGCCATGCGCCGGTCGAGCGCCGTGAGGATGCGCCGGCTGATCTCCTCGTCGGCAATGCCTTCCTCTTCAGCCCATTCGCGCGCCGGGAAGTCGATGGAAAGCGCGCGGCGCAGCTCGTCCTGCAAGCCTTGCGCATCCCATTGCTCGGGCAGCGCCTTCTCCGGAATGTAACGCTGGACGATGTCCTCCACGACCTGGTGGCGCATGTCCACGACCTCGTCATGGACATCCTCGACCTGCATCAGGTCGCGGCGCTGCTCGTAAACGACCTTGCGCTGGTCGTTCATCACATCGTCGAATTTCAGCAGATTCTTGCGAATCTCGAAATTGCGCGCCTCGACCTTCTGCTGCGCCTTTTCCAGCGCCTTGTTGATCCAGGGGTGGACGATGGCCTCGCCGTCCTCGAGGCCCAGCCGGCGCAGCATCCCGTCCATGCGCTCCGAGCCGAAAATGCGCATCAGGTCGTCTTCCAGCGAGACGAAGAATTTGGAGGCGCCGGGGTCGCCCTGCCGGCCGGAGCGTCCGCGGAGCTGGTTGTCGATCCGCCGGCTCTCATGGCGCTCGGTGGCCAGCACATACAGGCCGCCGGCCTCGATCACCACCTGCCTGTCCTGCTCGACCTGCGCCAGAATCGCGGCTTCGCGCTCCTCGCCCTCGGCGCGGATGAGCATTTCCGCATTGCCGCCGAGCTGGATGTCGGTGCCGCGCCCGGCCATGTTGGTCGCAATCGTCACCGCGCCCGGCTTGCCCGCCTGCGCGATGATCGCGGCCTCCTGCTCGTGGTAGCGCGCATTCAGGATCTGGTGGGCGATCTTCTCGCGCTTGAGCCGCTGGCCGAGCTCCTCCGATTTCTCGATGGAGACCGTGCCGACGAGCACGGGCTGGCGGCGCGCCACGCAATCCCGGATCTGGGTCAGTATGGCGTCGTTCTTCTCCCGCGCCGAGCGATAGACCTCGTCATCATGGTCGGCGCGCACCGTCGGCAGATTGGTGGGGATTTCTATCGCCTCGAGCCCGTAGATTTCCGCGAATTCGCCCGCCTCGGTAATCGCCGTGCCGGTCATGCCGCCGAGCTTGTTGTAAAGGCGGAAATAGTTCTGGAAGGTGATCTGGGCGAGCGTCTGGTTTTCGAGCTGGACCGCAACGCCCTCCTTGGCCTCCAGCGCCTGGTGCAACCCTTCCGAGTAGCGCCGCCCCTCCATCGCGCGGCCGGTGAACTCGTCGATGATGACGACCTTGCCGTCGCGGACCATGTAATCGACATCGCGCTCGAACAGCGTATGGGCGCGCAGCGACTGGTTCATATGGTGCAGCAGCGAAATGTTGTGGATGTCGTAGAGGCTGCCTTCGGTGAGCAGTCCGTGCGTGCGCAGCAGCGCCTCGCTGTGTTCCTGGCCGGCCTCGTTCAGGGTGACGCTGCGCTGCTTCTCGTCCTTTTCGTAGTGCTCCGGGCGGACGTCCGCCATCAGCGCGTCGCAGCGCATATAGAGTTCCGAAGACTGCTCGGCGGCGCCCGAGATGATGAGCGGCGTGCGCGCCTCGTCGATCAGGATCGAGTCCACCTCATCCACGATGGCGTAGGCGAAATCGCGCTGGACCATTTCCTCGAGCGCGAATTTCATGTTGTCGCGCAGATAGTCGAAGCCGAGCTCGTTGTTGGTCCCGTAAGTAACGTCCGCGGCGTATTGCCGGCGCCGTTCGCTGTCCGGCAGCCCGTGCGTGATGCAGCCGACGGTAAGGCCGAGGAACTCATATATGCGCCCCATCCACTCGGCGTCGCGGCTGGCGAGATAATCGTTCACCGTCACGACATGGACGCCCCTGCCGGCCAGCGCGTTCAGATAGACCGGCAGGGTGGCGGCGAGCGTCTTGCCTTCGCCGGTCTTCATCTCGGCGATCATGCCCTGGTGAAGCACCATGCCGCCGAGAAGCTGGACGTCGAAATGGCGCTGGCCGAGAACGCGCTTCGAGGCCTCGCGCACGGTGGCGAAGGCCTCGACGAGCAGATCGTCCAGATCGGCGCCGCCCTGGACGCGCGCGCGGAACTCGTCCGTGCGGGCCCTGAGCGCGCTGTCCGGCAGTGCCTCCAGCTCCGGTTCGAGCGCATTGATCGCTGCGACTTCGGGCCGCAGGCGTTTCAGGAAGCGGTCGTTATGGGTGCCGAAAAGGCGCTTGGCGACGACGCCGAGCATGAAGTCTTCCCCGAGAGATCACAGGCGTCCCGCCTTCCGGCCCCAAATGGAAACGCGGCCCGCCGCTGTCAACGGGCCCCGGCGGCGGGAGCCGGTCAGACGAGTTGTATGTTGTCCGCAGCGTATTTGCCCTTGCGCGGGTCCCGGCGCAGTTCATAGCTGATCCGCTGGCCCTCGGCCGGGGCGGACAGGCCGGCACGCTGCACGGCGGAAATATGGACGAAGACATCGCTGCCGCCCTCATCGGGCTCGATGAATCCGTATCCCTTGGTCGTGTTGAACCACTTCACGGTACCGGTAGCCATAACGAATCGTCACTCCTCAGTCGCGGCACGTCGTCTCAATTCCGGGTATTTGTTCAACGTCACGCGACGTGGTCGCGACGCAATCCACCGTTCCATTACAGCGGACTATACCACGTTTGTGTTCATCAGCGCGCGGATGTCCCTCAGTTCTTCGAGGATGCGCCGCAATTCCGATTCGGGCACGTCCTGTCCCGACAACGCCCGGCGCGCGCCCTCGATGGTGAAGCGCCGTTCATGAAGCAGCTCGCGGATGGCGAGGATCGTCTCGACATCCTCGGGGCGGTAGTAGCGCCGCCCGCCGGCCCGCTTCAGCGGCTGTAATTGGGGGAATTTGCTCTCCCAGAAACGAAGCACATGGGGTTCGAGACCGACCTCCCGCGCCACTTCGGATATCGTGCGGTAGGCGGTCGGGTGTTTTTCCATAGGAGGCGGAGGCCTGCTAGTCCGTCGCAGCGCGGCCTGCATTGACGCGCTGCTTCAGCACCTGCGAGGCGCGGAATGCGACGACGCGGCGCGGCGGAATGGCGACCTCCTCGCCGGTGCGGGGGTTTCGCCCGGTCCGCTCGCCCTTCATCCGCATGGAGAAGGTGCCGAAGGAGGAAATCTTCACCATGTCCTCGGTTTCCAGCGCCTCGGCGAGCTCGTCCAGAACGGCCTCCACGAGCATCGCCGAATCGCTTCGCGATAGGCCTATATTGCGATAGACCGCCTCGCAGAGGTCGGCGCGGGTGAGCGTCCTGCCTGTCATGGCGGGGACGCTAACCCGGACGCGCATGCCCGGTCAACGCGGACGCAAGCGGCATGGAGGCTCACCATCGGGCCAACGCCGCGCCCCAGGTGAAACCGCCGCCCATGGCCTCGAGCAGCAGCATGTCGCCTTCCGCGATGCGCCCGTCCTCGACGCCCGTCGCCAGCGCCAGCGGTATCGAGGCCGCCGAGGTGTTGGCGTGCCGGTCCACCGTCACAATCACCCGGTCGTCGCCGATGCCGAGCTTGCGCCCGGTGGCGCGCAGAATGCGCAGATTGGCCTGGTGGGGCACGATCCAGTCGATTGCCTCGGGCCCGAGGCCGTTGGCCGCCAGCGCCTCGTCCACGACCCCGGCGAGGTTCGTGACGGCGTGCTTGAAGACCTCCCGCCCCTTCATCCGCAAATGGCCGACCGTCCGGGTCGAGGACGGGCCGCCATCGACATAGAGCAGGTCGCCATGGCGCCCGTCGGAGTGCAGATGGGTGGACAGCAGGTGGCGCGGGTCGTCTTCGCAGGCTCCGAGAATTGCCGCCCCCGCGCCGTCGCCGAAAAGCACGCTGGTCTCGCGCTCGTTCCAGTCGAGGATCCGGGAGAAGGTCTCCGCGCCGATCACCAGCGCGCGCTGCGACTGGCCGGCGCGGATGAAATTATCCGCCACGGCAAGGGCATAGACGAATCCGGAGCACACCGCCTGGATATCGAAGGCCACGCCCTTCGTCATGCCGAGCCCGGCCTGGACCGCCGTCGCCGTGGAGGGGAAGGTCCGGTCGGGCGTTGCGGTGGCGAGCACGATCAGGTCGAGGTCGTGCGCGTCCATTCCGGCGGCCGCGAGCGCGCGCCTCGATGCTTCGAGCGCGAGGTCCGAGGTTTTCTCGCCCGGCGCGGCGATCCGCCGCTCGCGGATGCCGGTGCGTTCGCGAATCCAGGCGTCGGAGGTGTCCATCCGCGCGGCGAGCTCGTCATTGGTGACGACGCGCTCCGGCAGATAGGCGCCGACGCCCCGGAACTGCGCGCGCCGGCCGGTCAAGAGGCCGTCGCCGCAACCGGCGCCGCCATGCGTTCAAAGGCCGAGCGGACATCCTCGAGAAAACCGTGGCGGCTCATATCGACCGCAAAGCCGATCGCATTGGCGAAGGCGAAGGCGTCCGAGCTCCCGTGGGCCTTGACGACGATGCCGTTCAACCCGACGAACACGGCGCCATTGTAGCGGCGCGGGTCGAAACGGTCGCGCACCTTGTCGAATGTCCGCCGCGCCAGCCAGAAACCGGCCATGCCGGCGAGGGAACTCTTCGCCGCGCGCCGCAGCGCCGCGCCATAGAGCCGCGCCGAGCCTTCCAGCGCCTTGAGCGCGACATTGCCGGTGAACCCGTCCGTCACCACCACATCGACGGCGCCGCCGGTTATGTCGTCGCCCTCGATGAAGCCCCTGAAATCGAAACCCGGCTCGGAGACGGCGCGCAGCCTGGCGGCGGCGTCGCGCAAGGCCGTGCCGCCCTTCAGCTCCTCCTGTCCGACATTCAGCAGCCCGACCGTCGGGCGCCGCTCCAGAACCGCAGACGCGAATGCCGCGCCCATGACCGCGAACTGGAACAGGTTTTCGCCGTTGCACTCGATATTCGCGCCGAGGTCGAGCATGGCGATTTCGGCGCGCAGCGTCGGCAGGATGGAGCAGATCGCCGGCCGGCCGACGCCCGGCGGCGTGCGCAGCAGGAACTTCGACACCGCCATCAGCGCGCCGGTATTGCCGGCGGAGACAACGCCGGCGGCCTGGCCGTCGCGCACTTTCTGCACGGCGTTCCACATCGACGAGCCGGCGCCGCCGCGCAGCGCCGAGGAGGGTCTGGCGTCGTCGGCGATCACCTTTTCGGCGGCGTGCAATTCCACCCGGTCGCGGAGCCGCCCGAACTTCTTCAGGCCGCGCTCCAGCAACGCCAGGTCGCCGTGAACCAGGAAGCGCGCCTCCGGGAAGCGTTCCCCGGCCATGTTCGCGCCCCTGAGAACGACATCGGGCGCCCGGTCTCCGCCCATGCCGTCAAGCGCAATGACGATGGGATCGGGCACAGGAGCCTTAGGCGGCTTCGTCTCTGGCTATGACGACCTCGCGGCCGCGGTAATAGCCGCATGCCGCGCAAACATGATGCGGGCGCATCCGTTCGCCGCAATTCGGACATTCGACATGCGTTTCGGAGCCGAGACGGTGATGCGAACGGCGCTTGTCGCGGCGCGACCGGCTCACCTTCTTTTTCGGAACGGCCATCGGGCATCCTCTTCCGGATATCTGGCAGCGGCGTTGTCTATACCAAAGCGGACGAAGCGGCAACCGCCGCTTCCGGGGCGCTTCATTCAGCCGCCGCGCGGGGCGCGACGCCCTCGGCGAGCTTGTCCGCGACGCCCTGCGTTTCGACGATGACCGCATCCGCGCCGACCCGGCGCAATTCCTCCGCCCAGTGTTCGTCATGGGCGCGGGCGACGATGCGCAGGCGGGGGAAAATGTAGCGCAATTGTCCGACGATGACGGCCGCGCGCCCGGGGTCGTTGAACGCCACCACGACCGCGCTTGCGTTTTCGACGCCGGCCGCTTCCAGCACTTCCGGGCGCGCCGCGTCGCCATGGAACACCTCGAAGCCCAGCCGGCGGCCGGCGGCGATATTGTCCGCGCGGACATCGATGCCGACGAGCGGCGTTCCCGCCTCGCGCAACCGGTCGGCGCAGTTCCGGCCGGCGCGCCCGAAGCCCGCGACGACGACATGGCCGGAATACGGGCCCGCCGCCTCGACCCGCTCGCCCGATTCCTGCGCGATGTCGGGCAGGGCGCGGCGCCCGACAAAGGCGAGCAGCGGGGTCGCCGCCATGGACAGCGTGACCGCCATGCCGATCAGTTGCGCATCCGGACTGTCGAGCAGCGAGCGGCCGACCGCCGCGCCCAGCAGCACGAAACCGAACTCGCCGCCGCCCGCGAGCAGCAGCCCGACATAGACCGCCCGCCCGCGCGGCATGCCGAGCGCCGCCCCGATTGCGGCGGCAAGCGCGGTCTTGGCGACCATCAGGCCGATCGTGAGCGCCGCCAGCGCCCCGGCGCGCGCGACGACCCCGCCCGTGTCGATCGCCATGCCGACCGTCATGAAGAACAGCCCGAGCAACAGGCCCCGGAAGGGCTGGATCACAACCGCGACCTGCTGGCGGTGGCGGGTATCGGCCAGCAGCATGCCGGCAAGAAAGGCGCCGAAGGCCATGGACAGCCCGGCGAGCTCCGTGGCGAGGCCGGCGCCCAGCACGATCAGCAGGGTAAGCGCGGTGAAGGTCTCGACCTGGTCGCCGCCGGAGACCGGGCCGTATATGGGGCGCACCGCCCAGCGCCCGATGGCGAGGATGCCGACCACCGCCGCCAGCGCCTTCAGCAGCGACCAGAACAGCGCCTCCGCCACCGCTTCGGGCGCCCCGCCGAGCACCAGCGCGATGACGAGAAGCGGGCCGACCGCGATGTCCTGGACCAGCAGCACGGCGAAGGCGGACCGGCCGGCCTGGCTGGTCAGCTCGCCCCGTTCGGCCAAAAGCTGCAGCACCATGGCGGTCGAGGACAGCGTGAGCGCCGCCGCCACGACGACGGCGGCCTGGGGCGACAGCCCGAAGGCGACTCCCACGCCGGAGAACACCGCCATGGTCAGCAGGATCTGCAACAGGCCGAGGACGAATTTGCCGCCCCCGAGCGCGCGCAGACGGTCGAGCGGCAGTTCGAGCCCGACCGTGAACAGCAGGAAGACGACGCCGAACTCCGCCAGCGCGCGGGCGCTGTCGATCCGTTCGACCAGGCCCAGCGCATGCGGGCCGATGATGGCGCCGGCGCCGATATAGCCGAGCACCGCCGCAAGCCTGAGACGGCGGAACAACGGCGCCGCGACCACCGCGGCGAGCAGGAAGATCAGGACGTCAGCGAGATAGCTCGGATGCTCCATTCCGGCCTTGCCCTGCGCCGTCCGGACCGGCGGGCCTCCGGCGGGTTCGGCCGCGCCCTGCCGAAGCGGTCGTCAGCCGGAGCGCTCCAGGGCCGCGATTTCATCCTTCAGCGCCAGTTTGCGTTTCTTGAGCGCCTGCATTTGCAGGTCGTCGGCGGAGGGATTGTTTTCGAGAGCGCGAATCTCTTCGTCAAGCGCAGCATGCCGGGTGGCCAGCGCCGCCCGGCGGTCCTGCAAGTCCGTCATGCGCATTTTCCTCATTTGCTGCGATACTGCGGGGCGCGCCGCCCGCCGGTCCTGTCGCCAGACTGGCCCATGACGAGCGGTTTGTCACCCCGCCGGCCGCCAATCCCGGCAATGCGAGGACAAGACGATGAAATCGATTTTGGTGCCGACCAACGACCTGGATACCCTGGAAAGCGTGCTTGCCGCCGCCGAATCCCTGCGCGCGCGCATAGACGGCTGGATCGAAGCCGCGCATTTCCACACCGACCCTTCCGCCATCATGGCGACCGACGACAGCGGCGCCGCGCTGCCGGCGCTGGTGGAGCGGTTCGAGCGCGAGGACGACCGCCGCGCCGCCGAGGCGCGCCGGCGCTTCGACGCCTTCGCCGCGGCCGCCGGGCTCGGCGACCGGGCCGTCTGGTCCGAGAGCGAGACCGGCCTCGACAATCTCGGCAACCACGCTCGCGTCTATGATGTCGTGGTCGTCGGCCGGCCCGTGAAGGGCGCCGGCGGACCGTCTCTCGGCACGCTGGAAACGGCGCTGTTCGACAGCGGGCAGTCGATCCTGGTGACGCCGCCCGGGCCCCCGGCGGCGTTCGGCCGCAATGTGCTGATCGCCTGGAACGGGTCGTCGGAAACCGCGCGCACCATCCGCGCCGCGCTGGACCTGCTGCGCCTTGCCGAGCAGGTGACGGTGCTGACCGTGACCGGCATGACGGTGCCGGGGCCGACCGGCGAGGCGGTGGCGCGCCAGCTCCGCCGCGAGGGCATCGACGCCGGGTCGCTGGTGGTCGAGGCGGGGCTCGGAGAGAGCGGCCACAAGACACTGGAGATCGCGGCCGAGTGGGGCGCCGACCTTCTGGTCAAGGGCGGCTATACCCGCGGCCGGCTGCGCCAGGCGCTGTTCGGCGGGCCGACCAACCATATTCTCTTCAATGCCGAACTCCCGGTGTTCATGGCGCATTGACAAGCCGGCCTGGCGTCTGCGACCATTCTCCCCGCCGTTGATCTGCGCGGGAGAGTCCGGCGATCGAGGCCGGCGCCGAAGGAGCAACCGCCCCGGAAACTCTCAGGCACCCGGACCGCGCAGGGAGGCGACTCTGGAAAGCGGGCGCATACGCCCCACCGAAGATGTAACGGCGCCGCCGGAATCTTTCAGGTCGGACGGACAGAGGGGGCAGACGGGCAGGCCGCAAGGCAGGCCCGGAAGCCGGAGGGTTCGTCGATGACCGAGTTAATCAAGACCCCGCTGCACGCGATGCATCTCGCCGCCGGCGCGCGCATGGAGCCGTTCGTGGGCTTCGACATGCCGCTGCGCTATCCGGCGGGCAGCGTCGCGGAGCACAACCAGGCCCGCAATCAGGCGGCGCTGTTCGATGTCAGCCATATGGGCCAGTTGCGGCTGATGGGCGAGGGCGCCGATGCGGCGCTGGAGACGCTCGTGCCGGGCGATATCCGCGGCCTCGGCGACGGGGCGATGCGTTACACGCTCTTCACCCTCGAAAACGGCGGCATCCTGGACGATCTGATCGTTTCGCGCGTGCCGGGCGGCCTCGGGCTGGTGGTCAATGCCGGGCGCAGGAAACAGGACATGGAGCATCTTCGCCGCCATCTCGGCGGCAGGGTGGATATCGTGCCGGAGCCGGACCGCGCCCTCCTGGCCCTGCAGGGGCCGGCGGCGGCGGCGGTGCTAGCGGATTTCGCAGACCTGCCCTTCATGGGCTGGCGCGAAGGCGAGGCTTGCGGCGTGCCGGCCCGCGTCTCGCGGTCGGGCTATACGGGCGAGGACGGGTTCGAGCTCTCGGTCGCCGGCGCCGACGCCGAGGCGCTTGCCGGGCGGCTGCTCGCGCATGACGCCGTCGCATGGGCGGGGCTCGATGCGCGCAACTCGCTCAGGCTGGAAGCGGGCCTCTGCCTCTACGGGCGGGACCTCGACGAGGATACGACGCCGCTGGAGGCCGGCCTCGGCTGGACCATGCCGAAGCGCCGGCGCGAGGAGCGCGGCTTCCCCGGCGCGGCGCGCATTCTCGACAATCCTCCCGCCCGGCGGCGCGTCGGCATGCGGCCGGAGGGCCGTGTCATCGCGCGCGAGGGCTCCGACCTGCTCGACGGCTCCGGAGAGCCGGTCGGCTGGGTGGCCAGCGGCGGTTTCTCGCCGGTGCTCGGCGGCCCGGTCGCCATGGGCTACCTGCCGGTCGCGCTGATCGCGCCCGGCACCGAGGTCGCCTTCGACATCCGCGGGAAGGCGCGGCCCGGCCGGGTCGTCCGCCTTCCCTTCGTTCCCCACAACTATTTCCGAGGCTGAGACGTCCGATGGCAGTCAGGACCTACTACACGCGCGAACATGAATGGGTGCGGATCGAGGACGGTGTCGCGATCTGCGGCATCACCGACTACGCCCAGACGCAACTGGGCGACGTCGTCTATGTCGAATTGCCGGAGGTGGGCGCCGAGATCGCCCGCGACGGCGAGGCCGCTGTGGTCGAGAGCACCAAGGCGGCGAGCGACATCTATGCGCCGGTGACGGGCACGATCGTCGCGGTGAACGACCGGCTGGAGGAATCGCCCGACCTCGTCAACGAATCCGCCGAGGACCAGGGCTGGTTCTTCCGCATGCAGGTGGACGACGAGGGCGAGCTCGACGAGCTGATGGACGAAGAAGGCTACCAGGCGTTCGTCGAGGAGCTCGACTGATGCGCTACCTGCCGATCACCGAGGCCGACCGCGGCGACATGCTCCGGGCGATCGGCGCGCCGTCGGTGGAGGCGCTGTTCTCGGATGTGCCGGAAGGCGCGCTGCTGGCCGGGCCGGTGGACCTGCCGCTGCATGCCGGCGAGTTCGAGGTCGAGCGGCGGCTTTCCCGCCTTGCGGCGCGGAACCGGGCGGCGGGCGCGGGCCCCTTCTTCTGCGGGGCCGGCAGCTACCGCCACCATGTCCCGGCGTCGGTCGACTACCTGATCCAGCGCGGCGAGTTCCTCACCTCCTACACGCCCTACCAGCCGGAAATCGCCCAGGGCACGCTGCAATACCTGTTCGAATTCCAGACCCAGGTCTGCCTGCTGACCGGCATGGAGGTCGCCAACGCCTCCATGTATGACGGCGCGACCGCGGCGGCCGAGGCCGTCATGATGGCGAACCGCGTGACGCGGCGCTCGAAGGCGGTGGTCTCCGGCAATCTGCACCCGCATTACCGCGACACGGCGGCGACGCTCGCGCGCTTCCAGGGCTTCACCCTGGAGGCCGGCCCGCCCCTGCCCGCCGGCGGCGAGGACCTCGCTTCCAGGATCGACGGCGAGACCTCCTGCGTCGTCGTCCAGTATCCGGACCTGTTCGGCAATATCTCCGACCTCTCCGAACTGGCGGATGCGGCGCATGCGAAGGGCGCGCTGCTGGTGGTCGTCGTCACCGAGGTCGTGGCGCTCGGCGCGCTCCGGCCGCCGGGGGAGATGGGGGCCGACATCGTGGCGGCGGAAGGCCAGTCCATCGGCAATGCCATGAATTTCGGCGGGCCGCATCTCGGCCTGTTCGCCGCCCGCACGCGGCATATGCGCCAGATGCCGGGCCGGCTCTGCGGCGAAACCGTCGATGCCGAGGGGCGGCGCGGCTATGTGCTGACGCTCGCAACCCGCGAGCAGCATATCCGCCGCGAACGCGCCACCAGCAATATCTGCACCAATTCGGGCCTCTGCGCGCTCGCCTTCACCATCCATATGACCCTGCTCGGCGAGACCGGGCTGAAGCGTCTCGCCGCGCTCAACCATGCGGGCGCGGTCTCGCTGGCGGACCGGCTGGGGGCGCGCGTCGTGACCCCCGCCTTCTTCAACGAATTCGCGGTGAGGCTGGACGGCGATGCGGCCGCAACGGTCGAGCGGCTGGCGGGCGAAGGCATCATCGCCGGCGTGCCGGTCTCGCGCCTCCATCCGGGCGCGGGCCTCGACGATCTGCTCCTCGTCGCGGTGACCGAAACGGCGGGCGCTGACGATATCGACGCGCTGGCGGAGGCGCTCTCATGACAGGCAAGGCCCCGGATACGGTCTCCGGCGATTGCGGGCTCAGCATCGAGGAGCCGCTGATCTTCGAGCAGGACAGCCCGGGCGCTGTCGGCGTGGACTGGCCGGAAGCGGAAGCGGGCCCCGACCGGCTGGGCGGGCTCGCGCGCTCCGGCCCCATCGGGCTGCCGAGCCTGGCGGAGCCGACCGTGGTGCGCCACTACACAAGGCTCTCGCAGAAGAATTACGGCATCGATACGGGCCTCTTCCCGCTCGGCTCCTGCACCATGAAGCACAATCCGCGCCTGAACGAGCGCATGGCGCGGCTGCCGGGCTTCGCGGATATCCACCCGCTCCAGCCGGAAAGCACGGTGCAGGGCGCGCTCGCGCTCTGCCGGGAGCTGCAGCGCTGGCTCTCGGTGCTGACCGGCATGCCGGGCGTCGCGCTCACCCCCGGCGCCGGCGCGCATGGCGAGCTCTGCGGCATGATGGCGATCCGCACGGCGCTGGATGCGGCGGCGGATGCGGACCGCAGGCGCGTGCTGGTGCCGGATTCCGCGCATGGCACCAACCCGGCGACGGCGGCCGCGCTCGGCTTCGAGGTGGTCTCGATCCCGGAGGACGCGCGCGGCCGCGTCGATCCGGAACGCTTTGAGGCGCTGGCGGGCGAGGGCGGCGTGGCAGCGGTCATGCTCACCAACCCCAACACCTGCGGCGTGTTCGAGAACGACATCCGCCGCATCGCCGACGCCGTGCATGAGGCGGGCGGCTATTTCTATTGCGACGGGGCGAATTTCAACGCCATTGTCGGGCGGGTGCGGCCGGGCGATCTCGGCGTGGACGCCATGCATATCAACCTGCACAAGACCTTCTCGACCCCGCATGGCGGCGGCGGGCCGGGCTCCGGGCCGGTGGTGTTCTCCGAGGCGCTGGCGCCCTATGCGCCGGTGCCGCGCATCGTCGAGGAGGACGGGGCGCTCAGGCTGGAGGAGGCGAACGGGCGGGCCTTCGGGCGGATGAAGGCCTTTCACGGCCAGATGGGCATGTTCGTGCGCGCGCTCGCCTACATGATGAGCCACGGGGCGGACGGGCTCCGCCAGGTCTCGGGCGATGCGGTGCTGAACGCGAACTACCTGCTGCGCAAGCTGGAGGACGTCTGGTCCGCGCCCTTCGCGGAGTCCGGGCCGGCCATGCACGAGGCGCTGTTCGACGACCGCATGCTGCGCGACACGGGCGTGACCACGCTCGACATCGCCAAGGCGATGATCGACGAGGGGCTGCACCCGATGACGGTCTATTTCCCGCTCGTGGTCCACGGCGCGATGCTGGTCGAGCCGACGGAGACCGAAACCCGCGCCAGCCTGGACCGCTTCATCGCCATCATGCGCGGCCTGGCGGAGCGGGCGCATGACGGCGCGCCGCTGACAGAGGCCCCCTTCCACGCGCCCCGGCGGCGGCTGGACGAGACGCAGGCGGCGCGCAAGCCTGTGCTGCGGTGGCTGGCGGCGGGGTAGCGGGCGGTTATTCCTGGCCAGTTTTCCGAAAGACCGTGCCCTTCCGAGCGACAGCGCGTATACCTTGTGCAATGTTGACTGACCGCGCGGGATCATCGCGATGACAGACGATTCGCCGGAAGAAGAAACCGGGCGCAGCAAACTTCCGGGCGGGTCGAAGATCGACGACCGGACAAACCGCTACCGCTCCGAGAACTGGCTGAGTTTCGTGCCTCCATGCCCCGGTTAAAGCGCTCTTAAGTCGAGATGTTGCGCGAGATTCGGGATGAGGGCCTGTAGCCAGATAAATTCCGTCTCTACGCTTGGAATTCGCGCTGTATAGAGGATAAGAGCTGCTTGGCTTCCATGCGCTGCTCATCCGAGAGAGACTGATTGTGCTGCATTTCGTCCAATCGCATTTCCACGGCATCCACCGACTCAAAGAACATTTCCAACGTTTGCCTTGCAAGATAGTAATCTTCTCTGGTTCCATTTCCATAGGAAATCGATTGTTTGCTCATCATGCGGCGGAGAAGGTCAACAAAGCTTGTATCACTTGACGATTGCCCTTGCGCCCACGCCTTTGCCCCTCCGCCGGCCCAATGCCATCCGTACATTAGACTCAGGAAAAACGGGGTTTCTTTGAGGTCTGCCGCATCGGTTCGTTTCAGCCTTTCCAGAAACGCGACTCTGATGCACTCGAATTCCTCCTCGGTTAGAAGAGCTTGTTCGACCGCTTCTGCCCGATGACCGACGAATCCGTGTTCGACAATCGTGCCCCAGACTATAGCTGTCAGCCAAGCCAGAGACGCCGAGTTTGCAAAGAGTTCCTTCAGCATTGGCAGCCGTTCACCGGCATCCAGACGATCAATCAACCAGAATATTTCCCGGGCGTCGCCATACAACCTTGGAGGGCTTCCCGGCCGCTCAGGCAGCCGTCGGGCCAAATCGTCCATGCCGTCGCCCAACACCGCAAACAGATCCAGTATCCGGTGTGGAGCAATGTCTTCGTTGCACTCCAGGACGCGGGAGAGGAGCACTTGGGCCATGTTGCCACCTTGCGGGCGGGTTTCTGTGCAGCGGTCCTGAAAGTGGCGGACAGCCTCTTCCCGGTCCCGAGAGCACGCTTCGAGAAAAGCTGATACCTCTTCGTCAGTCAAAAAGCCGGCGGGCACAGACAGGGCGAAATACAAGCGGAAGTAGTTGCGGCTGTGTAGCCGGCGCTCAACAGCGAACTCTCGCCACGGATCAGCATCGTAGTGCTGTGGCGGGTGATCATTCGGGATAGAGACTTGTGGCAAATGTACTCGCAGGTCGTCGAGAAGTTGAACCCGTGCGTGGCCCTGCTTCCCGATAATTTCGTCAAGTTTGGACTCTTCAGCGCCGTCGCTGTCTTCTGCCGCATCCTTCCAAGCGAGATGACGGTCGTTGGGGTCCGAACCGAATTTCTTCATGAGGTAACGTTGGACCCAGTTGTGGAGCTGCGGGCGGTGGAGTCGAATCACCTGGATGAACAGTCCGTCAGCCGGATCCAACCGGTCTGCCAGAGGCGCAACGTGTAGCTTCATGGCGTTGGCGGCCCTGACGACATCGCGCGGAGTCGAGATATATTCCGAGCACCAGCAACTTAGCGCGCGTTCTAGGCGTTCATCGGCTTCGGGAGTCAGGTCTGCACCATCGTAGATTGCCCTGGTTTCCTCGGCAAGCCAAGACCGTAAATCGAAACCCATAGGTTCAGGAATTGCGAATGAAGCCTGAACAAGCTTCTCGATGTATGCATAACCGTTATCCACGCCAACTGCGTTTTTTAGGCATTTGGCTAAATTATCGAGGTCGTAGGCGAGAAGGTATCCGACATTAGGAAAATCGGCGACGGCACGTACTAGGCGAAGAACCTCAATGGCCTCATGGGGCTCCAGTCGGTCGATGTCGTCGATGAAGACGACGACGGGGCGCGGGAGCGACTGGAAGTGTCGGCGGAGGCCTTCGTTAAGGGTGGCGAGGGATGGCGCGGCTGCGTTTGAAGCCGCGGAAGCTGTGTGTTTGAGGGCTTGGGAGACCGCCCCTGCAACGGGCAGGCCGGCAGCGGCCGCTATATCGCCTGCCACTGCGAGGACGGAGGCCGAATTGGCGTAGCGGCGCAGCAGAGTGCGGGCCGAATGTCGGCTGGCAGCCGGAAAGGAATTGTAAAGAACCTTGTCGAATTCGAGGAACAATTCCCGGAGGAGCTCGGATCGGCTCCCGACAATCCAGGGAGAGAAGCGGACGATGCTTGGCGCATTCTCCGTTTTGCCCAGCATGCCGAGCGCGAGGTTTGCTAAGGAGGATTTTCCCGAACCCCATTCGCCCTCTATGCCGACAACGAGACCGCTGGAAAGGTCGTTGCGGAGGAAAACGTCCGCAAGATGGCGGGCGAGTTCGCCGAACCCCAGCCGGTCCTGTCCGGGTTCGGCAATCGGGGCGTCGTTGTTCAGCCTAGCGTCGTCCATGATGGCGCTCGGTCGGAATCGGCGGGTGAGAATGACGGCGGTGGAGGGGCCGGGCAAGCGGGCGGCCGGGCATTGCAGGGTGGGGAATCGAAGAAATTCGAAAATGTTCCACTTTTGATCTTGATATCCGGCCAACCATGTCAGATATAGGGCAGGGGGAGCGGCGTCCGGAGGCCGCTTCGGCTGGCATCGGTGCGAAAAGACCCCGGCGGAACGGGCGGGGGAGGTGCGCCCTATATTTGCCCCGCGCGCGCGGGCGAGCGGTACGCGCGAAACAGGGTCCCGCCGCACGGGCCGGCCGGCGGCGCGAACGGTAAGGAGGCGAGCGGAATGCGGTGGAGCGGCGGCATGCGGAAATCGGGACGGCAAGGCCCCGGCGAAGGAGGCGGAGAGCGGGGCGGTGCAGGGGGCCGCATGACAAAACATGACATTTCATGACATTCGATGACACCCCGCACGGGGTCTCCGCGGTGGGCGGCCCGGTCCGGTCTCCATCGGCTGCGGCGGCATCGGGGATCGGGGCCCGAACGGCGTTGACTCGCCGGGGCCCGTTCGCTAGCTTCCGGCCCGCCGGCGGAGACGAGGGGGTTGTTCCATGGGAGTTTCGCTGCCTCCCGACTATAGACCTTCCAGAAGCGAAGATTTCATGAACCCTCTGCAGCAGGAATACTTCCGCGTGAAGCTACTCGACTGGAAGGAACGGCTGATCCGGGACTCCTCCGAGGCCGTCAACCAGCTGCAGAGCGAGAGCCTCCGGGTCGCCGATGACGGCGAGCGCGCCTCGCTGGAGACCGACAAGCGCCTGGCGCTGCGCACGCGCGACCGGGCGCGCAAGCTGATCGCCAAGATCGACCAGGCGCTGAAGCGGATCGACGAGGGCACATACGGCTATTGCGAACACACCGACGAACCTATAGACCTCGGGCGGCTGGAAGCCCGGCCGATCGCGACGCTCTCCATCCAGGCGCAGGAGCGCCATGAGCGGCAGGAGCGCATGCACCGGTCGGACTGAGGCTTCCGGGGCGGCCGCAATCCGGCGGCGCCCGTCCCCTGCAGCGACCCGGCGAACGGCGAACCCCCATGACCCAGGATTACCGCGATACCGTCTTCCTGCCGAAGACGGACTTCCCCATGCGCGCCGGCCTGGCCGCGCGCGAGCCGCAGATCCTGGCCCGCTGGGAGGCCCAGGACCTGTTCGGCCGCCAGCGCGAGGCGGCGCGCGGGCGCGAGAAATTCATCCTGCATGACGGCCCGCCCTATGCGAACGGCCACCTGCATATCGGCCATGCGCTCAACAAGATCCTGAAGGACGTCATCAACCGCAGCCGGCAGATGACGGGCATGGACGCCCATTACATCCCCGGCTGGGACTGCCACGGCCTGCCTATCGAATGGAAGGTGGAGGAGGACTATCGCGCCGCCGGCCGGGACAAGGACGCCGTGCCGATCCTGGACTTCCGCCGCGAGTGCCGGGAGTTCGCCGCGCTCTGGATCGACACGCAGCGCGAGGAATTCAAGCGCTTGGGCGTGCTCGGCGACTGGGACAATTACTACACCACCATGTCGAACGAAGCCGAGGCGGCGATTGCGGGCGAAATCTGCCGCTATGCGATGAATGGCGGCCTCTACCGGGGCATGAAGCCGGTGCTCTGGTCGGTCGCCGAGAAGACCGCGCTCGCCGACGCCGAGGTCGAGTATCACGACCATGTCTCGCCCTGGATCCATGTCGCCCTGCCGGCGCTCAGCGGGCCGGAGGGGCCGGCGGCCTTCGTCATCTGGACGACGACGCCCTGGACCATCCCCGGCAATCGCGGCCTCGCGGTCGCAGCGGGCGCGGACTATGTGCGCGTCGCCGTGCCGGGCCGCAGCGAGGCGCTGATCGTCGCGGAGGCGCGGCTGGAGCCCTTCCTCGCGGATTGCGGCTTCGAGAGCCATGAGGTGCTCGCGCGCTGCAAGGGGGCGGACCTCGTGGGCGCGGTCGCCGCGCATCCGCTCGCCGGCCTCGGCTACGATACGCAATCGCCGGTGATGGCGGCCGATTTCGTCACCATGGACCAGGGCACGGGCGTGGTGCATATCGCGCCCGGCCACGGCGCGGACGATTTCAACCTCGGCACGGCGAACGGGCTCGAGGTCACCGACTATCTGGACGGCGACAGCATGTACCGGGCCCATGTGCCGTATTTCGCGGGCCGGCGCGTGCTGACGCCGGACGGCAAGCCGGGCGGGGCGGACGAGGCGGTGATCGCCGCGCTGGAAGAGGCGGGCGCGCTGCTCGGCAAGGGCAAGCTGCAGCACAGCTACCCCCATTCCTGGCGCTCGCGCGCGCCGCTCATCTTCCGCGCCACGACCCAGTGGTTCATCTCCATGGAAACGAACGAGCTGCGCGACAAGGCGCTGGAGGCGGTGGCGGCGACCCGCTTCGTGCCGGAGAGCGGGCGCCGCCGGCTCGGCTCCATGATCGAGAACCGGCCGGACTGGTGCGTCTCGCGCCAGCGCGCCTGGGGCGTGCCGATCCCGGTGTTCACCCATCGCGGGACGGGCGAGCTGCTGCGCGACGAGGCCGTCAACGAGCGCGTGACCGCCGCCTTCCGGGAGCGCGGCGGGGACGCCTGGTTCGAACTGCCGGCCGCGCACTTCCTCGGCCCGGACCGCGACCCGGAGGACTGGGACCAGGTTCAGGACATCGTCGAGGTGTGGTTCGACTCGGGCTCGACCCACGCCTTCGTGCTGGAGGGCAACGAGACCCAGCGCTGGCCGGCCTCGCTTTACCTGGAAGGCTCCGACCAGCACCGGGGCTGGTTCCATTCCTCGCTGCTGGAAGCCGCCGGCACGCGCGGCCGCGCGCCCTTCGACGCGGTGCTGACCCACGGCTTCGTGCTCGACGAGGACGGGCGCAAAATGTCGAAATCGCTCGGCAATGTGACCGCCCCGCAGGAAGTCATCGACCGCTACGGCGCCGACATCCTGCGCATCTGGACGGTCTCGGCCGACTATTCGGACGATCTGCGCATCGGCGAGAACATCCTGAAACACCAGGCGGAGCTCTACCGGCGCATCCGCAACACGCTGCGCTACCTGCTCGGCAATCTCGCCGGTTTCGAGGCGGCCGAGCGCGTCGCGCCGGCGGACATGCCGGAGCTGGAGCGATGGGTGCTGCACCGGCTCTGGGAGCTGGACCGGCTGGTGCGCCGCGCCATCGAGGACTACGACTTCCACGCCATGTGGACGGCGCTGCACAATTTCTGCGCCGTGGACCTCTCCGCCTTCTATCTCGATATCCGCAAGGACGTGCTCTATTGCGACCCGGCGTCGAGCCTCGCCCGCCGGTCCGCGCGGACCGTGCTCGACATCCTGTTCGACTGCCTGACCGCCTGGACCGCGCCCATCCTTTGCTTCACGGCAGAGGAAGCCTGGCTCGCGCGGCATGGCGGTTCCGGGGGCGAGTCCGTGCATCTGCGCCAGTTCCCCGACGCGCCGGAAAGCTGGCGCGACGAGGCGCTGGCGGCGCGCTGGGCCGAGGTGCGCGCCGTGCGCCGGGTGGTGACCGGCGCCATCGAACGCGAGCGGGCCGCCAAGCGCATGCGCTCCGGCCTGGACGCCGCGCCCGTGGTCTGGCTCGCCCCGGAGCGCCGGGCCGCGCTGGAGGGCCTCGACCTCGCGGAAATCGCCATCGTCTCGACGCTCTCCTTCGGCGAGGGCGAGCCGTCGGCGGATGCCTTCCGGCTGGAGGATGTCGAGGGCGTGGCGGTGCTGCCCGCCGCCTCCCGGCATGAGCGCTGCGCGCGCTGCTGGCGCCGGCTGCCGGATGTGGGCCGGGCCGGCGCGGATATTTGCGGGCGCTGCGCCGATGCGCTCCGGGCGCTGCCGCCGGAAGCGGCCGCCTGAGCCCGGCGGCCGCCGGTCCGGCCATGCCGCGCTCCGCGCGCCCTTCGACAAGCTCAGGGCAGGCTCTTTCGTCACCCCCGCGAAGGCGGGGGGCCATCTTCGGCTCTCAATGCCGTCGCGGCCGGTGGAGAACAGGTTCAACCGTCGCCACTAGAACCGAGTCTGGACCCCGGCTCGGTACCCGGGGTGACGGTGCCCGGGTGTCTTTGTGCTGTGTCTGCGCGATCGTCATGCTCGCGGGCGCATGCGATTGGGGGTTTGGAGGCGACGACGGTCCTCCCTTCCTCATCCTGAGTAGCCGCGAAGCGGCGTATCGAAGGGCCTCATCCCGAACAGCGCTGCGTCCTTCGATACGCGCCCGCTGGCGCGGTCGCTACTCAGGACGAGGAAAGGAGGGAGGGCCCGCTGGCGCGGTCGCTACTCAGGATGAAGGGACAGAGGGTCGGAACGAGTCCGGGCATGACGGGAAGAGGATCGGGGCAAGCGGATCGAGTCCGGGGCGGCCATGCGGGGCCGCAATCTTCCCGTGAGTCCGAAACCGGGGGCGCCGGTATGACCCGGAGACGCAGGCCCGCGGCCTGGGGACTGGCTACTGCGGTTCTGGTGTTTGCCGCCGACCAGGCGAGCAAGCTCTGGGTGCTGGCGGCCCATGCGGGCCTGCCGGTCGAAGTCGCGCCGTTCTTCAACATCGTGCTGGTCTGGAACCGGGGGGTGAGCTTCGGCCTGTTCGGCGCGGCCGGCCCGCTCCTGCTGGCGGCGATCGGGGCGGCTGTGGCGGGCGTGCTGGTCGTGTGGATGCTGCGTTCGGCGCGGCGGTTCGAGGCGCTTGCGCTCGGCGCCGTGGCGGGCGGGGCGGCGGGCAATATTCTCGACCGGCTGACGCGCGGCGCGGTGGTGGACTTTCTTGACTTCCATATCGGCGGCTGGCACTGGTATGCCTTCAATCTGGCCGATTCCGCCATCACCGTCGGCGTCGCCATGCTGTTGTTCGACGCCGTGTTCGGGCGCGGTCGGCGGGCCGGGGAGACCGGCGGCGGGAAGGGACGAAGCGGATGAAGATCCGGTCGATAGCACTGCTTGCCGGCGCCGCATTTGCGCTCGGCGCCTGCGATGTGGCGCAGACCCTCGGCCTCAACCGCGAGGGGCCGGATGAATTCCAGGTGCTGAGCCATGCGCCGCTCACCCTGCCGCCCGACTACCGCCTTCGTCCGCCCGACCCGGGCGCGGTGCGCCCGCAGCAGCTCGCGCCGCGCGACAGCGCGCGCCAGACTTTGACGGGCAGCGCGAGCGGCTCGACCGCAGCGCGGTCCGCCGGCGAGTCGGCGCTCGTCTCCAAGACGGGTGGGGGCAAGGTGGAGAGCGATTTCCGCCAGCGCATCGACAAGGAAACCGCCGAGATCGCCGAGAAGAACCGCCGGCTGCTGGACGACCTGATCTTCTGGGAAGACCGCAAGACGCATGCGAGCGTCGTGGACGCCCGGGCGGAGGACAAGCGGCTCCGCGAAAACGCCGCGCTCGGCAAGCCGCCGACAGAAGGCGAGACCCCCACCGTCCAGCGCCGGTAGCGCGGGAGCGCTGACGGTGCTGGGCGACCTTCCCTACCGCCAGGACCTGTCGCGCGCCGCTGCGGTTACGGGGAGCGCCGGCTTCGAGCGGGCGCTTGCGGCCGCGGGCGAGGGCTTGGCGGCGCTCAGGCGCGCCCGTGACGAGGGCGGCCTGCCGCTGCTGCGGCTGCCGGAGGCGCGGGGCGACCTCGCCATGATCGAAGCGCGGGCCGAGCACCACCGCGAGCATGCCGACGATGTCGTCGTTCTCGGCACGGGCGGGTCCAGCCTCGGCGGGCAGGCGCTTTACGCGCTTGCCGATTCCGGCTTCGGGCCGAGCGGCGACTCGCCCCGGCTGCACTTCCTCGACAATATCGACCCCCATACCTTCGACCATCTGTTCCGCTCGCTCGACTTCGGGCGGACGGACTTCCTCGTCATCTCCAAATCCGGCGGCACGGCGGAGACGCTGCTGCAATGCCTGATCTGCCTGGAGGCGCTGGCGGACGCCGTCGGGCGCGAGAATGCCGCGCCGCATGTCACCGTCATCGCCGAACCCGGCGACAATCCGCTGCGGCGTCTGGCGGAGTCCTGGGGGATCGCCGTCATCGACCACGACCCCGGCATAGGCGGGCGCTATGCGGCGCTGACGCCGGTGGGCCTGCTGCCGGCCGTCATCGCTGGCCTCGACCCGGTCGCGCTCAGGGACGGCGCGCATCTGGTGCTGCACCGGAGCCTGAACGCCGCCCGTCCCGGCGCCAGCGATCCGGCGCTCGGCGCGGCGCTCAACGCCGCATGCGGGGAAGGAGCCGGACGGAGCGCGGTGCTCGCGGTTTATGCCGACCGCCTTGCGCCCTTCGCCATGTGGTTCCGCCAGCTCTGGGCGGAGAGCCTCGGCAAGGACGGCCGGGGCACGCTGCCCGCGCCCGCGCTCGGCGCGGTGGACCAGCACAGCCAGCTCCAGCTCTGGCTCGACGGGCCGGACGACAAGCTCTTCACGGTGGTCACGGCCGAGACCGCCGGGCGCGGGCGCATCGTGCCGCCGGGGCTGGTGGAAGACGAACGCCTCGCATGGCTCGCCGGGCGCAGCATGGGCGACCTGCTGGACGCCGAGGCGCGCGCCACCGTCGAGACCCTGGCGGAGCGGGGCCGGCCGGTGAGGCAGTTGCATCTGGAGCGCATCGACGAAGCGGCGGCGGGCGCGCTGATGATGCATTTCATGCTGGAGACGATCCTCACGGCGCATGTGCTGGGCGTCGATCCCTTCGACCAGCCGGCGGTGGAGCGGGGCAAGGCTCTGGCGCGCGACTATCTGGCGGCGATGGGCCGGCGCTGATGCTGCGCCGCCTGCCGGACGCGGTGGTGAACCGCATCGCGGCGGGCGAGGTGGTGGAGCGCCCGGCCTCCGCGCTCAAGGAGCTGGTCGAGAACGCCATCGATGCGGGCGCGGGGCGGATCGACTGTGCGCTCCGCGCGGGCGGGGCTGCCTGGATTTCCGTGGACGATGACGGCGCCGGCATCGCCCGGGACGAGCTTGCGCTCGCGCTCGAACGCCATGCCACCTCGAAGCTTGCCGATGACGACCTGGTGGATATCCGCACGCTGGGCTTTCGCGGCGAGGCGCTGCCCTCTATCGCCGCTGTCTCGCGGCTCACGATTGCCAGCCGGGCCGAGGGCGCGGCCGAGGCCTGGCGCATCGCGATCGACAATGGCGGCGTCGGCGCGCCGGAGCCGGCGGCGCGGGCGCGCGGCACGCGGGTGGAGGCCGCCGGGCTCTTCCGCGCCGTGCCCGCCCGGCTCAAATTCCTGAAATCCGCGCGCGCGGAATATCTCGCCGCCGCCGACATGCTGAAGCGCCTCGCCATGGCGCGGCCTGCGGTCGCCTTCTCGCTGGAGCACGACGGGCGCCGCGCCTGGGCCTCGTCCGCGGCCGCCGACCCGCTCGCCCGGCTTGCGGATGTGCTGGGGGCGGAATTTGCGGAGAACTCCGTTCCTGTCGCATTGGAGGCGGACGGGCTCCGCCTCACCGGCCATGCCGGCCTGCCGACCTGGCATCGCGGCACGGCGCAGGCGCAATATCTCTTCGTCAACGGCCGTCCGGTGCGCGACCGGCTGCTCCAGGGCGCGGTGCGCGCGGGCTATGAGGAGCTGGTGCCGCGCGGGCGCTTTCCGGTGCTGGCGCTGTTCCTCGAACTCGCGCCGGACCGGGTGGATGTGAATGTGCATCCGGCGAAGACCGAGATCCGCTTCCGGGATGCGGGCCGGGTGCGCTCGCTCATCGTCTCAGCGCTTCGCCGGGCGCTCGCCGAAGAGGGGCACCGCGCCGCCGCGCCCATTGAGGGCGCCTCGCTTGTCGGGCGCTTCCGGCCGGGCGCCGGATTCGGGCGGCAGGCCGCGCCGCCGCTCGAACTTGCCGAACGCGCGGCGGAGTGGCAGGCGCCGCTCGATCCGGACCTGCCGCCCTCCGCGCCGCCGCCCGCTCCGGAGGCGCCGGAGGCCGCCGGCCTGCCGCTCGGCGCGGCGCGGGCGCAGCTTCACGACACCTATATTCTGGCCCAGACGGGCGACGGCGTCGTGCTGGTGGACCAGCACGCCGCGCATGAACGGCTCGTGCTGGAGCGCATGCGCCGGGCGCTCGCCGACGGGCGCCCGCCGCGCCAGGCGCTGCTGCTGCCGGAGGTGGTGGAGCTGGACGAGGTAGGCGCCGACCGGCTCGCCGCCAAGGCGGAGGAGCTCGCCGAGCTCGGCCTGGTGCTGGAGCGCTTCGGCCCGGAGGCCGTGCTGGTGCGCGAGACGCCGGCGGCGCTGGGCGAAGCGGATGCGAAAGGGCTGGTGCACGACCTCGCCGACGATCTCGCCGAGCACGGCCTAGCATTGACGCTGAAGGAGCGGCTGGAGGATGTGGCGGCCACCATGGCCTGCCACGGCTCGGTGCGCGCCGGCCGGCGCCTCGGCGCGCAGGAGATGGACGCGCTGCTGCGCGAAATGGAGGCCACGCCGCGCTCGGGCCAGTGCAATCACGGCCGGCCGACCTATATCGAACTCAAGCTCGCGGATATCGAACGCCTCTTCGGCCGCCGCTGAACGCGCCGGCGCAATGCGGCCGGGCGGCTTGACATGGGCGAAACAGTGGTAAACTGGAGGGAGCGCAAGGCTCCTCCAGGGCCGCCCTTTCGGAGTCCGGGGCAGGGAAGAGACCGGGAGGCATGCCGGAAAGGAAGAGAGGCCATGCGCCGCCTGCATGCGGATCATGACATCGCATGACACTTCATGACACACATGCACGGGACGCTGCGCGCATGCCTCGTCCCTCCCCCGCGCCGGGGCGTTGTGTTAGGGTCCGTACGCAATGGCAGTCCATATTCACCGCAACGATATTCCCGAAGGCCTGAGCTTCGGGTCCATGGCGGCCGTCGATACCGAGACCATGGGGCTGAAACCGTTCCGGGACCGGCTCTGCGTGGTGCAGCTGTCTGCGGGCGACGGCCATGCGCATCTGGTCCAGTTCCTCGACGGCGACTATGCCGCGCCGCGCCTGAACGCGCTGCTGGCGGATCCCGGCGTCACAAAATTGTTCCACTTCGCGCGCTTCGACCTCGCCGTGCTGAAGCGTTATCTCGGCGCAGCGGCCTGGCCCGTCTATTGCACCCGCACCGCCTCCCGGCTGGTGCGCACCTATACCGACCGGCACGGCCTGAAGGACCTTTGCAAGGAGCTGCTGGGCGTCGAAATTTCCAAGACGCAACAGTCCTCGGACTGGGGAAGCGCCGAGCTGTCCGGGCGGCAGCGGGACTACGCCGCCGCCGATGTGCTCTATCTTCACCGCCTGAAGGAGCGCCTCGACTCGATGCTCGCCAGGGAAGGCCGGACGGCGCTGGCGTCCGCCTGTTTCGACTTTCTGCCGGTCCGCGCGCAGCTCGACCTCGAAGGCTGGGCCGAGGAGGATATCTTTGCTCACTGAATCGCCGGATAACACGTTGCGCAAGGCCGGACGCCGGGTGCTGGCGATGGAGGCCGACGCGCTGCTGGCGCTCGCCGACAGCCTGGACAGCGCCTTCGACGAGGCTGTCGATATCCTGGCCGGCGCCAGCGGGCGGGTGATCGTGACCGGCATGGGCAAGAGCGGCCATGTCGCCGTCAAGATCGCCTCCACGCTGGCCTCGACGGGCACGCCGGCGCATTTCGTCCATCCCGGCGAGGCGGCGCATGGCGACCTTGGCATGATCGCGCGGGGCGATGTGCTGCTGGCGCTGTCCAATTCCGGCGGCACGGCCGAGCTCGCCGTCGTCATGGCCCATGCGGCGCGCTACTCGGTGCCGCTGATCGCGGTGACGGCCAATGCCGGCAGCCCGCTTGCGGAGGCGGCGGCGCTGGCGGTCGTGCTGCCGACAGTGTCCGAGGCGTGCCCGATGGGCCTTGCGCCCACCACCTCCACCACCATGATGCTGGCGCTGGGCGATGCGCTGGCGGTGGCGCTGCTGGAGCGCAAGGGCTTCTCCGCGGACGATTTCCGCACCCTGCATCCCGGCGGATCGCTCGGCGAAAGCCTGAAGCTCGTCTCCGACATCATGCATACGGGCGACGGCATGCCGCTCGTCGGGCCGGAGACGGTGATGGCCGAGGCGCTGATCGAGATCTCGTCCAAGGCGTTCGGTTGCGTCGGCGTGACGGACGAGGCGGGCGCGCTGCTCGGCATCGTGACGGACGGCGACCTGCGCCGGTCGATGAGCACGGACCTGCTGCAACGCCCCGTCTCGGCGATCATGACCGCTTCGCCCAAGACCATCCGCCCGCGGGCGCTGGCGGCCGAGGCGGTGGCGGTGATGAACGAGGCGCAGATCACCGCATTGTTCGTCGTCGAGGACGGCATGCCGGTCGGCATCGTCCATGTCCATGACTGCCTGCGCGCCGGAGTCGCCTGAGCCGTGGCGGCCCGCAGCGGGGCATATCTTGCATTCGCCCGCGCGGACCGGCGGCCGGAGGCTCGGCGCTTCTATTCGCGCTTCGTACACTGGGCGAAGGTGGGGCTGCCGGCCGCGGCCGCGGCTTTGCTGCTCGCGGTCTTCGCCTGGCCGGAGGCCGAAGACGTGCTGGCGCCGGAATTGAAGGACGGGGTTTCGACGAAGCTCACCATGGCCAATATGGAAGCCTTCGGCTGGGACGAGGATCGTCCCTATTCGGTCCGCTCCGCCAGCGTCCGCCGGCTCGGCGACGAGGGCCGGCGCTTCTTCATGGACCATCCGAAGGCCTGGATCGTCCTTCCGGACGGGGCGTGGCTCTCCGGCACCGGCGAAAGCGGCGTTGTGGACTGGACGGAGCGGACCGTGAGCCTGTCGGGCGAGGTCCGGCTCGAGCATGAGGCCGGCTTTGCAATCCACACTCGTGAGGCTTTCGTGAACCTGACCGAAAAGACGGCGAAGGGCGACGGCCCGGTGGAAGGCGAAGGCAATGAGGGCCGGTTCTGGGCCGAGGGCTTCCGCATGCTGGACGGCGGCAACAGGATCCGCCTGATCGGCCGGTCCTTCGTCCGTTTCGATTCCGGCCCGGCGGCGGCGCAATGAAGCCGGCTGCGCTCGCCCTCCTGCCGGTTCTGGTCTCTGCGGCGGCCTGGGGGTTCGAACTCGACCTCGCAGGGGCGGGCGGCCCGCTCCAGATCCAGGCGTCCCGGAGCATCGAGTGGCGGCGCGACGAGAAGGTCTATATCGCGGAGGGTGATGTGCGCGCCGAACGCGACGGCCTCGTTCTGGAGGCCGAGACCGTGTCCGCCCATTACCGGCCCGACGAGGCGGGCAAGACGGAGATCGACCGGATCGAGGCGCAGGGCGGCGTGACCATCCGCTCCCCGGACGGGACCGCGAGCGGCCGGGAGGCGACCTACGATCTCAACCGGTCGGTCATCGTCATGCGCGGCGGCGACCTTGCGCTCACGACCGCCGAATACCGGATCACGGCCCGCGACAGCCTCGAATTCCACAGGAGCGAAAACTACGCCGTGGCGCGCGGCGCCGCGCGGGCGGTGCGGGCGGAGGAGGCTGTCTCGGCGGAAACCCTGGTCCTGCGGTTCGAGGAGACGGAGGAAGGCGGGCTTGCTGCCCGGAGCCTGGAAGGGTTCGGCAAGGTCGAGGTGCGCAGAGGCCCCGACACGATTACCGGCGAGCGCGGCGTTTACGACACCGAGACGCAGACCGCCGAAATCTGCGGCAATGTCCGCCTGCAGCAAGGCCCCAACCGGATGGCCGGCGAATGCGCCGAACTGGACCTCGCAAAAGGCCGAAGCCGTCTGGTCGCGGGCGCCGGCCAGCGCGTGAGCGGCCTGTTCGAACCCGGCGCAGCAGATCCCGCGCCGGCGCAATGACGGAGCCCGGACTTACAGCGTCCGGGCTTGCCAAACGGTATCGCAGGCGCACCGTGCTGCGCGATGTCTCGCTTTCCGTGGGCCGGGGCGAGGCCGTGGGCCTGCTCGGGCCCAATGGCGCCGGCAAGACCACATGCTTCTACATCCTCACCGGCCTGACGGCCCCGGACAGCGGGGATGTCAGCATCGACGGACAGGACGTGACCGGCCTGCCGCTCTACCGCCGGGCGCGGCTCGGGCTCGGCTACCTGCCGCAGGAGCCGTCCATATTCCGCGGCCTGACGGTCGAGGCGAATATCCGCGCCGTGCTGGAGGTTGTGGAGAGAGACAGGGCCGTGCGCGCCGAAGTGCTGGAGGACCTGCTGGCGGAGTTCGCCATCGGCCATCTGCGCCGTTCGGCGGCGCTGGCGCTTTCCGGCGGCGAGCGGCGGCGGGTCGAGATCGCGCGCGCGCTCGCCGCCCGCCCGAACTACATCCTTCTCGACGAGCCGCTGGCCGGCATCGACCCCATCGCCGTGGGCGAAATCCGCGACCTGGTCTCCCATCTCAAGGACCGCGGCATCGGCGTGCTGATTACCGACCACAATGTCCGCGAGACGCTGGAGATCGTGGACCGCGCCTATATCCTGGCGGGCGGGGCCATCCTCAAGGAGGGCGCGCCGGCGGACATCATCGCCGACGAGCATGTCCGGCGCGTCTATCTGGGCGACAGCTTCAGCCTGTAGCGCCGATTTCGGCTATAACGCGCTTCCGGGAGAGGACGATGGCGCTCGGACCGAGGCTGCGGCAACGCCAGGCCCAGGGGCTGGCAATGACGCCCAGATTGCAGCAGTCGATCAGGCTGCTGCAGATGGGCAGTCTCGAACTGGAGTCGTTCGTCGAGGCCCAGCTTGAGGAGAACCCGCTGCTGACGCGCGGCGACCCGGATGGCGAGGCCGCCGCCGCCGATATGCCCGCCGAGCCGTCCTTCTCCACCGAAGCCGCAGGCGGCGGCCCGCCTGCGGCGGACGGGTTCGCGGCCCTTCCCCGCAGCGCCGCCGGCTTCGACGGCGACCTGCCCGGCCCGGAGGAGCGCCTGGCGGACGCGCCCAGCCTGCGCGATCGCCTCGAACGGCAGTTGATGCTCGACATCGCCGACCCCCGCGACCGGCTGATCGGACGGGCGGTCATAGATGCGCTCGACCCTTCCGGCTGGTTCACCGCCGACATTGAGGGCTTCGCCTGCGGCCTGGGCGCGCTGCCGGAGGATGTCGAGCGGGTGCTGCTCAGCCTGCAGCAATTCGAGCCGGCGGGCCTGTTCGCCCGCTCGCTTTCCGAGTGCCTGGCGCTGCAATTGCGCGACCGGGGCCGCTACGGCCCGGCCATGGCGGCGCTGCTCGACAACCTGGACCTGCTGGCCGCCGGGCGTTTCGACGCGCTCGGCGAGGCCTGCGGCGTCGATGGGGAGGAGCTTGCGCGGATGGTGCGCGAGCTGCGCTCGCTTGACCCCAAGCCCGCTTCGGCCTTCGAGGAAGATGCCGCCGCGGGGCCCGTCATCCCGGACATTCTGGTGCGCGCGCATGCCGCCGGCGGCTGGGCGGTGGAACTCAATGACGAGGCGCTGCCGCGCGTGCTGGTGGACCGCGAATATTACGCACGGGTGCATGGCGATGCAGCCTCGGATGCCGACCGCGCATTCCTTGCCGACCGGCTGAGCAGCGCCAACTGGCTGGTAAAGGCGCTCGGCCAACGGGCGGAAACCATGCTCAAGGTCGCCGTCGAGCTCGTGCGCCGGCAGCGGGCGTTCTTCGCGCACGGGGTGCGGCATCTGCGCCCGCTGACGCTCCGGGACATTGCGGAGGCGCTGGGCGTCCATGAGAGCACGGTGAGCCGCGTGACCGCGAACAAGACCATGGCCACGCCCCTCGGCCTCTTCGAGTTGAAATATTTCTTTACCGCCGCGATCGCCGGCACCGGTGGCGAGGCCCATTCAGCGGAAGCGGTCCGGCACCGGCTGAAGGCGCTGATCGACGCCGAAGACCCCGGCCGGACGCTCTCGGACGACAAGCTGGCGGACGCGATGCGCGTCGAGGGCGTGGATATTGCGCGCCGGACGGTCGCCAAATACCGGGAAACCATGGGCATTCCGTCCTCCGCGCAGCGCCGGCGGCGCAAATTGGCAGGCGCTGTTGGAAAAGGCCATTGACCGGAGGCGGCGACCGCTCCTAAATTTGCTCCAGAACCGCCCGGTCCGGAGACAGTGGGGAGCGGCAGGTGCGGATTTCCGTAAGCGGCAAGCAATTGGAAGTGAGCCAGAGGCTCGCCGACAGGGTCAGGGCATCGCTCGAACAGTCCGTGGCCCGGTATTTCGACCGGGCAATCGACGCCCAGGTCGCATTTTCGAAGCAGGGCGCGAATGTCCGGGCGGACGTTTCGGTCCATGCCGGGCGCGGGCTCGCGGTGCAAACGCACGGCCAGGCTGCGGACCCGTGGCAGGCCTTCGGCGAGGCGGAGGAGAAGGCGGCGAAGCGCCTTCGCCGCCACAAGCGCCGCTTGCGCAACCACCATCGCCGCGATGAGGCCGAGCTCGACCGCTGGTCCGTCGCCCACCGCATCCTCGACGAGCCGGAAGGCGCGGGTGAGGAGGCGACAGAGGACGCGCCTGCGATCATCGCGGAGATGACCGAGGATGTGCTGACGCTCAGCGTCGGCGAGGCTGTGATGCATATGGATTTCGGCGGCCAGCCGGCCCTGCTGTTCCGCAATGCCGCGCATGGCGGGCTGAACATGATTTACCGGCGCGCCGACGGCAATGTGGGCTGGGTCGATCCCGACGGCCGGCCCCATCGCGACGGTTGACGCCCGATGGGCGTCCTGGAGCTGATGGGCCCGGACGGCGTGGTCGCCGACCTCGAGGCGTCCAGCAAGAAGCATGCGCTTGAGCAGATGGCGTCCGTTGCCGCGGAGAGCCTGGGCCTGAGCTCCAAGGCCGTGTTCACCGTGCTGGTGGACCGGGAGAAACTCGGCAGCACCGGCGTCGGGCGCGGCATCGCCATTCCGCACGCCAAGATGGCCGGCCTGGACAGCATTCACGGTTTCCTCATCCGCTCGCGGGAGGCCGTGCCCTTCGAGGCGGTGGACGATGAGCCGGTCGATCTCTTCTTCCTGCTGCTCGCGCCGGAGAGCGCCGGTGCCGAGCATCTGAAGGCGCTTGCGCGGGTCTCGCGCACGCTCCGCGACCGGGAGACGGTGAAGGCGCTCCGGGAAGCCGCCGGCGCCGCCGCCATGCGCGCCGTGCTGGAAGAGTGCTAGCCCGGATTTCTTGCAGCGGCGGGGCTTTGGAAGGGTTTTGTCGCTTGCCGGATTCGGACGCAGCGGTTTTGAGCTCCTGGCCCCCCGGCGCGATAATCGTGGAGCCGTCGCGGCGGTTGCGCATCCGGCCGTTTCGGTGCACGGTTCCGGCGTCCAAGGGGACGTTCCGGCCTCAATAGGTCCTAGCAATGTCTGAAGCCGCCCCGCCGCTTGCCGGCGTCAAGGTCGTCGATATCGCCAATTTCCTCGCCGGCCCTGTGGCCTCCATGTTCCTCGCCGATTTCGGCGCGGAGGTCGTCAAGGTCGAGCGCCCGGATACCGGCGATGAACTGCGCTACTGGGGCAACGACAGGAACGGCGTTGGCCTGATGTACAAGATGGTCAACCGCAACAAGCGTTCGGTGACCGCCGACATGCGCACGCCGCTCGGCGTCGAGATCGTCAGGCGCCTGGCTGCGGACGCCGACATCCTCATCGAGAATTTCCGCAAGGGCACGCTGGAGCGCTGGGGGCTCGGCTACGACGTGCTGAGCGAACGCAATCCGGGCCTCATCATGGTGCGCCTGACGGGCTTCGGCCAGACCGGCCCCAACAGCCACCGGCCGGGCTTCGGCACGCTCGCCGAGGGCTATTCGGGCTATGCCTATATCACCGGATATGCGGACCGGCCGCCGCTGCTGCCGGGCTTCGGCCTGGCGGACGAGAGCTCGGGCCTGATGGGCGCGTTCCTCGCCATGGTGGCGTTGCAGGAGAAGCGCCGGTCGGGCAAGGGGCAGGTGGTGGATTTCGCGATCTACGAGCCGCTCTTCACCCTGCTGGGGCCGCAGGTGGTGGATTTCGACCAGCTCGGCATCGTGCAGGAGCGCAATGGCAGCCGGCTGCCCTTCACCGCGCCGCGCAACACCTACCGGACGAAGGATGACAAGTGGGTCTCGATCTCGGGCAGCGCCCAGTCCACCTTCGAGCGCATGTGCGAGGCGCTGGAGGTGCCGGAGCTTGTCCACGATCCGCGCTTCCTCGACAACCGGCTGCGCATCCGCAACGCGCCGGCGCTCGACGAGGCGCTCCAGGCGGCGATGCTGCGCTTCGACCGCGACGACCTGCTCGCGCTCTTCGACCGCTTCGACGCCGCGGCGGCGCCCTGCAACAGCATTGCCGAGATTTTCGAGGACCCGCACTACAAGGCGCGGGAGAACATCGTCGCGGTCGAGGACGGCGAGCTCGGCGGCCCCATCCGGATGCAGAATGTGGTGGGCAAGTTCTCGCGCACGCCCGGCGGGATACGCCATGCCGGGCCGAAGCTCGGGGCCGACAACCGGGCCGTCCTCGTGGAACGGCTCGGCTTCGACGAAACGGAGTTGCGCGCGGCCGGCCTGCCGCTCGACTGAGGCGGTGGCCGGAAGAGTGGCCAAGGGAGGAAGGACATGCTGGCGCTGCCGGAACGGGTGACCGTGGTCGAGGTGGGCCCGCGCGACGGCCTGCAGTCGCTCGGCCGCTGGATCGAGACCGACGTCAAGGTCCGGATGATCGACCGGCTGACCGACGCCGGCTTTCCTGTCATCGAGATCACCAGCTTCGCAAGTCCGCGCTATGTGCCGATGCTGACCGACGCCGAGGAGGTCGTCTCGCGGGTGAAGCGGCGCGAGGGCACCGTCTATCGCGCGCTGGTACCGAACAAGCGCGGCGCGCTCCGCGCCGTCGAGACCGATATCGACGAGATACTCGGCCTCATGACGGTGAGCGGCACCTACATGGCGAAGAACCAGAACATGACGGTGGACGAAGCGATCCGGGCGGGCGGCGACTGCTTCCGCGTCGCCGACGAGGCCGGCCGGGCCTTCATCATGGCTCTCGGCATGTCGCTCTACTGCCCCTATGAAGGCGTCATCGCGCCGGAGCGCACGCTCGATTGCGTGGACCGGCTGCGCAATATGGGCGTGAGGCGTTTCTACCTGGCCGGCAGCACGGGCATGGAGGAGCCGCGCCAGGTGGGCACGCTCTTCCGCATGGCGCACGACCGCTTCCCGGACTGCGAGTTCGGCTTCCATGTCCACGAGAAGCGGGGCTGGGCGCAGGCGAACGTGATGGCGGCGCTGGATGCGGGCGTCGCGATGGTCGAGGGCTCCATCTGCGGCATCGGCGGCGGCATCGCCTTTCCCGGCGACTACGGCTCGGTCGGCAACCTGCCGACGGAGGACATTGTGAGTTTCCTGAACGCCATGGGCGTCGATTGCGGCGTCGGCACGGGCGAGGCGGTGGAAGCCGCGCGGGACGTTGCGGGAATGACCGAAATCCCCCTCGCCAGCCGCGCGGGCAACATGCCGGAGCTGTCCTGACCGCCGGCCCCGCCGGGCGGTCATGGCGGGCGGCATGAGGGTGCTGATCTGCGGCGGCGGCGTTATCGGGACGTCGCTTGCCTATTTCCTCGGCCTTCGCGGCGTGGAGGCGCTCGTCGTCGAGCGGGCGGGCGTCGCCAACGCCGCTTCCGGCAAGTCGGGCGGGTTCCTCGCGCGCGACTGGTGCGACGGCTCCCCTCTGGAAGCGCTGGCGCGCCGGGGCTTCGACCTGCATGCGGAACTGGCGGGGAGCCTCGACTGCGACTGGGGTTATCGCCGGGTCGAGACGCTCGGCGTCGTCGCGAGCGCCCGGCGGGATGTCGGCCGGTTCAGGCGCCTGCCGTCTCCCGACTGGCTGGCAGGCGGCAGCGCGGTGCATGGAAAGCTGGGAGGCCCCGACACGACGGCGCAGATCCATCCGGCGGCCTTCACCGAGGCGATGATGGCGGGCGCCGCCGAGCGCGGCGCGCGGCTGATCGAGGGATGCGTCCAGGATATCGCGCTCGCGCCGGACGGCGTGCGCGCGGCGGGCGCGGTCATCGACGGGACGGAAGTGTCCGCCGACGCCGTCGTCGTCGCCATGGGACCGTGGTCGCTGCTGGCCTGCCGCTGGCTTCCGCTGCCCGCCGTTTACGGCATCAAGGGGCACAGCCTCGTCTTCGAC
>JAJECF010000076.1 GCA_022822125.1 Alphaproteobacteria bacterium
CTTCGCGACTCATCCGGTCCTCGAACGAGGTCCCCCCTGGGAACGCGGGCGTCCCGACCGTGTTGAAAATCATGAATCTCCGATTCATTGCGGGCGGGACGCCCGTGTTTCCAGCGGGGCCTCCCATCTCCACATGCCTCGTTCGTCTCATTTCGTTGAAGCTCCGTGCAAGCGACAGGAATGAATGGCGGACGTCGGCTTCCCGCGAGCGCGGCAATCCGAATGTCCGGTGTCCGGCTGCGTCGGCCGCGGCATCGACCGCATCAGAAGACCGCGCCGGGCTTCCACTTCAGCACCCGTCGTTCGATGAGGGTCGTGGTTGCGAAGAACGCCACGGCCAGGCTCGCTCCCAGGATGACGGTGGCGTACAGCAGTGGAGCGCGGAAGTTGTAGGTGGCCTCGATGATCAGCGAGCCGAGGCCGTAATTGGAGCCGATCCACTCACCGACGATGGCCCCGATGACGCAGGTGGTCGAGGCGATCTTCAGCGCCGCGAACAGGAACGGCAGGGAGCTCTGGAGCCGGATCTTCCACAGGATCTCCCGGTCGCTGGCCGACAGCACCCGCATCAGCTCCAGCATCTGTGGGCTCACCGCCTTCAGGCCCCGCACCATGTTGACCAGGGTGGGGAAGAAGCAGATGAGGGCCGCGATGACGATCTTCGGCGCGTAGCCGTTGCCCAGCATCAGCACCAGGATCGGAGCGACGGCGATGATGGGGATGGTGTTGATGAAGACCGCGATCGGGTAGAAGGCGCGTTCCGCGAGCCGGTTGTGCACGAACCACACCGCCAGCACCACCGCGATCGAGTTCCCCAGCGCGAAGCCCGCCACCGCCTCCAGCAGGGTCGGCCAGAAGTTGATCCACAGGATGTCGCCCTGCTCGACGAACACCTGGAGGACCTGGATCGGCGTCGGCGCGATATAGGTCGGCACCTCGAACACGACGACGATGAGGTGCCACAGGACCAGGATCCCGACCGCGGCAATGATGGCCGGTGCGTGACGGCGGCGGCGGCGCGCGTCCGGCCGTCCGGCCCCGGCGCCCCGGGCGCCCGGCGCTTGGGGTGCACCGCGAGTTCGGCCCGCATCGGCGGCTCCGGTCGCGGCCGAGGTCCGCTTGGCGTCCTTGCCTTCGATGCTCGCCGTAGCCATTACGCTTTCTCGAAGAATCCGCGGGTCGTAGGCCGGGTTAGCCGAAGGCGTAACCCGACATGGTGTCTTCGTGTCGGTGCTGCTTCACGTCGGATTACGCTGCGCTAATCCGACCTGCGAACGTCGATGCTCGCCGCGGTCATCGCGCCTCCTCCAGCAGGCTGCGCAGGTGCGCGGTGACCTGCACGAACTCCAGCGTGTCGCGCATGGCGAGCGCCCTGGGTGCGGCGAAGCCGATGTCTACGTACTCGCGCACCCGGCCGGGCTGGGCGGTCAGGACCAGGCACCGCTGGCCGAGGAACGCCGCCTCCGGCACCGAGTGGGTCACGAACATGATGGTGGTGCCGGTCTCGCGCCAGATGCGCAGGAGCTCTTCGTTGAGCTTGTCGCGGGTGATCTCGTCCAGGGCGCCGAACGGCTCGTCCATCAGCAGCACGCGCGGCCGGTAGACCAGCGCCCGGGCAATGGACACCCGCTGGCGCATGCCGCCCGACAGCTCGTGCGGCAGCGCGTTCTCGCGCCCTTCCAGTCCGACAAGCGCCAGCAACGCCTCGGGCTCGGCGTTCAGTTCGATGGCGCCGCTTCGCTGGCCGACCTCAAGCGGCAGCCGGACGTTGTCGATGGCGCTGCGCCAGGGAAGCAGTGTCGCGTCCTGGAAGACGAAGGCGAAATCGCGCGCCCGACGGGCCTGCTCCGGCGTCCGGCCGAAAACGCCGATCGCGCCGCCGCCCGCCGGAACCAGGTCCGCGATGGCGCGCAGCAGGGTCGACTTGCCGCATCCCGACGGCCCCAGCATGGTGACGAAGCCGCCCTCCGGCACCTCGAAGCCGACCCTGTCCAGCGCGGTGATGCTGCCGGCGTCCGTGTCGAAACGGACCGTCAGATCCCGCACCGAGATTGCCGCGGCGGCGGAGGTCTCAACCGTCGCCGCGGTGGCTGCGTTCATCCGATCTGCTTCCTCAGCGATTCCGTGGCCGCAAGGATATCGGCGGTCATCACATCGTCCACCGCGGGCGTGGCCCCCTTGAACTGCTTGAGATCCGCATAGGTGTCGATCTGCGCCTGCCAGTTGGCCGGGTTCATGGCCGCCCAGCCGTCCTGCGCGGTCACGTCATCGAACGAGAAGCCGAGCACGGACCCGACCGCTTCCAGCTCGCTCTCGCGGCTCAGGTTCCTGTATTCCGCCACAAGGTGGTCGACAGCGGCCTCCGGATCCCGGCGCGCCTCGCCCCACCCGCGGGCGGAGCCGGTGAGGAAACGGGTGAGCGCATCGGCGTGGTTCGCCAGCATGTCGTCGGTTGTGTAGTAGACATTGGCGTAGAGCCGGATGCCGGCGTCCCACAGCATCATGTCAACGCGGCCGTCGCCCAGCACCTTGAGCGCATTGGTGTTGGTCATCCAGCCGGTGACGGCGGCCGCCTGGCCGGTCAGGAGCTGGTTCATGTCGCTCCCCATCTTGACCACCTCGACCCGGTCCTCGGCAATGCCGTTCTTCGCCAGCAGCGCCCGGAGCAGGATCACCGCCGTCGGCTGTGTGGCGATGGTCTTGCCGACCATGTCCTGCGGGGTGCGGATGGGGTCGCTCTCGAGCGAGAAATAGGTGAACGGGTGCTTCTGGTAGCCGGCGGCGAACGCCTTGACCGGAATGCCGGCGGAGCGGGCCAGCATCAGCGACGGGCTGGAGGAAAGCTGGCCCGCCTGCGCCCGCCCGGCCGCGACCGACGCCACGCCGTCCACGCCGGGACCGCCCGGCGTGACCTCGAGCTCGATACCTTCCTCCTCGTAGAAGCCCATGCGCCTGGCCACGACCTCGCCCATGATGCCGTTGCTGGCGAGCCAGCCGAGCTGCATGTTGACCTTCGCCTTGCCGGCGGCCAGCGACTCCACGGTGACGAACGAAGACGCGGCGGCGGCCCCGCCCAGGGCTGCGCCGTATTGCAGGACCCGGCGACGGCGGGATGAAGCGGGGAAATGATTCTGCGTTGCCATTGGTGACCTCCCTGATGACCGCTGAACGACGATAATCCTCACAAAGCGTTCGCGGCGATAACAATTTATCGTTCCATGCGTTGCCGAATCGGCAACATGGGTCCCCTATACCCCAAGGACGACCGGGACCGGACCTGACCGATTGTCCCGCCCCGGCGGTCGAGGACGGGATGCGTTGCCTCATCGGCGATCCCCCGGACGAAAAATTGTCGTGCCCGGTATGCGATCCGGTTTGCTATGCATGCTTAATCGGATTCGGTGTCGGATTCGTCGAAAGGGGTTGGGGGGCTGCCTATGAATCCGGAGGGCCATCACCGATGAAGCGCAGGATTGGCGCAGCCCTGCTGGCGACAATGGCGGCGACCGTCGCCCGTGCCGACCGGAAGAGCCGGGACCACGACAATCTTTACCTTGTCGGCTGCGGGTCGCACGTAACCGTGGGAACGCAGAATCCGACCCTGGCGCTCGCAGCGCGGACGGCGGATGCCATCCTTGCCCGCTAATCCTGAAAGGCGCCCATCCCGGCGATCGCCGCCACCGGAGACAGGGAAGAGTTGAGGTTGATGCAGACTGTCGAAACAGCCTGTATAATCCGCGCCCTGCGCCCTGCGCCCTGCGCCCTGCGCCTCTTCATGCGCGCAACAACCTCATAGACGGCTCCCCCTTTCCGGTCTCCGGGCCGGCCATTCCCAGCCGGGACATGTTGTCGCCGTTATTGGCCGATTTTCGGCTCGCGCCGGCCTTGCTCGGGCGGAGACGGCCGCATCCTCGCCGGAACTCCTGCAAATGCCCGCCGCGCGGTCTCTGGGCGAGAGACCGGCTCTCTCGCTGCGGGTCCGCAGGCATTCGATCCCGGTCGCGGGGGCTATGAGAAACCGGCGCGTCCGTGAAGCCGGCCGTGCCGGTCTTGCCTCTGCCCGACATGGCGGGGCGCGGGGACGGTTTCATCCTGTTGAACTGCGTATGAGGGAAAATCACCGAATGATCCTTTCGATCCCCGATCCGGAGTGCAGGCGCAGAAAGACTGCGCTTTCGGTCGACTCGGCGTTACGGGAGTACGGCCGGCCGGCTCAGCTGAACTTCGATCCCGATGGCAATGCGCATAACTGGCATGCGGCGGACCCCAACGCTCCGCTCGCCCCGCATCGGCTGGGCTTGCCACGGGTGATCCGGCGCCGGGCGTATGACCACAACGGCAAGGCGCCGGCATGGGCCGGAATTGAGGCTGCTACCGTTACCTTGCCGGCTATGGCGACGCTGCAGGCGGAAGGCGCAGCATGAGCAGCCAGCTTTCTCATCTGCCTTCGGACCGGCCGGATGCGGAGAGCGACGAAGCCCCTGGCGAAGCTCTTCAGGACGAAGCCGGGATGACCCGTCTCCATGTCCAGGTTCCGAAGGCGCTGTTGCGCGACATCAAGATGATTGCGGCGCGCAGCAACCTGACCGTGTCGGGCATCGTGCGTGAATGCCTGGTCGAATACAGGCGCAACCACGCCGATGGCTAGATGTCGTGCCCGGCATGCGATCCGGTTTGCTACGCATGCCTGATCGGATTCGCCGAAGTGGGGGCTGCCCATGAATCCGGAGGGCCATCGCCGATGAAGCACAGGATTGCCGCGGTCCTGCTGGCGGTGATGGCGGCGACCGTCGCCCATGCCGGCGTGGACTGGTGGACGCCCCCGGGCGACGTGGACCGGGAGAGCCTTTCGACGCTCGACGACCTCGAGACGGCCTATGCGGAACTCGCATGGAAGACGTTCATCGCGATCAACTGGCCCGCGATGGAAAAGGACGGCAATCCCTATCCCGATCCCGATACGGGCAAGGCCCTCTCACATGACGACGGGGCCTATGTGAGCGTCTGGGAGGCATGGCCAACGGCTGAGGAGATGTTCGGGCCGGACGGCGCTGCGCCCCCGCCTTGGGGCGCGCCCCGCAGCGTGCCGCCGGCGTGCGGCGAACAGGGGGCGCAAGGCGGAGACATGGTGCTGCGGGCGGTCTCGAAGGGCGGCGATGTCGCCAGCGAATTCGTCCAGGCCTTTCGCATGGGACCGGTGCCGGACCAGAACGGGCAATACACCTGGTTCGCCATCCAGGCGAACAAGGCCATGCATGACTACATCGTCGACAAGGAGCTGTACAACGTCGAAGGTCAGGCGGCGTTCGGGCAGGCCGCTGACTGGCCAAGGGGTCGGCACGACTCGACCGGCTCGGACGAGGACATCGGCTCCATCTTCGTCAAGGCCGCCTGGAAGGTGCTGGGTGACGGCGATACGCCCGGGGATTTCCACCGGATCGAATCGTGGTTGTACAATCCGGGCGACGAGGACGCCGGCATACCCCCGTCCTGCCGGCTGGAGAGCGTTGGGCTGGCGGCGCTCCACATCGTCCACAGAACGAACTCGTCGCCGCAATGGGCATGGGCAACCTTCGAACATGTTGCGAATGCCCCGCTTTATGAAGACGCCATGTCGGGCGACCTGCCGCGGGACAGCTACAGCTATTTCGACACCTCCTGCACCGAGGGAGCCTGCGAATACAACCGGCTTCCCGACCATCCCTGGAACCCCGACCGGACCGGGATTGCGCCCGTGCAGGTCGTGCGGCTCGGGCCTGTCGGCGCCGCCGCCGCGGCACAGAACGCGCGGTTCCAGGGTGAGGATCCGGTGAAGGGCACGGTCTTCGCCAACTACATGCTCGTCGACACGCAGTTCGCGACCGTGCTCGGGGCGCCCGACAAGGGCGTCTACCCGATCAACCCCGCCTACCCGGCGGGAGAACCCGCGGCGCGCTTTCTCGCGAACACGCTGATCGAGACATATATCCAGGGCTTGCCGCCGGGCTCGAAGACAAGCATCGGCTACCCGGTAACGCCCGGCGACCGGGCCGGCGCCGGAGGCGGCGCCGAAAGGATGACGTCCAATTGCGTCGGCTGTCACGCCGATGCGGTTCAGACAAGCGGCTTCTTCTCCAACTATGTCTACATGCTCAACCGCGCTGCGAGCAGGTCGAAATAGCGGCGGCGGACCGGAGGGGGGCGATGCATACGGACAGGAGAGGCGCTCTCAGGACCATAGGCGCCATCGGCGCCGGCATGGCGGTGGGATGGATGCCGCTTGCAGACGCGCTCGGCAGCGACGACCGCGACTATGCCGATGCCTGCGGCACGCTCATCGGCGTTCCGGGACCGGCGCTCGAGCCCGCCAACCAGCCGGGGAAGCTCGCGCCGGGATTTCGCGGGCTCGCGCAGGCAGGCCTCAGTAACGGCGCCACGGAAATGGAAAAGTGGCTCACCGTCTACCGCGATGGAGCGGCGGGTGGCAAGCAGCCGGACGACATTGCCGAGGACCTGATGAAGGCGCACGGCCCGCTCTCGCGGCTGTCGATGAAGCTCTGGCTCTACGGGATGTGGCTCGGAACCGGCGAGCCGGATGCGACTGTCGACCATGACTGGTACGGCAACAGCACCAGGAGCGATTTCGTGGTCTCCTCGGTTGCATACCGCAGGGGATGGGTATGGCGTATGGGCCAGACCAAGGCCATGGGACACAGCCGGTTCATGCTGAACAGCTGGGGAAGCGCGCCTCCCGATCTCGACCGGTATCTGATGAAGGGCTGACGGATGGGCGCTGCGCGCAGGGACGGCTCGGAATACGACGTGATCGTCGTCGGCTCGGGATTTGCGGGGGCGAATCTCGCATACGACCTCGCAAGGGCCGGCAAGAGCGTTCTCGTGGTGGAGGCGGGACCGGGGCTGCCGAAAAGCCGCGAGGACTATATCGAGAACTTCTGGCTCAATACCTTCAAGTCCCCGAGCTCGCCCTATCCGCCCGACGACAATGCAAGCCTGAGCCTTGCCGGTGCTGCGTCCATGGTCAATGCGGGGCGGGCAACCATCCAGGACGTCGTCGTGACGACCGATCCCGCCATGAGCCGGGACGAGCGCAACGCGCGAACCTATCTGACATACGACACCGATACCGAACCCGACTACATGAGCAGCCCCTTCGCGAGCACCTGGGAACGGGTCGCAGGAGGGACCGGGAACCACTGGATGGGAACCTGCCTGCGGATGGCGGATGCGGACTTCCGGCTGCGTGACCGTCATGGCGTGGGGAAGAACTGGCCGAGTGCGATCACGGCCGCAGCGATGGCGCCGTACTATGCGCGCGCCGAAGCGCGGATCGGGGTGTCGGCGGATGCAGGCGAGCAGCGCGACCATACCGATGCCTGGTTCCCTGACGGTTACGAATACCCGATGCCGGCGCTCGACAAGTCCCTGGTGGACCGGGCTCTTGCCGCGGCCGTCAACGGCAAGGCGCTTACCGCAGACAATACCGAGGGGGCCCGGGTGAGCGGAACGCCGGCGGGACGGAACTCGCGGCCCTACGCCGGGAGGCGGGCCTGTCACGGCAATACGAACTGCACGCCGCTATGTCCGATTCAAGCGAAATACGATCCGACCGTGACGCTCGCCCTGGCGCTCGACACCGGGAAGGTCCGGTTCATGGAAAAGACCGTCGTCGACCGGGTCAATATCGGTGCGAGCGGCAAGGTGAGTTCGATCCATTACAAGCAATATGAGGACATATCGGTGCCGGCCTCGACAGGGCTCACGGGCGAAGGGACGCTCGGCACCGAAGACACGATCTACGTGCTGGCGGCGAACGCGGTCGAGAACGCGAAATTGCTGCTGATGTCTCCGTGGAAGGACCGCACTGCGGCGAACTCCAGCGGGCAGGTCGGGCGCAACCTGATGGACCACCCGATGTTCCTCGCATGGGGTCTCGCTCCCATGGACGGCGAGCCCCTCTACGGCTATCGGGGACCTCTCTCGACGGCCGGCATCGAGAACCTTCGGGACGGGACGTTCCGCTCCAACCGGGCCGCCTGGCGGATGGACATTGGCAATGAAGGCTGGAACTGGCCGATCGGGGACCCCTTCACGAGCACGAGTGATTTTGTCGACGGCGCAAACGCCAGCGGGGTCAACCCGGCGAAGGAACGCTATCTGGGGTCGAGGCTGCTTGCGAAGGTGAACGCCGTGCTCACGCGACAGTTCCGCATCGGCTTCCTCGTCGAACAGCTTCCCGATCCCGAGAACCGGATTCTTCTATCGACGCGATACCAGGACAATCTCGGGATTCCCCGTCCGCAAGTCCGCTACAGGCTGGACGACTATTCGGGCAAGGGGTTCGAGTCCGCCAGGGAAGCCGCCGGGACCGTCATGGACAATATGGGTATCGCCGCCGAGACCCGGTTCTTCGGCGTCGGGAACGAGGACAAGCAGCGATTCACCTACAACGGCGTGACATACAACTATCAGGGATCGGGCCACCTGTGCGGAACCCATGCCATGGGAGACGACGCAGCCGTCAGCGTGGTCGATGCCGACCAGAAGAGCTGGGACCACGACAATCTGTACCTTGTCGGCTGCGGGTCGCACGCAACCGTGGGAACGCAGAATCCAACCCTGACGCTCATGGCGCTGGCAGTGCGGACGGCTGATGCCATCCTTGCCCGCAGGTCCTGAAAGGCGCTCGCCCTGGGGACCGCCGCTTTCGGAACGAAGGAGAAGTTGAGGCTGATGCGGACTGTCGAAACAGCCTGCATAATCTGCGCTCTGCGCCTCTTCATGCGCGCAACCACCTCATAGGCGGCTCGCCCTTTCCGGTCCCCGGGCCGGCCATTTCCAGCCGGGACATGTGGTCGCTGTTACTGGCCGATTTCCTGATCGCGCCGGCCTTGCGCGCACCGAAGCGGCCGCATCCTCACCGGAACTCCTGCAAACGCCCGCCGCGGCGCTGCCGGGCGAGAGGCCTGCTCCTTCGCTGCAGGTCCGCCGGCTTTCGATCCCGGCCGCGGGGGCCATGAGAAGCTGTCCCGGCCGTAACGCCGGCCGTGCCGGTCTCGCCCCTGTCCGACATGGCGAGGCACCGGGCTGGCCTCATCTTGTTGAACTGCACATAAGGAAAATCACCGAATGATCCTCTCGATCCCTGATCCAAAGTACGCGCGCAGGAAGACTGCAATTCAGTCAAGGGGACGCTCCGGGCATGCAGCCTGCCCGCTCCCGTGGACTGTGATCCGCCGGGCAGCGTGCATGACGGTCACGCAGCGAGCCCTGACGCTCTGCTCGACCCGGTCACGCTCCATCTATTGGGCTCGCCGCGGTCAATCCAGTGCCCGCCGCACGAGCGCAACGGGAAGGTGCCTGCATGGCCCGGGACTGCGTCCGTTGCCTTGTCGAGTATGGGACCGCAGCAGGCGGGTGGCGTGCCTTCGGACCGGCCGGATGCGGATACCGACGAAGCCCCTGGCGAGGCTCTTGAGGATGGGACCCTGATGATCCGTCTCCATGTCCGGGTTCCGAAGGCGCTGTTGCGCGATATCAAGATGATTGCGGCGCGCAGCAACCTGACCGTGTCGGGCATCGTCTGCGGCGAATGCCTGGTCGAATACAGGCGCAACCATGCCGACGGATAGATGACGCCATGTGCGGCGCCAACCGGCACTCTTGCGGACAAGAGCGACAAGGCCGGCGGTTTCATCGGGAACAGGCTGTCTTCGAGCCGACCTCTCTGAGGCGCCGGCCCAGCTGCGCTCGGCAAAGCCCGGGCTTCACACGCCATGCCGCATTCGATGCACAATCCGCATAAGTCTCCCGAATTAACGGGGATTCGGGACCCTGGCGTTCAACGTCCGGTCGCTTGGCGCAAGAGGGTTTCGAAGGAAGCCCCATGCCGCGCAAGACTTCCGGCCATGTGCAATTGTGCAAATGCGTAATTGCACAAAAGTGCAATCGAGAAAAAGTGCAAATGCGCGGATGTGCAATTGCACAAATGCACAAATGCACAATTGCGCAAATGTGCGTGACAAAAGGTTGCGCTTAATCCGGATTGCTTAGTCGGGAAGGAGATTACTAAGCTGCGTCATCCATCCCTGACGGATGGCTGGAACGGAACGGATGAAGCGGACCGACATGCCGACATTGACTGAGCGGCGTTATTCACGAGCCCCTTCGCCAGGAAGAGGAAAGGCCGTAGTTTTGCGGATTTCGGAAGCAACCGGGTTATTCGATCGTCAGATGCGGCGACTGCGGATGTTCGTCCGGCCTTCTACCCGCAGGGTATTGCGCCGGTTCTCCTCTCCACGATCTGTTCCACAATCTGCGACAGCTGCATATGCGGGTCGCGCCTTCCTTATCGACACCCGAAACCGGGGGGAGAAACCATGACGACCAGGACTTCGAACGGCACGGCTACGGAAGACGTCAACATTGTCGAAGGTACCGATGAGAATGACGGGTTGGTCGGCACCGATGGCGTTGACAAGATTTTCGGACTTGCCGGCGACGACACACTCGCCGGCGGCGCGTGCGACGACCAGCTTTACGGCGGCGCCGGAACCGACACATTCTATGGCGGAGCGGGAGATGATACGTTCTACGGTGACTCCCACAGTAACCGTCCGGAAATCGACATATTCGCGTATCGGAAGGAGGAGTTCGGAAACGACACGATCAAGGATTTCAACGCCGGCCCTGTTTCCGAAGGAGGGGATTTCCTGGCCTTTCTCGGTTCCAATGTGTCGCTCGCTGACCTGGAGATCACGGAGAACGAGCACGGCCATGCGGTCGTGAAGATGGGGAAGATGGGCACAATCACTCTGGAAAACGTGTCCCAGACCGACCTACTGGAAAACATCGAGGACAACATCGCCGGACTCGTTGGCGCAGAGGGCATTATCGGCACCCGTGACGACGACGTGTTGTCCGGCACCGATGGCAACGATCAGATCTACGGGCTCGCCGGTGACGACACGCTCTCGGGCGGAGCGGGCGATGACCACATGTACGGCGGCAGGGGCGATGACACCTTCGCCTATGACAGCAGGACGTTCGGCAATGATAACATCATGGATTTCGATGTAGCGGAGGACAAGCTGGATTTCACCGGTTCGGGCCTGTCGTTTCTCGATCTGGAGATAAGCGAGAATAAAGATGGCGATGTGGTCTTGGCGCGTGGCAACACGGGTAACTCGATTACGCTGAAGGGAGTATCCGAGACCGCCCTGCTGGAAAATATCTCGAACACCATCGCCGGACTGGCAGAGGTGCCGGGCATCTCGCACAACTTCGGCAGTCGCAACGACGATGACCTGTCCGGCACCGCAGGCGATGACCTGATTTACGGGCTTGCCGACAACGACACGATCAAGGGTCTTGCGGGCGGTGACGACATTTACGGCGGCAGGGGCGATGACACGCTCTATGGCGGTGGTGATCGCGACTTCGTCTTCGGAGGCGCCGGGAAGGATACGCTCCATGGCGACGCCGGGGATGACGTGCTTTTCGGCGGCGCGGGCGACGACACGTTGGACGGCGGCGACGGCAGGGACATCTTTGCCTATGTCAGCGCGACGTTCGGCAATGATACCATTGAGGGTTTCAGTGTCGAAGAAGATAAGCTGGACTTCACCGGCTCCGAATTAAAGTTCAGTGATCTGGAGATCACGGACGGAGAGTCCGGCGATACGGTTATAACCGTGGTGAAGACGGGCTCCACGATAACCCTGAAGGGCGTGACTGTGTCAACGTCCGATGACCCTCCCACCTGGATGGATGGAGTTACCAGAGTAGAGAGGGATAGCCCTCCGGAAGATTGCGACGTCGTTGGCACGGCAGGCGGAGACGAGCTGAGCGGCACGGAGGGGGACGATTGTATTTCCGGCGAAGGCGGCCTCGACAAAATTTACGGCAAAGGCGGAAATGACAAGCTCTTTGGCGGCGACGACGGTGATACTTTGAGGGGCGGCGCCGGGAGAGACAAACTGTATGGAGGCAGCGGTGCAGATTATATGTATGGGGGCACCGAAAGCGATTTCCTGCGAGGTGGCGACGGGGACGATTACCTGATGGGCGTTACCGGAAATGACACTTTGCGTGGTGACGCGGGCGCGGACAGATTCGTGTTCGTAAACAATCATTTCGGGAATGACACGATCAAGGACTTTGAGGACGGTATCGACAAGCTGGATTTCGAAGGCATGTCGCTAATCTTCGATAAAGATTTCAAAATCGAGGACAAGAACGGCAATGCGGTGGTGACGGTGACGAAGGACGACTTGCCATTCGGAACCATTACGCTGGAGGGCATCAGCGCGTCGCAACTGACCGAAGCGGATTTCCTGTTCTAGGGCTGACGGTCGTCTGTTCGTTCCCTTGCGCCCGTCATGTTTGCGGCATGGCGGGCGCCTTTCCCTGTCGACAGGCCTGTCCGCATGGAGACGTTGCACGGGCGTGGTCCGGCGCAGCGCTGCGGAGAGGCGCACAGAGGCTGTCCGTCCATGACCGATGATTTGGCCGATTTCCGCCTGACGCTGACACACGCGCTTCCCGAGGCGAGCTCTGGGCCTGTGAAGATCGGCTGGCTTCTGAAGGAAGAGCGCGGCGCCGTGGTCTACGAGGCGCCGTCCCGGCTGCGCTCTGCGAAGACCGACCGTCGCCACGGCAAGTCGGCTTCGCGCTGCCCGGCGGTCCTCAACCTGGAGAGCCGCCATGTGGAGGTGAGGTGCCCGTTCGACCTGCATCTTGGTTTCGTGCGCGACAAGGAGGGCCGGCCCGGCCTGCGCAACCTTGCGGGTCCGGCCTCGCCCGTGCGGACAAGCAAGCTCTCCGATCTGGTCCATATGGTGAACGAGGCGGAGTGGCGCTACCCGGACCGCCCCACGGTGCAGTTGAGCCTGCCCTATGTGTTCATCGCCGACGAGCCAGTCTATCTCTCGCAGGTCCCGCCCTTCATGCATTACCGGTCCGATCCCTGGCCGGGTACGCTGTTCGGCGGGCGCTTTCCGATCGACGTCTGGCCGCGCCCGCTGATGTGGGCGTTCGAGTGGCACGACACGGAGAAGGCGCTGCGGCTCTCCCGGGGGGAGCCGCTGTTCTACTGCCAGTTCGAG
>JAJECF010000154.1 GCA_022822125.1 Alphaproteobacteria bacterium
TCCCAAGGACTACAAGGTGATCTTCGTGGGCGACGCCTTCATGAGCCCCTATGAGATCACCTACAAGGGCGGCTCCGTGGAGCACTGGAACGAGGAGCCCGGCCTGCTCTGGGCGCAGCGCATGCTGGACCAGTGGCCGAATTCCATCTGGCTGAACCCGCGCCCGGAAACGCGCTGGGAGCACACGCCTTCAACCATGATCGTCAGGGAGGTCATGGCCAACCGCATGTTCCCGCTCTCCATAGACGGCCTCGACCGGGGCCTGCGCGTGCTGACCGCCGCCTGACGATGTTTCGCGCCGTCCTTCTTGCAGCCGCCCTGGCGTGGCCGCTTTCCCTGGCAGCCCCGGCGGCGGCCGACAGTCTGCTGACGGTGGAGGACGCCCGCGCGCGCATCCTCCTGCCCTCCCGGCCGGGCGCGGCCTGGCTCACCATCCGCAACGGGGGCGAAGCCGACCGGCTGGTCGGCGCGGAAAGCCCGGCGGCGGCACGCGTCGAGCTTCACACGCATATCCATGAAGGCGGCGTGATGATGATGCGCAAGGTGGAAGGCATCGACGTGCCGGCAGGCGGCGCGGCGGCGCTGGAGCCCGGCGGCGACCATCTGATGCTGTTCGGCCTGAAAGCCGGGCTGAAGACAGGCGACCGCTTCCCGCTCACGCTGTTGTTCGAGAAGGCCGGGCGCATCGATGTCGAAATGCGCGTCGCGCCGCTCGCCGAAACGGCGCCGAAGCGCAAGCGCCGGTGAAGTCGCGGTCCGGCGCGGTTGCGGAGGTTGCGCAATTCCTTCAGCCTGGGGGGCATGGCGTAAACGGGACGCGCCTGTGGCGACGACCGCGATAAGATGCCCTCCGCTTCGCCCGCAAGCTCTGGAATGCCGGCTTGCCGGACGAACAGGCGGAAGCCATGGCGGCCGCTCTCGGCGAGGAGCTTGCGGATCGTCTCGCCACCAAGGCCGATCGGTTGCTGCTGAAATGGATGGTCGGGTTCAATCTCGCGTTTTCCGCCACCGTTCTCTGGCACATTCTCGATCTCGGCTGACACGGGCTTCGGGGTCGCCGCCGCCATGCGACAACCGGGCTGCGCCCGGCCCTATGCCGCGCGGTTCAGTGTCGGCGGCGCGGCGGTGTCGCGCGCAGTGCGGCGCTGGCGGCGTTCCTCGCGCGGACAGACGCCGAAGAACTGGCGGTAGTTCTTGGAGAAATGCGAGGTCGAGCCGAAGCCGCAGGCGACCGCGATCCAGGTCACCGGCATCTGCGTCTCGATCAGCAATTGGCGCGCCCGCGTGAGCCGCATGCGCAGATACCAGCGCGCCGGCGTCGAATCGAGATAGCGCCGGAACAGCCGTTCCAGCTGGCGCGGCGAGACATTCGCCTCGCGGGCGATCTCGACCAGGGAAAGCCGCTCCTCGCGGTTCGCGGCCATGGCGGTCAGCGCCTTCACGAGCACCGGGTGGCTGGTGCGCAGCCATGCCTGGTGCGGCAGGTAGCGCTCGTCGCGCCCGCTGCGGACGCGGTCATGCAGCAGATGGCCGGCCACCGCCGCCATGATCTCCGGCCCGAACCGCCAGGCGATGTCCTGGAGGACCATGTCGCAGGCCGCCGCGCCGCCCGTGCAGGTGAACCGGTCGCGGTCGATCTCGAACAGCGCCGCGCGCAGGTCGATCTCCGGGAAGCGCTCCGCGAACCCGTCGAGGCTCTCCCAGTGGATGGTGCAGCGCCGGTCGCGCAACAGGCCGGCCCGCGCCAGCACATAGGCCCCGGTGCAGGCCGCGCCCACATGCGCGCCGTCCCGCGCCCAGCGGCGCAGCAGCGCCAGCGCCGCCGCATCCTCATAGGCCCAGCCGTCCACGCCGCCGCAGACGACGACGTTCTCCGGGCGGCGGATGCGCTCGGCCGGCTCGTCCGCCGCCACCGCGACGCCGCAGCTCGAGCGCACCGGCATGCCCTCCGGCGTCACCACCCGCCAGCTGTAGAGCGGGCGCTCCGCGACATAGTTCGCAAGGCGCAGCGGCTCGACCAACGCCGTGAAACTGGAGAGGGAGAAGTTCGAAATGGGAAGGAGCGTCACCTCGACAGGCGCGCCGTCGCTCCCCCGGAATACCTGCTCGCCAGCCATGGGCCGACTCCGGCAATATGACGCTTCGGTTGCAAATGCCCATGCGTCGGCCGCTTGTCAATCGCTTCCGGCCGGTTTGAAGCGAAATTCTGTCGCGCATGCCGCGAAAATCGTCGCGAACGGGCGCATCCGCCTTCGACTCCGCGCCGATTCTGGGCTTCCTGTCCCTGCTGCGGAGGCGCGAAGCCCATGCCCCTCGATATCTCCCCGAGCCTCGATTCCCGCTATCGCAGGGAACAGGCGACGAGCGTCGACCAGTCCGACCGCGTCGTGCCCTACAATCTGCGCCAGAGCGGGCCGACAAAGACGGAGCTGCTGATCTCCACCCGCGTGCGCAAGTCGCCCTACTGGCATCTCAGCCATGAAGCCGGCTGCTGGCGGGCGACGGTCTATAACCGCGTTTACCACCCGCGCGGCTATGTGCGCCCGGAGGATGGCGGCGCGGCCGTGGAACATGAGGCGCTGACCGAGCATGTGACCATGTGGAACGTGGCGGTCGAGCGGCAGATCCGCGTCAAGGGCCCGGACGCCGAGCGCTTCGTGAACTATGTCATCACCCGCGATGCAACCCGCATCCGGCCGATGCACGGCAAATATGTCATCCTCTGCAACGAGAAGGGCGGCATCCTCAACGACCCCGTGCTGCTCAGGCTGGCCGAGGACGAGTTCTGGTTCTCGCTCTCCGACAGCGACATCATGTTCTGGCTGCAGGGCGTCAATACCGGCGCGCGCATGGATGTCGAGATCGACGAGATCGATGTCTGCCCGGTCCAGATCCAGGGGCCGAAATCGGAAGCCCTGCTGGCCGACCTCGTGGGGCCTGCGGTCCGCGACATCCCGTTTTACGGCATCATGGAGGCCGAAGTCGGCGGCTGCGCCGTCGTCATCTCGCAGACGGGATTCTCCGGCGAGAAGGGCTACGAGATCTATCTGCGCGACGCCACCCTGCACGCCAACGCCATGTGGGAGGCGGTGCTGGAAGCCGGCAGGGCGCACAAGCTGATGGTGATTGCGCCCGGCCACCAGCGCCGCATCGCCGCCGGCATCCTCTCCTGGGGCCAGGACCTCGACCACGAGACCAACCCCTTCCAGTGCAATCTCGGCTACCAGGTGCCGCGCAAGAAGACCGCCGACTATATCGGCAAGGCGGCGCTGGAGCGGATGCGCGCACAGATGGAGGCCGGCAATCCCCCCTGGCGCCAGCAGCTTGTGGGCCTGCGCATGGGCGGCAGGCCCATCGACGACTACGCCCCCGATTTCTGGCTGGTGTCGGAGCCGGGCAGCGCCGAACCGGTCGGCTATCTGACCTCGCCCTGGTATTCGCCCGAGCTCGGCTGCAACATTTCCATGGGCTATGTGCCGGTGGAGAAGGCGGGTGTCGGCACGGAATTCGCCGTCTGGCTGCCGGATTGCTACGCCGAAGCGCCGGGACAGCCGGTGGCGGCGGAGATCTGCGAAATGCCGTTCCGCCCCTCCGTCAACCCCAATGCCCGCGAGGTCGCCAGGGCCCAGGGCCGCGACGCCGCCTTCTGACAGCGCGCCGGGGCCTCGCGCCGCTGGAGTAGCACCGACGGTCTCGATTTGGGACTCATGTCCTCTGCTCGTCATGCCCCGAACAAGTCCGCTGCTGTCCGGTTTGGATTTGGCGGAAGGGACGCATGGCCCGGATTCAACCGGGCTTTGAAAGTTTCAGCGGGATCGAGACACGGAGCTACGGCAGGGAGGTGCCGCGCCATCGGTTCCGATCAATGACCGCTGGTATCAGGATAAGGAACAGAGGACCGCAGACGCCACGCGCTCCTGAACCCCAATCAGGACCCGCCCGGCTTTCCCCAATGGCTGAACCGGACACCAGTGGGACGCATCTTCGATGCTAACATGTTGATATAGAGCCTATTTTTCCTCGTGCAACCGCAGATCGGGGGTGCAACTGCAACCGCACTTGCCCCCGCCTGCAAGTGGACGCAGGAGGAATATCCATGCCCAATACCCGTCTCAGCGAGAGCCGGATCGAAACCCTCGAACCCCGCAAGGCGCCCTACGATGTCCGCGACGGGGAACTGAGGGGCTTCGGCGTCCGCGTCCTGCCCTCGGGCAGGAAGCGCTTCTTCATCCACAGCCAGCATGAGGGCCGGCGCGTCTGGAAGACCGTCGGCGACGCCGACGTCATCGGCCTCGACGAAGCCCGCCGGCGCGCCACGGACATGCTTGCCGCCATCCGGCGCGACGAAGCGCCCGCGCTCCCGGAAGAGAAGCTTTTCGAGGCCGTGGCGGAGGAAGTCTTCTCCCGTTACGGGCGGAACTGGAAGCCCGGCACCATGAAGGTCAACCGGAAGTATCTCCGCAGCACCATCCTGCCCCGGTTCGCCGGCATGAATATCGCCGATATCACGAGCAAGGATGTGCAGCGCTGGTTCGCCTCCCTTCATGCCACGCCCGTTGCGGCGGACCGGTCCGCGCCGATCCTCTCGGTCATCATGCGCCAGGCGGAGATCTACGGCTACCGCCCGGAGGGCAGCAATCCCTGCACCGGCATCCGCCGCTACCGTCGCAAGGGACGCGAGCGCTTCCTGTCGGAGACGGAACTTCGCCGCCTTGCGCGCGTGCTCGAAAGCCACGAAGACCGATGTCTGCGCGAAGTGGCATTCATCCGCCTGCTGCTGCTCACCGGCTGCCGCAAGAGCGAGATCGCAACGCTGCAATGGGCGGATTACCGGGAGGGGCGGCTGTTCCTGCGGGACAGCAAGACCGGACCCCGCACGGTCTGGCTGTCCACGCCCGCCCGCGCCTTGCTGGACCGGCTGCCGCGCGAGGGCAAGTGGGTCTTTCCCTCGCCGAGAAAGCCGGGGCCGGTCTCCGCAACCTTCTTCGAGACGTTCTGGCGCGGGGTCCGGGAGGAGGCGGGGATCGCCGATGTCCGGCTTCACGACTGCCGTCATACATACGCCAGTATCGCCATCATGCAGGGCGAGACGGTCACGACGACAGCGCGCCTGCTCGGGCACAACGACGCGCAGACGACGCTGAAATACGCCCATCTCTCCGACCGTTCGGCCCGGGAGGCCTCAGACGCTCTCGCCGCCATTCTCGGGGAGCGCCGATAGATGCCGAGACGGAAAAGGCTCACCGACGCCGGCATTGCGAGGCTGAGGCCGAAGGCGCGCGAATACACGGTCTGGGATACCGGCATTGCCGGGCTCGGGGTGCGGGTCCGCCCCTCCGGCAGCCGGACCTTCATCTACCACCGCAAGAGGGAAGGAGGCGTGAAGAAGATATCCTTCGGCCCGGCGGCGCTGCGCAAGGTCGATGACGTGCGCCGCGCCTGCATGGAGGCCGCAACCGGAGCCGGCGGCGCGGAGGCGGCTTGTCGCGAAAGGGCGCCGCTCTTCCGGGATTTCGTCGCGGGCCGATGGAAGGCGGAGCGGTTCGAGCGCTGCAAGCCTTCCACGCAGCGGACGGTCCGCAGCAGATTGACCCACCATCTGCTGCCGGCCTTCGGCGCCCGGCGTCTCGACCGCATCAGCCGCAGCATGGCGCTCGGCTGGTTCGAGGCTTGCAGCCGCACCGCGCCGGGATCGGCCAACGCCACCCTCGCCCTATTGCGCCAGATCCTCAACCATGCCGTCAACTGCGGCTATATCGGCGCCAACCCGGTGCGCGGCATAAGGCGCAATCCCGGCCGCAAGATGACGCGCTTCCTGTCGCGCGAGGAGATCGCCCGCCTTCACCGGGTCCTCGACCGCCATGCCAATGGCTCCGCCTCCGAAGCGCAGCAGGCCGATATCGTCCGCCTGCTGCTGCTGACCGGCTGCCGCAGGAACGAGATCCTCCGCCTGCGCCGGGAGGAAGCGAAAGGCGACAGGCTCGAACTCGCGGACAGCAAGACGGGACCGAGAATGGTGCTGCTGAATGCCCCGGCCCGGAAGATCGTCGAGCGCCGCATGGCGGAGGGAACCGGACCCTGGCTGTTCGCTTCCGTCAGGGACCCGGCCCGACATCGATCCTGCGGACTTCCGCTCTGGTATCGTGTCAGGCGCGAGGCGGGCATAGAGGATGTCCGGCTTCACGACCTCCGCCACACGGTAGCTAGCCAGGCGGTGCTGAACGGCGTGCCGTTGACCGTCACCGCCCGGCTGCTCGGACACAGCAATGTCGCCATGACAATGCGCTACGCCCATGTCGGGGACCGTGAGATCGAGGAAGCGGCCGAACGGGTCGGGCAGGCCGTCGCGGCCATGATGGGCCAGGCACGCAGTCAACGTCCCGAAGGCGAAAAGTTCACGAATTTGCCCGCCAGCGCTTGCTGACCGGAACAGCAGCACCGGTGCGTCGGGTATGAGGCGCAAACCGCCGAAGGGCGTAAAGGGCTCGATTGCCCATGCCCTACGGTCTCGGACCAGATAGCCGTTACATTCCAACGGCTTAGCCCGAGCGGCGCTTGAGCGACGCTGCTCGCCGCGCTTGTGATGGAACGGTTCCGGACCCGTTGCGCGGCTTCCGTTGGTCATTATAGGAAGCACTCCCGGCATTGCAAGTCGCCCGGTGACGGGGTTTGAGGGAGCCGTCGGGAAGCGGCTTGCCGCAGCGACCGCCGCGAGTCAGGCAAGGCAAGTCGCTTCCCGACGGCGGCGGGGGTCGCGTCGACGATGGGAACCAGCGACGGTAGTTGTTGTTTCTCGGATTATCTGACCGATGATTTCGCGGATTATTTCGGGCGCCGGTCGGCCTGATTTCCCGGACTGATCGGTCATTTGGGTCAGGAGTGGATGGCGCCGGGGTGTCGCAGGGTCGTCGTCGCGTCGAGCC
>JAJECF010000041.1 GCA_022822125.1 Alphaproteobacteria bacterium
TTCAATCTCATAGATCTCCCCTTCCGCAGTCCCGGATGAATTCGACAGCAAGGATGGAGCCGTGTGAAATTGCCGGTGCCGCGCTTCCGGCGTCAAAGGCACTTCCTGCGCTCGAAGGCTTCGAGCGCGGCGCGGCGTTCGGCCTCGCTGCCGTGCACGAGTTCTCCGGTCCCCATCTCAGGCCGCTGCCGTTTCCCCGGTTCAGAACTGCCGCACGAGGCGCATCTCGCCGAAGGTGCGCCTGTAATCGTGGAGCTGCGCATTGGATCGCCGCCATTCGTGCACGACCGAGACTTGCGGGCTGAACCCGCTCAAGGTCAGCGCGCGGTTGAGGACGTTGAGCCGGACCGACCAGGTCCGGTCGCTGCGCGCCCCGCCGCCGAGCACGAACGGCGCCCAGTTGCCCTCATAGTCGGTCCAGCGCACCGTGCCCGACCCGCCGACGGTGAAGCCCCAGGGGAGCAGCGCCGTCGCGCCGGCCCGCAGCCAGCGGGACGCGTTGCGCTCGCGCTCCCGTTTCGTCCGCTGGAGCCCCCAGCCCACCGCCGCGTCCAGGCGCAGCGTCGGCAGCGCCGTCCAGCCGAAACTGGCCGCGGCGTCGACGACCGGCCCGTCGAGCCAGCGGCGCCCCGTGTAGCGCCGGTCGTGCCAGGAGGCGTTGATGTTCAGTGTGGTCCGCCGGTTCAGCCGGTGCGCGCCCGACAGGCGGAAGCCGAGATCGCGATAGTCCGTCTCGTCGGACAGCCAGCTCATGCGCGCGCTGGTCAGCAGGCTCGCCTCGGTCCTTCTGCCGATCAGCCAGCGCGGGCCGAAATGGGCGCCCAGGGACATCCGGTCGAACGCGTCGGACTGGTATTCCCGGCGCGAGACGTCGCCGCCCATGCGCAGCCGCCAGCTCCGGGCGAGCGGATACTGGTACTCGCCGCCGGCCCAGACCGCGAGGCCGATGCCGGAGGTCGGCGGATCGCCGCTATAGGCGAAGGGGAGGCGGCCGAACTGGGTATCTATGAGGATCGTGCCCTCGCGCGTCTGGGCGGCGATGTTGCTGTCGGGCGCCAGGGCTATGCCGAACCGGACAGTCCAACGCTTGCGCGCGCGGATGGCGCCGAGAATGCGCTGGACATTGGCGACGACCGCCGCCGGCGGCTTGCCGGCCAGCACCCGCTCGAAATGACGGCGGGCGAGCGTATCCTCGCCCATGAGGAAATAGGCGCGGGCGAGTTCGAGGCGGACACGGACGAGGCCGGGCCTCTGCGTCAGCATACTGCGCAGCAGGACGATGGCGGCGCGAAGCTGGCGGTCCTTCGTCTTGGCCGGCAGGCCCGGCCGGGACGCGGCCTTAATCAGCACCAAGGCGCGCTTGAACGCCGCGTCGGCCGTTATGGCGGGCCGTGTCTGCGCCCCGGCTGGCGGCGCTGCCGCCAAAACGAGCAGGAAGACGACGGCGAGGCCGAAAGCAATCCGGTCTGAGAGGCGCATGGATTTTCACTCAAAAAAGAGGCCCGGCGACCGAAGCCGCCGGGCCGTAGTTCCTGACAGAAAACGGGTGGTTACTGCTTGTGAGCTCCGAAGGCGCCCACGAAGCTCTCGACGACCATGTCATCGCCCGTACCCGTGGACTTGGTGACGCCGAAGGTGCCGGCCGCCGCGAGAGGCGCGGTGACCGACTCGTTCACGTCAGCCGTATCCGTATCGTCGGCCGTCGCACCGAAGAACGAGCCGCTCCAGGTACCGTCGAACTCATGCGTCGTGGCGCCCGGTGCGGTCGGCGCACCCATGAAGGCCGCACCGTCGAAGGTGGCGGTGCCATCGGCCAGGGTGGTCTGTCCCAGGTAGATCGAGTCCGACATCGCCTCGCCGCCGTTCACCCGGATGTTGCTGATCGCACCCGAGATGGTGCCGGCAGCGTCGGCCGCGCCGAAGTTGGCCGTCAGGCTGGCATCGCCATGGAACCAGTTGACACCCTCGCCCGTCTTGTGATGGGCGCCGGCAGCCTTGCCGCTGTACATCGCGGTGCCGGTGACGGCGTTCTGCACGTTGACGGCGTAGCCGGTGCCGCCAACAGCGAAAGATCCGAAGGTGTCGGTGGCACCGTCGTCACTCTCCTCCAGCCAGAGGCCGAACGCGAGGTAGTTGGTGTTCTCCATCGCGTCCGCGGCCGTGACCGCTGTTACGGCCGCCCGACTACCGGTGAACGTGTAACCGGTGATGGTCGTCACCGCACCGTCATCACCAAGCACAATGTTGCAAGCAGTGTTGGCGGGGCAGGTCAGTGTGCCCATCAGCGGCGGCTCACCCGACGGTGTCCATGTGACACCCGTAATGGTGCTTCCGGTGCTCCTGACGGTGCTCAGCTCACTCGCCGCCGGCGTGGCTTGGTTATTGACCGACCTGGCCGCCCCACCAGTCACAGCGAGCTTGCTATCCTCGCCCTTCTGCAGGTTGGTGAAGAGGATCGCGCGGGCGCGGTCCGTATTGGTGGTCGCGTCCCCGTCATCCTCCCAGAGGTCATACCCCTGGAAGACACCGAGATCGGCGATCTTCGTGGCGGTCTGGATGATACGAGGTTCGCCAGGGTCGGTCATGTCCCCATCGTTGTTGAGGTCCATGGCAGCCTTGCTTTCCCTCGTCTCGACCGTGATCGCGGTAGTGCCGGCAACAGTCACTGTGATCGTCGGCCTGCTGCGCTCCACAGACTCGTCGGCTTCGGTGGCTGGGTCGTCCACCGTGTCCCCGAGCCATGAGGCGGTTACCCTAGTGTTAGCCGCCTGATTGCCATTGGTCGCAGCCGCGATTGCGGCCATGGCCGCACCAACGCTGGCAACGTGCGCAGCCCTCTCGTCGGCTTCCGTGCTCTCGACGTCCATGACGTGTTCGCCATTCGCCGCCTTGAACAAGGTCAGGACATGCGTGCCAGCGGCTGTCACGGCAGCGGTTTCGGCCATTTCCGCCGTCGACTGATGACCTTCGGCGGTGCCCTGGCGGGCCACGGCGATTCCCTGTTGGTCCTCGGCCGTCCCCTGAGCCGTCTGGGCGGCGGCAGCCGTGCCGGCGTCGTCGATGCCTTCGGCAGCCATCTTCGCGGCCATGTAGGCATCATTCGCCTCGGTGGCAGCGGTCCTGGCATCCATCGCAGCAGCCTTGGCTTTCTCATACTCCGCCCTGGCCGTTGCCATGTCGGTGCGCGCAGCCATCGCCTTGTCGTACGCGGCTTTGGCATTGTCGCGAGCGGTCTCCGCCGCCGTCGCAGCCTCGTCCGCTTCGTTCTTCGCCGTCATGGCAGCCATGGCTGCCTTTCCGGCCTCTAGCTTTGCAGTTGCGACGGCACTCTTTCGCTCCTGCTCACCGGCCGCGGTAGCCGCAGTCTGGATAGTGTTGTTCTCCCGCATGGCCGTCAGGTAATGCCCCATGGCCGTCTCCGCCGCGGAGGCAGCCTTGCCCTTCTCCACGTCAGCTTCGGCCTTGGTCATGTCGTCCATGATGGCGTCGTGCGCCGCCTTCGCGGCGTCCGCAGCCCTACGAGCCTCCACGGCAGCCGTCTCCGCGGCCATCGCGCCAGCAGAGCCCGGAGCGGTCTCTTCCGCCGCGTCAGCCTCTAGCCTGGCCTTTTTGGCATCGGCATCGGCATCCATGTAGGACTGCAACGCTGCCGAACGGGCCGACCCGACGTCCGCGACGCGCTGCGCTTCGTCAAATGCCTGACGCGCCGCCATGACCGGCGTATCGATCAACCCAAGCGCCGTGTTGTGCTGGGCGATCTCGGAGTCCGGAAGATCGTCGGCCGCAGCGATCGCCGCCCTGGCCTGTGCCACCTTCTCTTCCGCGTCCATGATCTGCGTGTCGGTCGCGTTCTCCCCTGCGGCCGTCACCACAGAAAGAGCCTGACCCGCAGCGTTAAGTGCCATCTGGATGGCAGACCGCTCCTCTGCAGGATTAGCCGCCGGCGGTGGCGGCATCGTGTCCGCTGTTCCTCCGCCTCCCCCGCCACAGGCGGCGAGAGCGAAGGAGCCCAGCAGAACGATACCT
>JAJECF010000083.1 GCA_022822125.1 Alphaproteobacteria bacterium
GCTCGCCTCAAAACCGACCGCAGACACGACCCGCGACCCAATCAGGCCAGCCGCAGCGCCCCAAACGCAACGCAAACCTAAAACCGCATCCAAAATCTCAGCCGCTATTCCTCAGAACCTCAATTCTGCAAGTGCCTCTGAACGTCGAAAATAAATTGAAAAATTTTCTCCACTCATTATTGGATAATCCATCGCCCGCAAAAGACACCAAACACGATCTTCAAGATATTTGTCGTGGCGTTTAAGACGTTTGATTCGTATTACTCGCTTTCCACGGCGTTGAATTTGCCAGCCGCGGGTCAGGAAGTCTGATATTTCAGGAGGACGAATTCCCTTGTAATCGTACGCACTTTTTCGTCGCCGATATTCTTTAGCTATTGTTTGGGTTGTTGTAAGAAGAGGAGAAAGACGGCTAGATCGTGGGTCTTGGATGGTCTGATCAGGTAAGGTCATGGAACGGTGCAGGGCGCAGGATAACGAGGGTGCAACAACAGGGAATCATAGAGGCCTTACGGTGTCAAGCCTTTGGGACTTTTTTTCGGTGTTGGTCGGGCAGCGCCCGTGTTGGCGTGCGGGGTGTGCCCGATGCCGTGGGGCTGGGGCGTGGCTGTGCAGCTACCGTCATCAGCGGCGATGTGGCGGAACCGGTGCGTGCGCGGTCTCCAAACCATCATGGAGAAGGTCCGTACCGCCCCCTCCATCCACAACCTTGCAGAAGTTTCACGAAGGGGCCGCCCGGGGGCTTGACCTGTGGGAAAGTGTGGTATGATGGGCGCAGGAAAAGGCGGCTTGCGGGCCGCCTTTTCCGTTCTCTGCAGAGGGCGGCTGGGGCCGAAAGCCCCGGCGGGAGCGGACGGGGAAGGTGCGTCCGGCGTCTCGCGCGCGCGATGCGCGCGGAAACAGGGTCCCGCCGCGCCGGGCGGCCGGGCGGCGGCGGGACGAACGGACCGGGTCGGAACGAAGCGCAGGGGAGGAACGATATGCAGGACCGGGACGGCGAAGCTGCGGCAATGGCATGGCGATCATGACATCGCATGACATATCATGACATCACGCAGGCCCCTCATGACATTTCATGACATCTCATGACGGGGCCCGCTCCTCTCCCGGGCGGGCCGGCCCTATCTGACGCGCTTCCAGGTCTGTCCCTTGCAGATGAACAGCACGCAGCCGGCCACTTCCAGCGTGTCGGCGTCGATCTCCTCCATCTCGGCGCTGTAGGTCTGGCCGTCATTCGGGTTGTAGATCCGGCCGTCATCCCACTCGCCGCCGCCCTGGTCCTCCATGCCCCATACCATGCGCAGGCCGAGAATCGGGCGGTCGCGCAGCGCCTCGTCTTCGTTCCCTCTGTCGCGCCTCGGCTTGCCGTCCTTGCCCAGCGGCGATTTCAGCCACACGATCCTGCCGCACAGCGCGCCGTCGCCGCAGTCATGGATTTCGACATGCGACTTGCCGCCTTCGGTGAGCCACACGCCCCGCGGGTCGGCCTGGGCGGCGCCGGCGGCGAGCAGGGCGGCCATCGCCAATCCTGCCGTTCTCACGGTCGGTCTCCCGTTCGTCCGCTGTTGTCCCCATTCTGGCGGAGCGAGGCGGAGACTGTCCACTCCCCGGCGGCCCGCAAAGGCCCGCCCGTCCTTGCCGCATTGGGGAAAACCGGGCAGAGTGCCCTGCCGGCGAACAGCCGCCCCCCGCCCCTCGCGCAATGAAAGGAACCGCGCCCCATGCGCCCCTCTGTGGACCTCTCCGACAAGACTGCGATCGTGACCGGAGCCGGCTCCGGCATCGGGCGGGCCGTGGCGGAGACGCTTGCCGGGGCGGGCGCGCATGTGGTCGCGACCGATATCGACGAGGCGGCCGTGGCCGAGACCGCCGCCGCGGCGCGCGAGGCCGGCGGCTCGGCGGAGGCGCGTCCGCTCGACGTCACCGACAAGGCCGCCATCCTGGACATTGCCGCCGCGCTCGGCGCCGTCGATGTGCTGGCCAATGTCGCGGGCTGGGACCGGATCATGCCCTTCACCGAGAACACGCCCGAATTCATCGAGCGCATCGTCGAGCTCAACTATCTGGGCGCGGTCCGCCTCTGCCACGCGCTGCTGCCGGCCATGATCGAGGCGGGCGGGGCCAAGATCGTCTCCGTCTCCTCCGACGCCGGGCGCGTCGGCTCGATGGGCGAGACCGTCTATGCCGGGGCCAAGGGCGGCATCATCGCGTTTTCCAAGTCGCTCGCCCGCGAGACGGCGCGCCACAATATCAATGTGAACGTGGTCTGCCCGGGCCCGACCGATACGCCGCTTTTCCGCGGCCAGCCGGAGCGCATGCAGCAGGCGCTGATCCGCGCCATCCCCTTCCGCCGGGTCGGCACACCGCAGGACCTCGCCAACGCCGTGCTGTTCTTCGCCGGCCCCCTCAGCGACTATGTGACGGGCCAGGTGCTGAGCGTCTCCGGCGGCCTCACCATGGTGGACTGACCGCCGCCGGCCTTTGCGGCGGGCGGGGACGCGGACATAAACGGGACGCCCATGACCGACGCCATGCCGACCCTGCCCGAGAGCGAGGCCAGCGGGGCCGCCGCCGCTCTTTACGCCGACATCAGGGATGTGCTCGGCGTGCCGGTGGTGAACCTCATCTGGCGCCGCCTCGCCTACTTTCCGGGCACGCTGGAATGGGCCTGGGCCGCCGTCCGCCCGCTCTATGCCAAGGGCCTGGCGGATGCGGCCGCGGCGCGGATTCTGGCGAAGACGCCGCTGCCGGACCTGCCGCCCTGGCCGGAGGCGCTGCTGCCGGCCGCCGGCCTCTCCGGGGAGGACCGCGCGGCCGTGCTGCGCATGCTGGCGAGCTACGACCGCGGCAACCGGCTGAACCTCGCCGCGCTCGGCGCGCTGCTGCAGGCGCTGGAAGGCGCGCCCGCCGGCGGCGTTCCGCCTGCAGCGCGTGGCGGGGCGCGCGGCGCGGTCGAGGGCGAACTGCCGCCGATCCCCGCGATGGAAACGCTGGCGCCGGAGGTGCGCGATCTTGTGCTGGCGCTGAACGGGCTCGGCAATCAGGGCGATACGGTGGTGGCGAGCCTCTACCGGCACCTGGCTTACTGGCCGGGCTATCTGGCGCTCGTCTGGGCGCAGTTGGCGCCGCTCGACCGCGACGGGCGGCTCGCCGCGACGATTGCGGCCGGCGCGGCGGCCGCGCGCGAGGCCTCGGCGGGCATCGCCGGCGGGCTCGCCCTGCCGCCGGAGCCGCCGCCCGCCGCCGTCGGCGAGGCGGTCGCCCAATTCGTGCGCGGCCCCATTGCGCGGATGACGCCCGTTTCCGCCCTGCTGCTGCGCCTGCTCGGCAAATGACGCCGGCCCTGCCGAGGCTGGCGCCGGGCGAGGTCTGGCTCGTGGGCGCGGGCCCCGGCGACCCCGGCCTGCTGACGCTGCTCGCCGCCCGCGCGCTGGAGGACGCCGATGTCGTGGTCCATGACGCGCTGGTCGATCCCGGCGTGCTGGCGATGGCGCGGGCGGAGGCGCGCATCGTCCCCGCCGGCAAGCGCGGCGGCCGGCCCTCGCCCTGCCAGCCGGACATTTCCGCGCGCCTGGTCACCGAGGCGAAGGCGGGAGGGCGCGTGCTGCGGCTCAAGGGCGGCGACCCCTTCGTCTTCGGGCGCGGCGGCGAGGAGGCGCTGGCGCTGGCGGCGGCGGACGTGCCGTTTCGCATCGTGCCGGGGGTGACGGCGGGCATTGGCGGGCTCGCCTATGCCGGCATCCCGGCCACGCACCGGGACGCGAATTCCGTCGTCGCTTTCGTCTCCGGCCACGCCGCGCCGGAGGAAAGCGGCCTTGACTGGGAGGCGCTGGCGAGGGGCGCGCCGGCGCTCGTGTTCTACATGGCGCTCCGGCGGATCGGCGCCATCGCCGAGCGCCTGATGGCCCACGGCCGCCCGCCGGCCGAGCCCGCCGTCATCGTCAGCCACGCCGCCACGCCGCGCCAGCATGTCATCGAGACCACGCTGGCCGGCCTCGGCGACGCCGCGCGCCGGGCCGAATCCCCCGCCGTCATCGCCCTCGGCCCCATAACCGCGCTGCGCCCCCGGCTGGACTGGCTCGGCCGGCTGGGGGCGGAAAGTTGACGGCGCCGCGTCAGCGCTTTCGGGCGATGAGTCTCATACCGCCGAGATTGCCGCCCTGGAAGAGGCGGGCGATGCTGGAATAGAAATCGTCGAGCCCGGCAAAGACCGCCTCGCCATGAAGCGCGGTTTCCCGCTCGCGGCCGGCGCGCCAGGCCTCCGCGCGTTCCGTGACGAGCCCGGTCCAGAAGGCCGTCACATCCTCGATTTCGACCCGGGCGAAGCCCGCGCGGCCGAGGTCGCGGCGGAGGTCATCCAGCCGGGGCAGGTCGCGGCAATAGACCTTCCCGGCAAGCGTCTCGCGCTCCGCCCCGGTCAGTGTTCCAAGCTCGAAATAGTCCTCGACATACATCGCGCCGCCGGGGCGGAGCGCCTCATGGCAGCGCCGGTAAAGGCGCTCGCGCTCGGGAATGTGCAGGAACACCAGCCAGGCGAAGAGGGCGTCGAACCCGCCGGCGTCGGGCGCGCCCTCCAGAATGTCGCCCTGCCGGTGACGCACAAGGTCCGCGAGGCCGGCGCGCGCGGTCAGCCGGGCGCCGACTTCATGCAGGTCCGGCTGGAGCTCCAACGCGGTGACGCGGCAGCCCGCCCGGCTGGCGATGATGCGGGCCGGCCCGCCGAGCCCGGAGCCGACATCGAGCGCCCTGTGATGCGGCGCAAGCGCCAGCCGGGCGATCCCCTCCTCCACAGCGGCCGCGCCGTCATAATGGTACTGGTCGAAGCGGGAGAGCACGTCGAGGGGAATGGGGCCGTCCTCCGCGACCCCGGCGTCGCGAAGCTGCGCATGGACCCGCTCCACCTGCGCATAGAGCTTCATGGTCTTGATCGCCTGCCCGCTCATGGCTTCGCCCCGCCCGCCCCGCTTCGTGCCTGCGGCCGGCAGGATGCGCGCCCGGCGCCGGACATGCAACGCGCGGCCGGGTGGCGGAGGAGAGTGGGAGTCGAACCCACCTGGCAGCGATGCGCCGCCGCAGCGGTTTTGAAGACCGAGCCGGCCACCGGACCGGATTCCCCTCCGCAGCGCGATTAGTGGCAAGTCCGGGCGGGGCGGGTCAAGCGGCGAAGAGCGGGCGCAGCCTCGCCTTCTCCTCCGGCGCGCACCAGGCGCCTTCCAGCGCGGCGGCCGCAAGCCTGCGAATGTCCTCGCGGCCGAAGCCGAACACGTCCATGAGCAGGGCGTATTCCCCGGCGAGGCTGTTGTGGAACATGCCCGGATCGTCGGTATTGACCGTGATGTTGAGCCCGCGCTCCCAGTAGCGGCGCACCGGATGGTCCTCGATGCGCTCGATAACGCCGGTGGCGAGGTTGGAGAGCGGGCAAAGCTCCAGCACGACGCCGGTCTCCGCCAGCAGATCGACCACCGCCTCGTCCTCCTCGGCGCGGAGCGCATGGCCGACGCGGTCAACCCGGAGAACCTCGACCGCGCTGCGGACGCTCTCCGCTCCGGCCGCTTCGCCGGCATGCGCGCTCGTGCGCAGCCCTGCCTTGCGGGCCGCCTCGTAAACCGGCGCAAAGGGCTCCGGCGGATAGAGATGTTCGGAGCCGCCGATGCCGATGCCGAGAATGCCGGCGTCGCCTGCAACCTCGACGACCTCCGCCAGCATGACGGCCGCATTATCGGGCCCGAGGTCGCGGACGAGATCGGCGATCAGGTAGAGCGCGACCTCCGGCACCCGGTCGAACCCGCTGCGGATGGCCGCCGCGAGGCAGGCAGGCGTCAGGCCCCGGTCCGCGAACCGGCCGGGCGAGAAGAACAGTTCCGCATAGCGGATGTTCTGGCGCGCGAGGTCGGCTGCCATGGCTTCGCCGATGAAGGCGAAATCGTCATAGCTCCTGAGAAAGCCGTTCTTCCAGATCCAGGTTTCGATGAAGGCCGGGAAGTCGGGATAGGTCAGACGTTCCCTCAGCGCCTCCACGGTCGGAACGGCCGGGTCCCCGCCGGCGGCCCGGATCAGTTCGAACAGCGCCGGCAGCGGAATCGCGCCTTCCAGATGCAGATGGAGTTCGGCCTTGGGCAAGGCGGCCAGCCACTCGTCGCGCTCCGTCATTCAGCCGCTCCTTCGGACGATCAGGCCGGACCGTCCGGTTTCATGGCCAGAAACGCCGCCGCCAGCGCCAGGAAAGCGGCAAGCGCCAGCGCCAGGCGTCGGCGCTGCCATGCCGTGTCGGTGTGCGGACGTTTCTTCGCGCGCACGAGCTTCACCGCCGCGTCCACTGCAATGCCGAGCGCGATGAGGACGGCGAGCGCGACTGCCTGGTGAAGCGCCATCGCCCGGCTCAGGCATCGGCGCCGAATACGTCACGCGTATGCGCGCCGAGCGCGGGCGCCGTGCTGCGGACCGGCGGCCGCTCGCCGTCCAAGCTCACCGGGAGGCCGAGCAGGGGATAGCCCGTTTCCGGCTCCGTCAACACCGCGCCGAGCGCCGCCGTCTGCGGATCGTCGGCCGCCTCGCTCACCTTGTTGATCGGCGCCCGCCGCCTCCAGCGCCGCCTGCCACGCGGCGCGCGGCCGGGCAAGCAGGGCGAGCTGGATGAGCGGGATCAGCACCGCGCGGTTCGTCAGCCGGTCCCGCACTGTGGCGAAGCGGGCGTCCCGTCCCCATTCCGGCCGGCCCAGCACCGCGCAGAGCCGCTGGTAGAGCCCGTCATTGCCGGCCGCGATCATGACCGGATCGGTTGCCGTCTCGAACACCTGGTACCGCATCTTCGATGCTAACCTATTGATAAAGCTCCTGTTTTTCCTCGTCCAATTTGCAGATTGGGATGGAAACACAACTCCGTTTTCCCCCGCCTGCAACAGAATGCAGGAGGAATACCCATGCCCGGTGTCCGTCTCACAGAAAGCCGGATCGAGATACTCAAACCCCGCAAGTCGCCCTACGACATTCGCGATAGCGAATTGAGGGGCTTCGGCATCCGTGTCCTGCCCTCGGGGGCCAAGCGGTATTTCGTTCACAGCCAGTATGAGGGCCGTCGCCTCTGGAAGACCGTCGGCGACGCCGACAGCATTGACCTCGACGAGGCCCGACGACAGGCAGCGGAACTGTTGGCTGCAATCCGCCTCGACGAAATACCCGCCCTGCCGGAAGAGAAGCTCTTCGAGGCCGTGGCGGAGGAGGTCTTCTCGCGTTATGGGCGACGCTGGAAGCCCGGGACCATGAAGGTCAACCGGAAATATCTGCGCAACGCGATCCTTCCCCGGTTCGGCGGAATGAACATCGCCGACATCACGAACAAGGACGTGCAGCGCTGGTTCGCCTCGCTTCATGCGACGCCGGTGGCTGCCGACCGGTCTGCGCCGGTCCTCTCCGTCATCATGCGCGAGGCTGAGATTTACGGCTACCGTCCAGAGGGCAGCAATCCCTGCGCCGGCATCCGCCGCTACCGGCGCAAGGGTCGGGAGCGCTTCCTGTCGGACATGGAGCTCCACCGCCTCGCCCGCGTGCTGGACAGCCACGAAGACCGGGATTCGCGAGAGGTGGCCTTCATCCGCCTGCTGCTTCTGACCGGCTGCCGCAAGAGCGAGATCGGAACATTGCAATGGGCGGATTACCGGGAAAGGCGGCTGTTCCTGCGCGACGGCAAGACGGGACCCCGGACCGTCTGGCTGTCCTCGCCCGCCTGCACCTTGCTGGACGGGCTCCCGCGCGAGAGCAATTGGGTCTTTCCCTCGCCGCAGCGGGAGGGGCCATTGTCCTCGACCATCTTCGAGAGGTTCTGGCGCCGTGTCCGAAAGGAGGCCGGTCTGGCGGATGTCCGCCTTCACGACTGCCGTCACACATATGCCAGCATCGCGATCATGAACGGCGAGAGTGTCATGACGACAGCGCGGCTGCTCGGGCACAACGATGCACAGACGACGCTGAAATACGCGCATTTGTCCGACTGTTCGGTCAGGAAGGCAGCCGATGCCCTTGCCTGCATTCTCGGGGAGGGCTGAGCCATGCCGAAACGCAAGAGGCTGACCGATGCCGGTATTGCAAGGTTGAGGCCGGAGACACGCGAATACACAGTCTGGGACGCACAGGTAACCGGCCTCGGCGTGCGCGTCCGCCCCTCCGGCAGCCGGACTTTCATCTACCACCGTAGAACGGTTACGGGCGCAAAGAAAATGTCCTTCGGCCCAGCCATGTTGCGCAAGGTCGAGGACATACGGCGGGACTGTCTGGCAATGGCAGCGGTCGAGCCGCAGGCAGGCGGGCGCGAACAGGTGCCGCTCTTCCGGGATTTCGTCGCCGGCCCCTGGAAGACGGATTGTCTCGACCGCTGCAAGCCGACCACCCGCAAGGGCCGTCTCGGTGACCTGAAGCGCCAGCTTCTGCCCGCCTTCGGAGCGCTGCCCCTCGACCGCATTTCGCGCATCGCCATCCTGCGCTGGTTCGAGGCAGTCAGCAAAACGGTGCCGGGAGGCGCCAATAAGGCGCTCGACCTGCTCAGGCAGATCCTCAACCATGCGGTCCGCTGCGGGCATATCGAGACCAACCCAACCCGCGGCATCCGGCGCAATCCTGGCCGGAAGATGACGCGCTTCCTGTCCCGCGAGGAAATCGCCCGCCTTCACCTTGTGCTCGACCGCTATACGGACGGGTCGCTGTCGGAGGCGCAGCAGGCCGACATCATCCGCCTGTTGCTGCTGACCGGCTGCCGCAAGGGCGAAATCGTGTATCTCCGCAAGGAGGAGGTCAGGGAAGACCGGCTCGAACTCCTCGATAGCAAGACGGGCCCGAGAACCGTCCTTCTGAATGCTCCGGCGCGGGAGATCGTCGAACGCCGCATGGCGGAGGGCGACGGCCCTTGGGTGTTTCCGTCCGTCAGGGACCCGTCCCGTCCCCGAACGCGCGAGCCCTTGCTCTGGAATCGCGTTCGTCGTGAGGCCGGTATTGAGGATGTCCGCCTGCACGACCTTCGCCATACGGTAGCCAGCCAGGCGGCCCTCGCCGGCGTATCCCTGCCGGTCGTGGCCCGCCTGCTCGGCCACAGTGATGTCGCCATGACCATGCGCTATGCCCATGTCGGGGACCGCGAGATCGAGGCCGCTGCCGAACGGGTCGGACAGGCGCTTAGCGCTATAATGGGGAGGCATAGGCCAACGACCCTGCCTGAAGGATAGGGCCGGGAAGCGGTCCGCACCTGCAGCACCTGCAACACCGCAGATTGATCTAAATGCTGACATTGTACGCCCGGGGCCCCCGCGTCCCTTCGCTGTGTGTCGCCCTCACACCGAAGGCGAGGCCCGGGTGCATTGCCCGCAGGGCCGAGCCGCCAGCCAAGCGTGTCGTCACCCGTGGCCGTCACGCCGCGCGGGCCCGGCATGCGGCTTACCAGTGAAGTACCGCTTCCGAGATACTTCAAGGCGCCGGCTTGACCCACTCTTGTCAAAAGTCGCCGCACGTTTTCCGGCCGCAACAACCAATGCCATTATGCCTTGCCTCTCGGTCTCCTTAGAGCCTGACCCAAAAAGAGTTGAGCGGTTTCAAGGGTTTGTGATTCAGTTCGGTTTCGCGACAGAACGGAGCCACACATGCCCTGGACAGAAACCGCTCGCCGAGAGTATCGGCGGGACTGCCCGCGATATTCAAGCGAT